>CAZDCR010000062.1:12197-13422 GCA_964503995.1 uncultured Segnochrobactrum sp.
TAGCATCGGCATCCCCAAAATTGGGACGCAAACCCTCCCCCCTCGCGGGGGAGGGCAGGGAGGGGGGGCCGCACGGCACCACATCTCCGCGGTTCGCAGGAAGATCGACGATGGGGAGAGGCGGCATGATGTCCGACGAGATGAACCGGGTCGGCACGACGGCGGATGCCCGCAGGGCCGGTCCGTCACCCGCTCACCATCTCGGCCTTGCCACCGCCCTGAGCGCCCTGCTCGCCCTCTCGGCGCCGGCCATTGCGGCCGATGCCGACGACGCCGTGAAGGCCTGGCTCGACGCGCTCGCCTCAAACGACGCGGCGGCGGTCACCGACGTGCTGGCGCCGGAGTTCCAGATCCAGCGTTCGGACGGCATTGGGTTCGTGCGGGAGGACTACCTCGGAAGCGGCCGCACCCGGCAGTTGAAGGCGCCGGCGGCGCGCGACCTGATCGCGACCGAGGCCGACGGCGTCCTGGTGGTCCGCTACAAGATGGAGGTCGAGCAGATCGCCGACGGCAAGGCGATCACCGGCGAGGCACCGCGGCTCACCGTCTTCCGCAAGATCGACGGCCGCTGGCGCGTCGTGGCGCACGCCGCCTATCCGGCGGCGCGCTGAGGCTTCACCACGGCGGTGCCGTCGACGGCACGATGGCGCCAGTCATATTCCATGTAGGCGGCGGTCTCGATCGCCTGGTCGACGCCGTGCAGGTCGGCGACCAGATGCAGCGCCGCGTCGATGCCGGCGGAGATGCCGGCCGACAGCACGATGCGGCCGTTGTCGACGACGCGGGCGGTGTCGAGCACCGTCGTCGCCGGCGCGTGCTCGCGCAGTTCATGCAGGGCGCCGCGATGGGTGGTCGCCGAGAGCCCGTCGAGCAGGCCGGCGCGGGCGAGGATCAGCGCGCCCGTGCACACCGACAGCACCCGCTCGGCCTTCTCAGCGTGTGCCTGCACGAAGGTGAGCGTCGCAGCGTCGTGCATCACGCGCCGCGTGCCGTAGCCGCCGGGGACGACGAGGATCTCCGCCGCGGGCGCGTCGGCGAAGCCGAAATCGGGGTTGATGCTGAGGCCGTTGCGGGCGAGCACCGGGCGCTTCTCGCGCGCCACGGTGAAGACGTCGAACAGCGCCTCGCCGCCGCGCTGGCCGGTGACTGCGAACACCTCAAAGGGTCCGGCGAAGTCCATCACCTCGACCTCGTCGAACAGCAGCACCGCGACGCGTCTCGCCAT
>CAZDCR010000063.1:0-13157 GCA_964503995.1 uncultured Segnochrobactrum sp.
CTCGCCGGCGGAGCGCAGGTCGTCGAGCAGGTTGCGGGTGGCGAGCGCCATGCCGATCGACGCCTCGGTGAAGGCGCGCCCCGTCGGCGAGATCACCGACGCGCCGGCCTTCACGCAGCGGTCGGCGAGCGGCACGTCGGCGGTGACGACGACATCGCCCTTCCCCGCCCGCTCGGCGATCCAGTCGTCGGCCACGTCCGGGCCGCCGCCGACGTGCACGCGGGTGATCCAGTCCTCCCGCGGCACCGCGATCGGCTGGTTCGCCACCACGGTGACCGGCAGCCGGTGGCGCTCGGCGACGCGGTAGATCTCCGTCTTCACCGGACAGGCGTCGGCATCGATGTAGATCGTGATCGGGCGGGCGGGGGCGGGTTCGTCGGACATCGCCGAGGCGATGCCAGAGGGCCGGCGCCGGCGCAAGCCGCAATGCCACTAGACTGCGGGCAGATCGTCCAGTGCGAAGGCGAAGTCGCGGGGCGCCGCCGTCGGCTCCAGACGGTCCGCAGATCGATACTCGCGCACGAAGGCGTAGCCCCCGGGGCCGGGTCCCATGTGCACGCGCACTGTCCGAGCGGCGGCGTTGATCACCCACAGTTCCCGCACGCCGTGCTCGGCATAGATCAGCGGCTTGCGGCCGAGATCGTAATCCAGCGACGAATCCGCCACCTCGACGGCGAGCAGGACGTCCGGACCGCGGACATTGGCGAGCCCGACGCTTCTGTCGAAGACGATGAAGTCGGGCTCCAGGTAGGTCATCTTGCTGAGATAGAGGCCAGTCTCCGGCGCAATCGCGTGGGTGTCCGGGCAGCGTTTGGACCAGACGAAGTTGAGCGCGACCTTGATCGCCTCGTGCCGGTTCCCCTTCGGCGACATCGGCACGATCTCCCCGCCGATCAGTTCGAGCCGCTCGTCGGGGTCGATCAGCCCGGCTTCGACCATCTTCTCGAGCTCGGAGATAGTGAAGGCGCGACGCGCGAGTCCCTCCGCCGCCCGGCTGACGGGCGTCACTCCGACGGTCTCGAAGATGCCGGCGACGACGTTCATGCGGCCAGTATAGCGCAGGCGGCCCGAAGACGGGAGGCCGCGCACCGATCGCGCGGATGCGGCCAGTCGAGGGCCGCCTCCCCCGTCGTCACCCCTCGCGGGTGAAGATCTTCTCGCCCTGCTCGTCGATGATCTGGCGGCCCTTGGCGAGCGCCACGTCGGCGGCGGCGTCGATCGAGCCGAAGCGGTCGGCGCGGATAAAGCGGTGCTCGCGCTCGACCCCGTCGACCACCTTCACGATGGCGCCGGCCGTCTGGTATTGCCCGCCCTCCTGGAAGGGCGCGGCCCGGACGGTGAAGCCCTTGTGCTCGATCTCCTTGACGGCCTTGGCGGCCGCCGGCTCGCCGGCGCTCTCGCTCTTGGCCCCGAGCCCGAACAGGGATTTCAGGAAGGACATCGTCGCTCCGCTGGCGCTATGGCGCCGCCCGCCCCGTGGCGGGCGGGCGCTCAGTTGTCGAGGAAGCTGCGCAGCTTGCGCGAGCGGCTCGGGTGCTTGAGCTTCCTGAGCGCCTTCGCCTCGATCTGGCGGATGCGCTCGCGCGTCACCGAGAACTGCTGGCCGACCTCTTCGAGCGTGTGGTCGGTGTTCATGCCGATGCCGAAGCGCATGCGCAGCACGCGCTCCTCGCGCGGGGTGAGCGAGGCGAGCACCCGCGTCGTCGTCTCGCGCAGGTTCGACTGGATCGCCGCGTCGATCGGCAGGATCGCGTTCTTGTCCTCGATGAAGTCGCCGAGGTGCGAATCCTCCTCGTCGCCGATCGGCGTCTCGAGCCTGATCGGCTCCTTGGCGATCTTCAGGACCTTGCGCACCTTCTCGAGCGGCATCGCGAGCTTCTCGGCCAGCTCCTCCGGCGTCGGCTCGCGACCGATCTCGTGCAGCATCTGGCGCGAGGTGCGGACGATCTTGTTGATCGTCTCGATCATGTGCACCGGGATGCGGATGGTGCGGGCCTGGTCGGCGATCGAGCGGGTGATCGCCTGCCGGATCCACCACGTCGCATAGGTCGAGAACTTGTAGCCGCGGCGGTACTCGAACTTGTCCACCGCCTTCATCAGGCCGATGTTGCCCTCCTGGATGAGGTCCAGGAACTGCAGGCCGCGGTTCGTGTACTTCTTGGCGATGGAGATGACGAGCCGGAGGTTCGCCTCCACCATCTCCTTCTTCGCCTGCCGGGCCTCGCGCTCGCCCTTCTGCACCATGTGGACGATGCGGCGGAACTCGATGATCTCGAGGCCGGTCTCGGTCGCCTGGTTCTGGATCTCCTGGCGCAGCTCGCGGATGCGGTTCGCCTCGCGCGAGACGAACTCGCGCCAGCCGCGGGCCGACAGGTTCGCCACCCGCCGCGTCCAGTTCGGATCGAGCTCGGAGCCCTGGTACTCGCGCAGGAAGCTGTCGCGCGAAACGCCGTAGGATTCAGCGAGACGCAAGAGCCGGCCCTCGTGGCCCATCAGCCGGCGGTTGATGTCGTAGAGCTGCTCGACCAGCGCATCGATGCGGTGCTGGTTGAGCGACAGCTCCTTCAGCTCGGCGACGATGTCGTCGCGGAACTTCTTGAAGCGCCGCTCCTGGCTCGGCGACAAGAGCTTGCTCTGCAGGCGCTGCTCGACGTTCTGGTCCTGCAGGCGGCGCAGCTTCTTGTAGTTCTCGGCGATGACGTCGAAGGTGGCGAGCACCTTCGGCTTCAGCTCCGTCTCCATCGCGGCGAGCGAGACGTTCGACTCGTAGTCGTCCTCGCCGTCGTCGTTGTCCTCGGGCGTCGGCACCGGCGCCTCGCCGTCCTCGCCCTCCGCCTCGCCGTCGGCCTTCGGCTCGACGTCCGGGCCGGCATAGGAGGCCTCGAGATCGATGATGTCGCGGAGGAGGATCTTTCCTTCGATCAGCTCGTCGCGCCAGATGATGATCGCCTGGAAGGTCAGCGGGCTCTCGCACAGCCCGGCGATCATCGCCTCGCGGCCGGCCTCGATCCGCTTGGCGATGGCGATCTCGCCCTCGCGCGACAACAGCTCGACCGAGCCCATCTCGCGCAGGTACATGCGGACCGGGTCGTCGGTGCGCTCGGAGGGCTCGCGGGTGGTCGTCGCGCGCACCACCGCGGTCGGCTGCGCTTCGACGAGCTCGCCGCCCTCTTCCTCCGCGCCGCCGGCGTCCGCCTGCTCGGCCTCCTCGGCCTCCTCGGCGTCGATGACGTTGATGCCCATGTCGTTGAGCATCGCCATCGTGTCCTCGATCTGCTCGGAGGTGACCTCCTCGGAGGGGAGCACCTCGTTCAGCTCGTCATAGGTCACGTAGCCGCGCTTCTTGGCGGCCTTGATCATCCGCTTGACGGCGGCGTCCGAAAGATCGAGCAGCGGCCCGTCAGACGTCTCTGCTGCGGGCTCCGGGGCTTCCTCGGTTTCGGTCGCCTTGGCTGCCATGTTCTGCTCCAGGTCGTCTTTGTCGTTTCAATGCGTCACGGCGGTCCGGGGCGACCGGTCCCGTCGGCGGCCGCTTTGACCCGGCCGCACCAGCCTCGCGCCATTCTCCCGACCTACAGGTAGGGTGCCACGCCCTTCCCCGCCATGCGGGGCCGGCCGTCCCAGTGGGGGGCTGGCCGGAAAAACGGGTCGCGGCGACGCAGGATCGCCAAACAATAAATGCGCCGAGGCGTTACCGCCCCGTCGCGCCTCGATCTCCCGCTCCGCCCCCGCACGCCGCCGGCGATTGAAGCCCGGGCCTTCGCGGCCTCTTGCGAACCAGGCCGAAACCTGTCTCGGGCCACGGTCGGCCGGGTCGCTTAGATAGCGTCTCGCCGCAAAACTGCAAGCTGTTCCAGAATATCGGCGCTCGACGCGGGCCGGAGCGGCCCGTCAGCCGGTGTTGCGCAGCCCGGCGGCGATGCCATTGATCGAGATCAGGATGCCGCGCTGCGCCTTCTCGTCGACCTGGCCCGCCCGCCAGCGCCGCAGCAGTTCCACCTGCAGATGGTTGAGCGGCGCGATGTAGGCGGAGCGGTGGGCGATCGAGCGGGCGAGCGTCGGATTGTCGGCGAGGCGCTCGCCCGTGCCGGTGATGGCGTCGAGAGCCTTCACGGTGCGGTCAAACTCCGCCTCGATCGCCGCGAAGATGCGCTCCGCCAGCGCCTTGTCGGCGACGAGATCGGCATAGCGGCGGGCGACGCCGAGGTCGGCCTTCGCCAGCACCATGTCCATGTTGGACAGCAACGCCTGGAAGAACGGCCATGAGGCGCCCATCCGCTTCAGGAGCAGGAGCCGTTCCGCCGGATCGGTCGCCAGGAAGCCGTCGACGGCGGAGCCGAAGCCGTACCACCCGGGCAGCGCCACCCGGCTCTGGCCCCACGAGAAGCTCCACGGGATGGCACGCAGGTCCTCGATGCGGCGGTTCGCCTTCCGCGAGGCGGGGCGGGAGCCGATGTTGAGCTCGGCGATCTCGGCGATCGGCGTCGCCGCGAAGAAGTAGTCGGTGAAGCCCTCCGTCTCGTAGACGAGGCCGCGATAGGCCCGCATCGACAGCTCCGACAGCGCCGCCGCCGCCTGCAGGAACTCCGGCGGCGCCGCCTCGCCGGGGGCGAGCAGCGTCGCCTCGAGCGTCGCCGCCGTCAGCGTTTCCAGATGCCGCCGGCCGATCTCGGGGTTGGCGTACTTGGCGTTGATCACTTCGCCCTGCTCGGTCAGGCGGATCTGGCCCTTCACGGTGCCGGGCGGCTGCGCCAGGATCGCCTGGTAGCTCGGCCCGCCGCCGCGCCCGACGGCGCCGCCGCGGCCGTGGAAGAGCCGCAGCGTCAGTCCCGGCTTGGCGTCGAACAGGCGGGCGAGCGCGGTCGAGCCGCGGTAGAGCTCCCAGTTAGAGGTGAAGTAGCCACCGTCCTTGTTGCTGTCGGAGTAGCCGAGCATGATGTCCTGCTCGGCGCCGGAATTGCGCACCAGCGTCTCGATGCCCGGCAGGTCGTAGAAGGCGCGCATGATCGGCTCGGCGGCGCGCAGGTCGTCGATCGTCTCGAACAACGGCACGACGATCAGGTCCACCGTGGCGAGCGAGGCATCGGCCGGCGCCAGCGTGCGCGCCATCAGCCCGCACTCCTTCTGCAGCAGCAGCACCTCGAGCAGGTCGCTGACGCTCTCGGTGTGGCTGATGATGTAGTGGCGGATCGCCTCGCGCCCGAACTCCGCCCGCAGCCTGCGTGCCGCCTCGAAGATCGCCAGTTCGCCGATCGCGAGCTCGGAATACTCCGCACCGCGCACGCGCAGCGGCCGCGGGTCCTGCAGCAGCCGCAGCAGCAGCGCCCGCTTGTCCTCCTCCGAAAGCGCCGAATAGTCCGGCTCGAGGCGGGCGACCGACAGGAGCTCGGCGATCACCGCCTCGTGCTTGTCGGAGCTCTGGCGGATATCGGTGGTGGCGAGGTGGAAGCCGAACACCTCGACGGCGCGGATGAGCGGCGCGAGCCGCACGCCCACCATCGGCCCGCCATGGTGGCGGGTCAGCGATTCCTCGATCACCTTGAGGTCGGCGAGGAACTCCTCCGGCCCGCCATAGGGCACCGCCGGCGCCACCGCATGGCGCAGCGCCTCGGTGCCGGTGAGCGCCCGGAGCGTGCCGGCGAGGCGGGCGTAGATGCCCGTCAGCGCCCGTCGATAAGGTTCGTCCTCGCGGTGGCCGTTGTCGTCGCCGCCGCGGTCGGCGAGCGCGATGAGGTCCGCCGTGCAGTCGACGAGCCGGCGCGACATCGAGAGTTCTGCGCCGAGCTCGTGCACCTCGACGAGATAGTGCCGGAGCACGATCTCGGCGTGGCGGCGGAGCGCCATCGTCAGCGTCTCGGCGGTGACGTTGGGGTTGCCGTCGCGGTCGCCGCCGATCCAGTTGCCCATGCGCAGGAACGGCGCCACCGGCCGGCCGACGTGGCCCTCCAGTTCCTCGTAGACGCGCGGGATCTGCTTCAGGAAGGTCGTGCGGTAGTAGCCGAGCGCGTTCTCGATCTCGTCGCGCACGGTGAGCCGGGTGTAGCGCAGCAGCCGCGTCTGCCAGAGCTGCACGATGCGCGCCTTCAGGAGCGCGTCGTTGGCGGCCCGCGCGCGGGCGCCGCGCAAGCTTCGCCGCGCCGCCAGGAGCTCGCCGATGGCGCGCTCCGCATCGAGCGTGCTCTTGCGCTGCACCTCCGTCGGGTGCGCCGTCAGCACCGGCGAGACGAAGCTGCGCGACAGCGCCCGCGCCACCTTGTCCGGGCCGATCCCGGCCGCCTTCAGCCGCGAGAACGAGTTGGCGAGGCTGCCCTCGGTCTCTTCCTCCAGCGCTTCCTCGCGGTTGCGCCGCTGCAGGTGGTGGCAGTCCTCGGCGAGGTTGGCGAGGTGGGAGAAATAGCTGAACGAGCGGATCACCGACACCGTCTCGGACGGCGACAGCCGCGTCAGCAGCCGGTCGAGCTCGCGCCGGGCGGCCAGATCGGCCTTGCGCTGGTCGGACACCGACAGCCGCCGGATCGCCTCGATCAGCTCGAAGGTCGCCTCGCCCTCCTGCTCGCGGATGGTGTCGCCGAGGATCTGCCCGAGCAGCCGGACGTCGTCCTTCAGCGGCTGGTCGGGATCGGTCTCGACGGCGGCGAGATCGACAGCGGCCAGATCGGCGGCAGACTTGCGCACGGTGTCCTCGGAAGCTCGCTTCATTGCATCCCGTCTGGCAAGCCCCATGCCACGGCCGGGGCGGATTGTCTTTGGCGGATGGTGGGTCGCCAGCGGTGGCACACCGCGACGACACGGCGATGTCGTCCCGTCGGCGATGTCATCCCGTCTGCGAGGTCGGCCCGACCCATGGCGGCGTGACGACGCGGCCGCCCCGGCGTCCCGTCGATCCCGGTCCCTACCCGCCCGCCGCCTCGATGGAAAGGGCGGCGCCGGCGCCATAGGCGGCGCGGATCTTGCGGGCCTCGTCGGCGAGCGACCGCTCGTCGGCCTGGTAGTCGCCCTCGCGGCGGGCGTGTTCGGCGCTGAGGGCCTTGAGGCGCTCCCACGTCTCCTCGTCGATGCTCTCGCCGGCGGCCCGCGTCAGCGCCTCGATCTCCTCGGCGAGCACGGCAATCTCGATCTTCTCGACAAGCAGCAGCACGTAGCGTTCGACGAAGTCGGCGCTCGGGTGGAAGGTGAGCAGCCCGAACGCCCGGCGCAGCCCCTGGCCACCGCCGTGCACCTCGCGCAGCACCTGGAAGAACGGGCCGTCGAGACGGGCGAGCACCTCGCCGGGGGCGACGTCTTCGTGCTCGCCGCCGTCGTGGGCGGCATCGGCGACGACGTCGAGGAGCGCATCGCGGAAGGCGCGGTGGCGCTCGCTGCGCAGCGGCAGATGGGCGATGCGCTCATAGTGGGCGGCGACGAGGCCGGGATGCTCGACGAGCAGGCCGAGCACCAGCCGGTCGACGGCGCCAGGCTCCTTCGGCGGTGTCGTCAGCGGGCCGTTGAGGGCCGCCCCGGGCGGCTCCATCGGTCGCCCGCGCTCTCCGCGCTGCTGTTGGCCACGCGCCGCCGCACGCTCGCCCTGGCCGCGCCACAGCCGCTCCGACAGGCGCAGCTTCAGCGCGGCGCGGTACTCGCGCGAGACGCGGGCGTCGCGGATGGTGGCGACGAGCTCGTCGAGCCGCTTCTCCAGGGCCGCCCGCCGCTCCGGCGTGTCGAGGCGGGCGCCGGCGAGCTCGCGGTCCATCATCACGTCGAACAGGGGGGCGGCCGCCTTCACCTCGGCGAGGAAGCGCGCCGCGCCGCCGTCGGCGATCAGGTCGTCCGGGTCCTTGCCCTCGGGCAGGATGGCGAAATTGAACGAGCGCCCCGCCTCCACCAGCGGCAGGATGCGGTCGATCGCCCGGTGGGCGGCGGCGATGCCGGCCTTGTCGCCGTCGAAGCAGATCACCGGCTCCGGCGCGAGCCGCCACAGCGCCCGGATCTGTTCCTCGGTGAAGGCGGTGCCGAGGGTGGCGACGACGCCGCGGATGCCCGCCTGCGACACCGCGATGGCGTCGAGGTAGCCCTCGACGACCACGACCGACCCGCTCGTATGCGCCGCCTCGCGGGCGCGATGGGCGTTGAACAGGAGCGCTCGCTTCGAGAACAGCGGCGTCTCCGGCGAATTGAGATATTTCGGCTCCTGGCCCGTCGCCAGCGCCCGGCCGCCGAACGCCACCACGCGGCCGCGGGCGTCATGGATCGGGATCATCAGCCGGTTGCGGAAGCGGTCATAGACGGCGCGCCCGTCCTCCGGCCGGCCGGCGAGCCCCGCCTCGACGATCGTCGCCTCGTCGACGCCGGACGCCACCAGATGGCGGGTCAGCGCGTCACGGTCGCCGGGGGCGTAGCCGATGCGGAAGGCGTGCAGCGTCTCAGGCGAGAGCCGGCGCCGCTCGGCATATTCGCGCGCCTCACGGCCGGCACCGGAGCGGAAGCGCTGCTCGAAATAGAGGGCGGCGAGCTCGACGGCCTCTGCGAGCCCCTTGCGGCGCATGTCGCGGCGCTCGCTCTCGGCGTCGCGCGCCGGTAGCGGCACGCCTGCCTCGCCGGCGAGGCGCTCCACCGTCTCCGGGAACGACAGCCCCTCCGTCTCCATGACGAAACGGATGTGGTCGCCCGAGGCCCCGCAGCCGAAGCAGTGGTAGAAGCCCTTGCGGTCGTCGACGTGGAAGGACGGCGACTTTTCCTGGTGGAACGGGCAGCACGCCCAGAGATCGCCGCGCTGCGGCTGCGACTTGCGCTTGTCCCAGGTCACCCGCCGGCCGACCACCTCCGAGAGGGGCAGCCGCGTGCGGATCTCGTCCAGAAGGTGCTCGGGAAAGCGCATGGCTTCTCCCTATCACAGACGGGCAGACAGGCCGGGGTAGAACGCGCTGGATGCACAGATCAGGCGTGGATTTCCACCGCAGTGACGGCGGCCGCGCCCTACCTCAGCAGGTCCTTACCGCAGCAGGTCCTTCACGACGCTGCTCGCCTGGCCGAAATCCATCCGGTCGGGGTAGCGCTCGCGCAGGCGGGCCATCGTGCGGCCGACGTCGCGCAGGCCGTGGGCGCCGAGTTCGTCGACGACCTCCTGGCAGGCGGAGCGGATCGCGCCCTCGTCGAGCTGCGGCGGCAGGAACTCGCGGATCACCTCGATCTCGCGGCGTTCCTCCTCGGCGAGGTCGAGCCGGCCGCCCTCCTCGTACTCGCGGACCGATTCCTCCCGCTGGCGGATCATCGTGAGCAGCAGCGCGCGCACCTCGGCGTCGCCGATGCCGTCACAGCCGCGCCCGCGGCTCGCGCCGTCGCGGTCGCGCACGGCGGTCGAAATGAGGCGCAGGGTGCAGGCCCGGCGCCTGTCGTCCGCATCGGCGGCAGCCTTCAGGGCAGCCGCGATCCGATCCCGCATGGAGGTCTCCGACCCTCGTCCCGAAGCGCCAGAGTAGCGCGCAGCGGAGGGGCTGGCAAACCCGGAGATGTCACTCATCTCGTTGTAATTCCACCAACTTCAGGATCGCCTGAATTTTGTGCCGGCGCCGCCGGGCGTCCAGTCACCTGCCATGATGTCGACAAAGTTGCAAGTCGCCATCCGACGGAAAGGTCCTTCCGTGGCCAGGGTCCGCACCGCGCCGCATTGCATCCGCGGCCGCTTTGCCCTATCGCCCTGTCCAGTCGGCCGGCCGTGCGCCCGCTTCGCGCCGTCGCGCCTCGTAGATAATCCTCGGGACGTGCCATGCAAGACTATGCCCCCGCCACCCCGGGCTGGCAGGAAGCGCCGACGACCGGCGTTCTCGTGCTGGCCGACGGCACGGTGATCGAAGGCGCCGGCTTCGGCGCCACCGGCAGCGCCGTCGCCGAGGTCTGCTTCAATACCGCGATGACCGGCTACCAGGAGATCCTCACCGATCCCTCCTATGCCGGCCAGATCGTCACCTTCACCTTTCCCCACATCGGCAATGTCGGCACCAACGACGAGGACGTCGAGACCGTCGGCATGGCCGACGTCGTCGGCGTGCGCGGCTGCGTGGTGCGCGCGCCCGTCACGGAGCCGTCGAACTACCGCGCCATGCGCCGCCTCGACCGGTGGCTGGCGGCCCGCGGCATCATCGGCCTGTCTGGCGTCGACACGCGTGCGCTGACCAACCTCATCCGCGAGAAGGGCATGCCGAACGGCGTCATCGCCCATGCGCCGGACGGGGTGTTCGACCTCGCCCACCTGAAGGCGAAGGCCGCCGCCTGGCCGGGCCTCGTCGGCCTCGATCTCGCGAAAGACGTCAGCGCCCGCCAGACCTACACCTGGGACGAGAAGACCTGGGCGTGGAACCACGGCTACGGCCGCCAGGAGGCGCCACGCCACCACGTCGTCGCCATCGATTACGGCATCAAGCGCAACATCCTGCGGCTCCTCGCCGACCAGGGCTGCCGCGTCACCGTGGTGCCCGCCACGGCCACCGCCGAGGACATCCTCGGCCACAAGCCCGACGGCGTCTTCCTGTCGAACGGCCCCGGCGATCCCGCCGCCACCGGCGAATATGCCGTGCCGGCGATCCGCGGCGTCGTCGATGCCGGCCTGCCGGTGTTCGGCATCTGCCTCGGCCACCAGATGCTCGGCATCGCGCTCGGCGGCACCACGTCGAAGATGCACCAGGGCCACCACGGCGCGAACCACCCGGTGATGGACCACACCACCGGCAAGGTCGAGATCACCTCGATGAACCACGGCTTCGCCGTCGAGCGCGGCAGCCTGCCCGAGGCGGTCGAGGAGACGCACGTCTCCCTCTTCGACGGCTCGAACTGCGGCATCCGCCTGAAGGACAAGCCGGTGTTCTCGGTGCAGTACCACCCCGAGGCCTCGCCTGGCCCGCGCGACAGCCACTATCTGTTCACCCGCTTCGTCAACCTCATCCGCGCCGCCAAGGGCGAGGAGACGCTGCCCGAACGGGCGGAGTAAGCAGACGACGGCAGGCCTCCGCCGCCGTCACGGCGTCCGGCCGGTGATCTCGCCGCGATCGGCCAGGAGCCGGTCGAGGCGCTCGACCAGGGCTGCGATGTGCTCGGTGCGCAGCTGGTCGAGCTTGTCGTGCAGCGCCATGATCTCGATCTCGGCCTTCAGGTTGACCTCATAGTCGTGCGTGGCCGCGAGGCGATCCTTCTCGGCCTGCCGGTTCTGCGACATCATGATGACCGGCGCCTGGATCGCCGCCAGCATCGACAGCATCAGGTTGAGGAAGATGTAGGGATAGGGGTCGAACGGCTCGCCCCACTGGGCGAGCAGCAGCGAGTTCAGCCCCACCCAGAAAACGATCACCGCCCCGAAGCCGATGATGAAGGCCCACGATCCGCCGACGGCCGCCACCTGGTCGGCGAGGCGGTCACCGAACGACAGCTGCTCGTCGAACTGGGTGTTGACGTCGCGCGCGACCGACGTGCGCTCGGCGAGCTTCAGGATCACCTTGCGCTCGCGGGCCGTCAGCTCGCCGACACCGGCATCGAGAAGACTGCGGGCGAGCGCCCGCACGGCATCATCACTCATCGAAGCCACTCCGTCCGCCGATGGCGCGACATTCGCCGGGCGGGTGGCATCGGGCAAGCGGCGCGATGCCGCCCGCCCGCCGTCACGCGCCTCAGATGCGGTCGGCGTTGAAGGTGTCGCAGGCGTCGGCGCGGCCTGTGTCGAAGCCGGTGCGGAACCAGCGCGCCCGCTGCTCCGAGGTACCGTGGTTGAAGCTCTCCGGCACGACATAGCCCTGCTGGCGCTTCTGCAGGGTGTCGTCGCCGATCTGCTGGGCCGCATTCAGCGCCTCGTCGAGATCGCCGGCCTCCAGCAGCCCCTTCTGGTCAGTGTAGTGCGCCCAGACGCCGGCGAAGCAGTCGGCCTGCAGCTCGACGCGCACCGACATGGCGTTCGCCTCCGCCTGGCTCATCCGCTGGCGCATCTGGTTGAACTTCGGCAGCACGCCGATCTGGTTCTGCACGTGGTGGCCGACCTCGTGGGCGATGACGTAGGCTTGGGCGAAGTCACCCGGCGCACCGAAGCGGCGGTCGAGCTGGTCGAAGAATTCCGTGTCGAGATAAACCTTGCTGTCGCCCGGGCAGTAGAACGGCCCGCTCGCCGAGCTTGCGAAGCCGCACGCCGACGACACCCCGCCGGAAAACAGCACCAGCGTCGGATCCTTGTAGCGCTGGCCGGCGACCTTGAAGAGCTCGCCCCAGACGTCCTCCGTCTCGGCCAGCACCACCGAGACGAACCGCTTCATCTCGTCGGCCGTCTGCGCCCCCGATGCGCCCGTCGACCCCGGCGCTGGCGTGGTCCGCGTCGCCACCTGGCCTCCGCCACCCGGGTTGCCGGCCTGCCCACCGGGCGCGGGCGCCCGCGGCTGCGATTGCTCCATCGTCGGCCCGGTGTCGATGCCGAGCAGCACCAGCGGGTTGATGCCCATGAACCACAGCACCACGCCGATGATCAGCAGCATCCAGATGCTGACGCGGCCGCCGCCGAGGATCGGGCCGCGCCCGCCGCCGGTCGGCAGGCGGAAGCCGCCGCCGCCGCCGCCGAAGCCGCCCCGGAAACCACCACCGCCGCCACCGGCGCCGCGCTGATCCTCGACGTTCTGGCTTTCCCGCCGACCTTGCCAACGCATCAGCCGCATCCCCGCGCCGCTGCGGCCCGCCACCGGGCGCCGTCGGCAGCATAGCAGACGCGCTACGGACGATAAGGTTCCCTGTGGCCCCTCCCGCCGGCGCGCCGCCGCCGCGCCAAAAACGAGAGGGGCGCCGCGACGTCGCCGTCGCAGCGCCCCTCCACGCCCCGTGCCCCGCCTGACCGCGAGGTCCGCCCCGAGGGGTGCGGACGTCGAGCGTGTCAGGCGAACAGGGCGCGCAGCCAGCGTGGCATCGGCCAGCCCGCGGCGGCGACCACCTGCGCCTCGGTGGGCGTGTGGCTGCCGTCCAGGCGCTCGTCGATGACGACGGCACGCGCGAGAATGAGCGTGTTCAGCATCGCAGGGCCTCCTCGTGGTTGCTCGACCAGTGTTCAGCTGGACGGGGATCGGCACGCGCGCGCCATTCCGCCGCGGTGGGTGACAGAACGGCACTCCGCCTGGCATTGAGCTATTTTTGCAGGAAGCTACCCTCCAACTATCTTCGCC
>CAZDCR010000064.1:0-13067 GCA_964503995.1 uncultured Segnochrobactrum sp.
GCCGCCGTCTCGCGGACGGTGATGCCCTTCGACTTCATCAGCTCCTGCAGTTCGCCCGCCTGGAACATCTCGCGGACGATGTCGCAGCCGCCGACGAACTCGCCCTTGACGTAGAGCTGCGGGATCGTCGGCCAGTTCGAATAGGCCTTGATGCCGTCGCGCACGGCCATGTCCTCGAGCACGTTGATGCCCTTGTAGGCGGCACCGACGTAGTCGAGGATCTGCACGACCTGGCCGGAGAAGCCGCACTGCGGGAACGTCGGCGTGCCCTTCATGAACAGCACGACGTCGTTGCTCTTCACTTCGTTGTCGATGAACGCGGTCACGTCAGTCATCGGCTCGTATCCTGCTTTTGCCGGCCCTGTTCGCCCACGCGGGCGATCCGGAGCGCGGAAACCTCATCCGCCGGCCTCAGCCGGCGCCCTCGCCCCCAGCCGCCTTCTTGCCGCCCTTGGCCCCGGCGCCCTTCTTCTTGGGCGTCAGGTACTGCCGAAGCTTGGCGTTCTTCACGCGGAAGATGCGCATCATGCCGGCCGCGCGCAGCGTCGGCATCGTCTCGCGGATCGCCAGACCGGCCTGCTTGACCGCGTCCTCGGAGGCCGAGGCGTCGGTGAACACGGAGGCGTTCTTCGTGAAGGTGGAGATCGCCGCGTGCAGATCCTCCGCCGATACCTCGGCCATCGGCTTCTTGCGGTCACCCATCGTCGACCCCTGTCCTTCCTGCTCGTGTGACCGCGTGCGGTCTCTACGCTTCCGGTGCGGCCGTCTGCAGCGCCAGCGCGTGCAACTGGCCGCCCATGGATCCCTTCAGCGCCTCGTAGACCATCTGGTGCTGCTGCACCCGGGTCTTGCCGGCGAACTTCGACGAGACGACCACGGCGGCATAGTGGTCGCCGTCGCCGGCGAGATCGCGGATCTCCACCCGGGCGTCCGGAAGCGCCGCCTTGATCAGCGCCTCGATCTCGCGGGCGTCCATCGCCATCCGTCGGTCCTCACCGTTCGCCGTGCATGAATCGCGGGAACCAATCTTCGTGCCGTGCCCGCAGATTTGCAACGGATATGGCGATTTCCCCTTGCAGGATCAACTCCGTCCCGCCCGTTTCTCCGAGCCGGTCGGCCGGCACCCCGCTCTGCGCGGCGGCGGCCTCGAAGGCGCGGGCCTCGCCGGCGGCCACCGTCACCACGTAGCGCGCCTGGTCCTCGGCGAACAGCGAGACATGGGTGGGCGCCGGAACGGTCACGCGGGCGCCGATGCCCGACGCCATCGCCATCTCGGCGATCGCGATGGCGAGCCCGCCATCGGAGAGGTCGTGCACGGCGCTGGCGCGGCCGGCGCGGATCTCGGCCCGCACGAAGTCGCCGTGGCGCCGCTCCCTGTCGAGGTCCACCGGCGGTGGCGGCCCCTCGTCGCGACCGAGCACGTCGCGCACGTAGATCGAGGCGCCGAGGTGAGTGCCGTGGCCACCGACCAGGAAGACCACGTCGCCGGCGCGGGCGAAGGCGGCCGACGAGGCCCTGGAAACGTCGTCGAGGAGGCCGACGCCGCCGATCGCCGGGGTCGGCAGGATCGCCTCGCCGAGCGTCTCGTTGTAGAGCGAGACGTTGCCGGAGACGACGGGGAAGTCGAGCGCCCGCGCCGCCTCGCCGATACCGCGGATGCAGCCGACGAACTCGCCCATGATCTCCGGCTTCTCGGGATTGCCGAAGTTGAGGTTGTCGGTGAGCGCGATCGGCAGGGCGCCGGACGCGGTGATGTTGCGCCAGCACTCGGCGACCGCCTGCTTGCCGCCCTCGAAGGGGTCGGCGTAGCAATAGCGCGGCGTCACGTCGACCGACATCGCGAGACCCCTCGAGGTCCCGTCGATGCGCACCACGGCGGCGTCGCCACCCGGCCGGCGCACCGTGTTGCCCTGGATCAGGTGGTCGTACTGCTCCCACACCCAGCGGCGCGACGAGAGGTCGGGCGAGCCGACGAGGTCGAGCAGCGTCGCCGCAAGATCCGTCGGCGCCGGCACGGTGGCGGGATCGAGCGGCAGCCGCGGCGGCCGGGCGACGTGCGGCCTGTCGTACTCCGGCGCCATGTCGCCGAGGTCCTTGATCGGCAGGTCGGCCATCGTCTCGCCCTGGTGGCGGACGACGAAGCGCAGCGTGTCGGTGGTGTGGCCGACGACGGCGAAGTCGAGCCCCCACTTGCGGAAGATCGCCTGCGCCTCGGCCTCCATCTCCGGCCGCAGCACCATCAGCATGCGCTCCTGGCTCTCCGAGAGCATCATCTCGTAGGCCGTCATGCGCGCCTCGCGGCACGGCACCTTGTCGAGGTCGAGCTCGACGCCGAGGTCGCCCTTGGCGCCCATCTCCACCGCCGAGCAGGTGAGGCCGGCGGCGCCCATGTCCTGGATGGCGATGACGGCGCCGGACGCCATCAGTTCGAGGCAGGCCTCCAGCAGCAGCTTCTCGGAGAATGGGTCGCCGACCTGCACGGTCGGGCGCTTCTCCTCCGAGCCCTCGTCGAATTCGGCGGACGCCATCGTCGCGCCGTGGATGCCGTCGCGGCCGGTCTTCGAGCCGAGATAGACGATCGGCATGCCGACGCCGGACGCCGCCGACAGGAAGATGCCGTCGGCGCGGGCGAGGCCGACGGCCATCGCGTTGACGAGGCAGTTGCCGTTGTAGCGGCGGTCGAAGTTCACCTCGCCGCCGACCGTCGGCACGCCGAACGAGTTGCCGTAGCCGCCGACACCGGCCACCACGCCGGAGACCAGGTGGCGGGTGCGCGGATGGTCCGGCGCGCCGAAGCGCAGCGCGTTCAGCGCCGCGATCGGCCGGGCGCCCATCGTGAAGACGTCGCGCAGGATGCCGCCGACCCCCGTCGTCGCGCCCTGGTAGGGCTCGATGTAGGAGGGGTGGTTGTGGCTCTCCATCTTGAAGACCACCACCATGCCGTCGCCGATGTCGACGACGCCGGCGTTCTCGCCGGGGCCGTGGACGACGCGCGGTCCTGTCGTCGGCAGCGTGCGCAGCCAGCGCTTCGAGGACTTGTAGGAGCAGTGCTCGTTCCACATCGCCGAGAAGATGCCGAGCTCGGTGAGCGTCGGCTCGCGGCCGATGAGGTCGAGGATTCGCTGGTATTCGTCAGGCTTCAGCCCGTGCTCGGCGACGAGCGCGGGGGTGATCGCAATGGCGTTCGGGAGCATTCAGGACTCCGGCGGGCCGCAGTGGCGGCGCGGACGAGCGCGTGGCGGGCGGGCCACGCGCCGGGATAGGCGAGGGGCGGGGCCCCGTCAACAGCGCCGCGGCACGATAGCCCCGGCGCCGATGCCGCGGTGGCGGGCGGTGGCATCGTGCTTGCGCCGGCCCGGCGGGGGGATCAGCATCGCGCGGGCGGACGACGGGCGAATGGGGATGGGCGTGACGGGGGCGATGAAGCGCAGGATTGAGCCACGGGGCGCCGTCATCCCGCCTCGCCGGGGGCGGCTGTCGCCGCTGTCCGCCTTCCTGACGGCGGTCCTGCTCCTCCTCGCCGGCCAGATGTCGCCGCTTCTCGCGACCCCGGCGCTGTCCCAGACAACGCCGGCATCCGCCGAGAGGGCGGCGACCGGCGAGGCCGACACCGCCGCCGACACAGCCGCCGCGAAGGCGCTCGCCGATCTCGTCGAGGCGGCCAAGCAGCAGGGGGCGACGGTCCTCGTCATCGCGCCGCCGGCCCCTGCCGTGGCGACGGAGGCTGAGCCGCCGCAGACCTTCGTACGCTCGCTGATGCACGTCCGGCAGGCGATCCTCAACATCGCCGACAACATTCCCCGCCACGTCGCGGCCTTGCCGGATACCATCCGCACGGCGCGCGAGGCCGGCTTCTTCGAGCGCATCCGTCATTCGTTCCTGATCGCCGTCGGGGCGATCCTGGTCGGCTTCGCCGCGATGCTGTCCTGGCGGCGGATCGGGCACGCGAAGCTCGACGCCCTGCCGATCGCCCATCCGCAGGACCGCGCCGACCGGCTCTCCTACCTGCTCTTGCGGGCGCTCGGCATGGCGGTCGGCATCGCCCTCTTCCTCATCGCCGGCGGCGGGGTGGTGGTGGCGCTCTCCGAGGACGTCCACCAGGCCCGCCGCGTCCTGCAGGTGTTCCTGCTGCCGGTGGCGGCGGTGCTGTTCGTCCGGCTGCTCGTGTCGATCGCGCTTGCTCCCGGTGCGACCGAGTTCCGGCTCCTGCCGCTCACCGACCGCGCCGCCGGGCGGATCGCCCTTCTCCTCGAAGTGACGGCCGCCATCGCGGCCCTGTTCGCGGCGATCGTCTGGTGGATGGTGACGATGGAGTTCCCCCGCTCCGTCTACCGCCTCACCGGCCTCGTCGGCATCACCGTCGTCGCGATCATGCTGTGCGCGGCCGTCTTCTCCGTCAAACGCCACCTCGACGTCGCCGCCATCACCGGGGCGATCGAGAGCTACGAGATCCCGGCGCGCCGCGTCATCGCGCGCTGGTGGCACGTCGTCGTCGTCGTGGGCGTCGTCGTCGCCTCGACCGTCGCCGTGCTGCGCCTTCTGCTCGACCTCGAGCGCCCGGTGATGCCGGTATTCGGACCCTTCGCCGTCGTCGCGGTGGCGATGCTGGTCCACGCGGTGCTGTTGCTCCTCATCGACCGCAGCCTGAAGGTGCCGACGTCGGTCGCCGTGCCGCCGCTGCGGGGGGCGGACGCGCCGCCGGTCCGGCTCGACCCCGTCGCCGAGGCAGCGGTCGAACAGACCGTCGGCAGCGAGGTCGCCTACGAGCGGGCGAACATCCTGCACGGCCTCGCCGAGCACGCCGCCCTGATCGCCACCTTCGTCGGCGCCATCGTCGCCATCCTGTGGACCTGGGGCGTCGACGTCTTCGACGCCGAGGGCATCGTCAGCCACGCCGCCGGCTTCGTGCTGATCGTCGTCGTCGCCATGCTCGCCTACCGCGCCGTCAGGCTCTGGCTCGACCGCGAGATCGCGGTGGAATGGATGGCGGCGCAGGAGGAGGAGGCGCGCGGCGCGTCCGCCTCCGTCATCGGCGCCAACACGCGCCTCGGCACGCTGCTCTCGATCGTCCGCAACTTCCTGCTGTTCGCCATCTTCGGCCTCGCCGCGATGATGGCGCTGTCGCAGCTCGGCGTGCCGATCACGCCGCTGTTTGCCGGCGCCGGCGTCGTCGGCCTCGCCATCGGCTTCGGCGCCCAGAGCCTGATCAAGGACATGTTCTCCGGCATGTTCTACCTGATCGACGACGCCTTCCGCCTCGGCGAGTACATCGACATCGGTGCCGCCAAGGGCACCGTGGAGAAGATCTCCATCCGCTCCTTCCAGCTTCGCCACCAGAACGGCCCGCTCAACACCGTGCCGTTCGGCGAGATCCAGCGCCTCACCAACTACTCGCGCGACTGGGTGATCGTGAAGCTGCCGGTGCGCGTCACCTACGACACGCCGGTGAGCAAGCTCAGCCGTGTCGTCAAGGCGCTGTCGAAGGAGCTCCTCGCCGACGAGGACATCGGCCACATGTTCCTCGAGCCGCTGAAGTCGCAGGGCGTCTACCAGATGGAGGACTCGGCCATGGTCATCCGTCTGAAGTTCAAGACGCGGCCGGACGACCAGTTCGTCGTCAAGCGCGTCGTCTACGCCAAGATCCGCGAGACCTTCGAGCGCGAGGGCATCCATTTCGCCCACCGCAACGTCACGGTGTTCATCGGCAACCCCGAGGCGCTCCGCCCCGGCGAGCCGCCGCCGGGCGCGGCGATGGCGGCACCGCCGACGCAGCCGGGCGTCGTCCCGGCCGCGGCGATGGCAGCGGCCGCCGCCGCAGCCGGCCCGCTGTTCGACGATGAGGACGGTCTGCCCCTCGACGACCCGAGCGAGGCGCGCTGACGGCGGCTATGGCCGCGGCTGACCGAAGCAGAGGGCCCGGAGAACACGCCAACGTTCGTTGACGCCGCCTCGCGGGCGTCCGATGCAGGGGACGGTGCGAACAGGCCGGGTCGAGCCCGGCGGTGAGGGGTCCCATGCAGAACACGTCATCCGCACGCCGTCCGGTGGCGGGGATCGCGGCGCTGATGCTCGCGGCGGCGCTCGCCGTTCCGGCCGTCCCGGCCGGCGCCGGCGATGTCGCCGCCCCGCAGATCGTTGGCGGCGAGAAGGCGGCGCCCGGCGAGTTCCCCTGGCAGGTGGCGCTTCTCGACAGTGGCGTTTCGAACAATTTCCAGGCGCAGTACTGCGGCGGCACGCTGATCGATGCGCGCTGGGTGGTCACCGCCGCCCACTGCGTCTTCGACGGCCGCGTCGAGCGGCCGGGCGCCGTCGACATTCTCGTCGGCACCACCAGCCTGAAGAGCGGCGGCACCCGGGTCGGCGTCGACACCATCGTCGTCCACCCCCGCTACAACGAGCGCACCAGCGAGAACGACATCGCGCTGCTGCGCCTCGTCGAGGCGGTCGACCTGCCGGTGCTGCCGCCGGTCACCCTCGGGCAGGAGGCGGCGCTGACGTCCGCCGGCACGCTCGCCACCGCCATCGGCTGGGGCGATACGCTGGTGAAGGGCGACCGCTTCCCCGTCGACCTGCGCAAGGTGAGGGTGCCGATCGTCACCAACCGCGTCTGCAACGGGCCGCGCGCCTATGCCGGCGAGGTCAAGACGAAGATGCTGTGCGCCGGCTTCGCAGCCGGTGGCAAGGACTCCTGCCAGGGCGACAGCGGCGGCCCCCTGGTGGTGCCGGACGGGAAGGGCGGCCTTGCGCTTGCCGGCGTCACCTCCTGGGGCGCGCGCTGCGCCGCCCCCAACAAGTACGGCGTCTACACCCGCGTCGCGCGCTTCGCGACGTGGATCGACAAGGTCCTCGCCGCCCCGCGCCGGGGGGCCGGTTCGCGCGTGTCCACCGCTGCGCACGCCGCGCAGCCTTGAAGCGGCCCGTCGGGTCGTGCCATAGGGGGGCGCCCCGGTCGCCCGGCCGCGGGCGCTCCGGAGACGGTCACCATGGCGGATAATCCAGGTCTGATGAGCGGAAAGCGGGGCCTCGTCATCGGCGTCGCCAACAACCGCTCCATCGCTTGGGGCATCGCCAGGGCGCTGTCCGCCCACGGCGCCGAGATCGCCTTCACCTATCAGGGCGATGCGCTGAGGAAGCGCGTCGAGCCGCTCGCCGCCGAACTCGGCGCCCGCGTCGTCGGCCACTGCGACGTCACCGAGCCCGCCACCATCGATGCGGTGTTCGACACGCTCGCCGCCGACTGGGGCAGCCTCGACTTCGTCGTCCACGCCGTCGCCTTCTCCGACAAGGACGAGCTCGACGGCCGCTACGTCGACACCTCGCCCGACAACTTCACCAAGACGATGCAGATCTCCTGCTACTCCTTCACCGCCATCGCGCAGCGGGCGGAGAAGCTGATGACGAACGGTGGCTCGCTGCTGACGCTCACCTACTACGGCGCCGAGAAGGTGATGCCGCACTACAACGTCATGGGTGTCGCCAAGGCGGCGCTCGAGGCGAGTGTGCGCTATCTCGCCGTCGACCTCGGCCCGAAGGGCATCCGCGTCAACGCGCTGTCGGCCGGTCCGATCAAGACCCTCGCCGCTTCGGGCATCGGCGATTTCCGCTACATCCTGAAGTGGAACGAGTACAACGCGCCCCTGAAGCGCACCGTCTCGATCGACGAAGTCGGCGACGCCGCCCTCTACCTGCTGTCGCCGCTGTCGCGCGCCGTCACTGGCGAGATCCACCACGTCGATTCGGGCTACCACGTCGTCGGCATGAAGGCCGTCGATGCGCCGGACATCTCGGTCGTCAAGGACTGAGGCCGGCTCCGCCCGAAACCCTCACCCCGCCAAACGGCCCGCTCGGGAGCCCCGACGATGCGGACCTTGCCGACGCTCATCCACATCCGCCACGGCCAGACCGACTGGAACGTCGAGAGCCGTCTGCAGGGCCAGCAGGACATCCCGCTGAACCCGCACGGTCGTGGCCAGGCCGCCCGTAATGGCCGCGTCCTCGCCGACCACCTCGATGCCGCCGGCCTCGACCCCCACACGCTCGACTGGATCGCCTCGCCGCTCGGCCGCGCCCGCGAGACGATGGAGATCATCCGCGACGCCGCCGGCCTGCCGCCGACGGCCTACCGGCTCGAGCCGCAGCTGAAGGAGGTCACCTTCGGCACCTGGGAAGGCTTCACCATCCCCGAGCTGAAGCTGCGCGACCCGGCGGGCGTGGCGGCGCGGCGGGCGGACAAGTGGGGCTTCGTGCCGCCCGGCGGCGAGAGCTACGCCATGCTCTCGGCGCGCATCGCGGCCTGGCTCCGCCACGTCGAGCGGCCGGCGGTGATCGTCTCGCACGGCGGCGTGCAACGCGTGCTCGAGGGCCTGCTGCTCGACCGCCCGACCGCCGAGATCCCGAACCTCGACGTCCCCCAGGACCGCTTCGTCATCTACCGCGCCGGCACGGCCGAGTGGCTGTGAGCGGCGGAGCGATCTGAGCAGCCTTCCCCTTCTGCCGGCCGAAGGCGGGGAGAAGGTGGCGCGCAGCGTCGGATGAGGGCCGCCCGACGCAGTCGGGCGGAACCAGCCTCCCAGCCGCTTGGATGCACAGGCGCGTCGAAGCCCGCGCCGCTCTCCGGCGCGCCCTCATCCGCCCTTCGGGCACCTTCTCCCGCAAGCGGGAGAAGGGAGAGGACCGATCAGACCTTGAGACCGATCAGACCTTGAGGTTGCCCGCCGAGGTCTTGCCGCGCTCGGTCAGGAGATCATAGGTGATCTGCTGGCCCTCGATCAGGTTGGTGATGTTGGCCTTCTGCAGCGCGGTGATGTGCACGAACACGTCGCGCGAACCGTCGCTCGGCTGGATGAAGCCGTAGCCCTTCTGAACGTTGAACCACTTCACGGTACCGGTCGCCATCGCGGACTCCTGCTCGACGCGTCAATCGGGGAGCCGGAGTGGAGATACGCGCGTCCGGCCGAACTGCGAATTCTGCGGTTCACCTGGACCTTGGCGCCGCGGCGCGCGGGTCGGCACGGCACGCCGGTAGAAAGGTCGCACCCCAAATCTGCGGCTCGACGCTTCGCGAGTCAATTCGCTCGTGGCCCGCGCGCGCCGCGGCCGACGTCGCCCGTGTTCGCGCCGGCCGATGCCGGTGCCCCGGCCGCCCCGGGGCGGGAGGCAGCCGGCTTCTCCGCTCCGCCGCCGCTGCGCCCCACGTGCGCCTGCAGCAGCAACTGGTAGCGGTCGCGACTGCGCGACAGGTGCGCCCGCATCGCCAGCGCGGCGCCGTCGCCGTCGCCGTCGGCGATCGCCGTCAGGATCGCGGCGTGCTCGGCATGGATGCGGGCGAGATAGGCGGGTCCGTGGATGGCGTCGCCAGCGATCGCCGCGAGGAAGTCGCGCGGGATGGTGCGGTGGCCGAGCGTCTCGAGCGACTGCGGGAACAGCGGATTGTTGGTCGCCTCGGCGATTGACAGGTGGAAGGCGAAGTCGGCCGGCGCGGTGCCGCCGCCGCCGCGCATCGCCGCCTCGAAGGCGGCGAAGGCCTCGCGGATCGCCGCCTCCTGCGCGCCCGAGCGGCGGCGGGCGGCGAGCGCGGCCGCCTCCACCTCGATGGCGGTGCGCAGTTCCAGCACGTTCAGGACCGTCGTCAGCCGGTCGTGCGCCTCAGGCACCAGGATCGTCAGCCGGTCCTCGGCCGGGGCGAGCACGAACACGCCGGAGCCCTGGCGTGCCTCCACCCGCCCGTCGGCGGCGAGCGCGGCGATCGCCTCGCGCACCACCGTGCGGCTGACGCCGAAGCTCTCGACCAGCGCCGGCTCGGTCGGCAGCCGGTCGCCCGGCCGCAGGTCGCCGTCGTCGATGCGCTGGCGCAGCGCCTCGATCACCTTGTCCGCGAGCTTCGGCCGGCGCGTCATGCCTCTCCCGTCAGTCCCCGAGGAAGTCCGCCCTGGGCGGCGTGAACACGTCGACGAGGGCACCCGCCTCCACCGCCACGCACCCATGCACGGCGTCGCCCGGCACCAGGAACGACGACCCGGCGGCAAGCCTCGTCGTCACGCCCGAAATGGTGACGTCGAACGTGCCCGATTCGACGAGGCTGCATTGTATGTGCGGATGGCTGTGCAGTGCACCGACGGCGCCCGCCTCGAAGGCGACGCGCACCATCATCATGCGCTCGTCGTGGGTGAGCATCTGCCGGCGGATGCCGCCGCCGAGGTCCGTCCAGGCGGCCGCCGCGGCGTCGACGAAGGGGCCGGAGGCCAAATTGTCGGTCATTTCCGCCTCTCTCATCGCGCCAGCCAGCCGCCGTCGACCGGCAGCACGGCCCCATGCACATAGTCCGACGCCTCGCTGGCGAGGAACACCGCCGCGCCGCCGAAGTCGGCGGGTTTCGCCCAGCGCCCGGCCGGGATGCGCTTCAGGATCTCGGCCGAGCGCTCGGTGTCGGCGCGCAGCGCCTCGGTGTTGTTGGTCTCGGCATAGCCCGGCGCGATGGCGTTGACGTTGATGCCGCGGCCCGCCCACTCGCAGGCGAGCAGCCGCGTCAGCCCGGCGAGCCCGCTCTTCGACGAGGTATAGGCGGCGATGCGGATGCCGCCCTGGAAGGCGAGCAGCGAGGCGACGTTGATCACCTTGCCCGTCCGTCCGGGCTCGGCCAGCACGCGGCGCCCGAAGGCCTGGCACAGGAAGAACGCCGACTTCAGGTTGGAATCCATCACGGCATCCCAGTCCGCCTCCGTCACGTCGACGGCGTCGGCGCGGCGGATGATGCCGGCATTGTTGACGAGGATGTCGATCGGCCCGACGAGCCCGACGGCCGCGTCGAACGCCGCGCCGGCGCCGTCGGGGGAGGTGACCTCGCGGAGCTCGAGCCTGAGTGGCGCGGCCTTGCCCCCGGCGGCGGTGATCGCCGCCATCGCCTCGTCCATCGGCGAGCGGCCGGCCAGCACCACCGTCGCGCCCGCGGCGGCGAGCGCCTCGGCGATGCCGCGGCCGATGCCGGTGTTGGCGCCGGTGACCAGTGCCCGCCGGCCGGCGAGCGAGAACAGGCTCATCGTCAACGCAGGCTCTCCATCGCCACCGGGTCCACGTCGGTATAGTCGACGTTGTCGCCGGCCATCGCCCACACGAAGGTGTAGTTGGCTGTACCGGCGCCGCAATGGATCGACCAGCCCGGCGACAGCGCCCCTTCCTCGTTCTTCAGCACGAGGTGACGCGTCTCGTCGGGCTCGCCCATGAAGTGGAAGACGCGCGCCGCCTCCGGCAGGGCGAAGTAGAGATAGGCCTCCGAGCGGCGGTCGTGCACGTGCGCCGGCATGGTGTTCCACACCGAGCCGGAGGCGAGCGCCGTGTAGCCAAACACGAGCTGGCACGACTTGCACACCGCCGGATGCACGAACTGGAAGATCGAGCGCTGGTTCGAGGTCTCCGGCGTGCCGAGGTCGACGCGCTTGGCGCTGGCCTGCGGGATCGCCACCGTCGGATGCGCCGTGTGGGCCGGGGCGCTGACGAAGTAGAACCGCGCCGGCGCCGCCGCCTCGTCGCTGTCGAAGGTCACCGGGCCGGCGCCCATGCCGATGTAGATGACGTCGCGGTGGGCGAGCGCGTGGCGCGTGCCGCCGACGGTGACGCCCCCGCTGGCACCGATGTTGACCACCGCCATCTCGCGGCGATCGAGGAAGCCGGGCGTGCCGGTGGGGGCGGCGGCCGTCAGCGTCAGCGGCTCTCCATCCGGGACGGCGCCGCCGACGATCAGCCGGTCGAGGTGGGTGGCGACGATCGAGATTTCGCCGGGCTGGAACAGGTTCTCGACCAGAAAGGCCTTCCTCAGCGCCTCGGTATCGAAGCCCTGCGCCTCCTCGGGCGTCGGCGCCCACCGCTTCTCGATCCGCATGCGCGTCGCTCTCCTGCCTCGGCGGGCCCCGCAAAAAGGGGATGACCGCCTGAAAAATTCATACTATGACATACAAGTCATCATATGAATTGTCGAGACCCGACGACGTGCCCTTCGCGCTCTCAGTTCCTCCCGGTGGTCCGCAGCAGCGCCTCGACGGCGTCGCGGCGCGGCAGCGGCGCCACTGCGCCGTAGCCCTGCACGGAGAGTGCGGCGGCGGCGTTGGCGAAGCGGGCGCTGGCGAAGGCGTCCCCCGTCGCCAGCCATTCGGCGAGGAATGCCCCGTCGAAGGCGTCGCCGGCGCCGGTCGCGTCGACGGCCTCGACGCGGTGAGGGGCGATCCGCGCCCGGGCCTCAGACGTGGCGACGAGCACGCCGTCGGCCCCCATCGTCAGCGCCACCACCTTGGCGCCGCGCTGCAGCAGCCGGTCGCAGATGGTGTCGGGATCGTCGATCCCCATCAGCGTGCGGGCGTCGTCGAGGCCCGGCAGCACGATGTCGGACAGCCGCAGCGTCGCCTCGATCACCGATCGCGCGCGCTCCAGCGTCCACAGCTTCAGGCGCAGGTTGGTGTCGTAGGAGACGGTGACGTCCGCCGCCCGGGCCGCCTCGATCGCGGCAAAGGTAGCCTCGCAGGCGGTCTCGGAGATCGCCTGGCTGATCGCCGAGAGGTGCAGCACCCGGGTCGCGCGGATCGCCGACAGCGGCATCCCCTCGGCCGTCATCCGGCTCGCCGCCGAGCCGGCCCGGCGGTACTCGAAGCTGTGGCCCTCCTCGCCGTGGGTGACGAAATAGAGGCCCGTCGGCGCGCCGCCGTCCACCGCCACGGTCGCCGTGTCGACGCCCTCCGCCTGCCACAGCTCGAGCAGCATGCCGCCGAACAGGTCGCCGCCAACCCTGCTGACATAGCCGGACGAGACCCCCAGCCTCGCCGCGGCGATCGCCGTGTTGGAGGTGTCGCCGCCGAAGCCCTGCCGCCACGCGGGCCCGTCGTCGGGCCGGTTGAACTCCACCATCGCCTCGCCGAGGCACAAAAGCGACGGTCCGTGCTTCGTGGCCCCCGCCACCGCCCGGCCCGTTCCCGTGATGTCGCTCCGCCTCTGCGGCATCCAGCGTCCTCCCCCTCAACCCCGACGTGCCCCGGCCAAGTGGTCTGGCCACTTGACCATCTAACCAATGGGGTCATACTCGC
>CAZDCR010000065.1:0-11445 GCA_964503995.1 uncultured Segnochrobactrum sp.
CTCGCCGACGGCCGGGTCTCCGAGCGCCTGCTCGACGCGGATGCGCATGCGCGTCAGCGGCGTCTTCAGGTCGTGGGCGATGTTGTCGGAGACCTCCTTGAGGCCGTGCATCAGTTGCTCGATCCGGTCGAGCATGGCGTTGAGGCTCTCGGCGAGGCGGTCGAACTCGTCGCCCGAGCCGTCCACCTTCAGCCGCCCGCCAAGGTCGCCGCCCATGATCTGCTTGGCGGTGACGCTCACCGCGTCGATGCGCTTCAGCACCCGCCGGCTGACGAACAGCCAGGTGACGAGCCCGAGCAGCAGCACCGCGCCGATCGACAGCTTCACCGCCCGCCAGACCACGTCGCGGAACTGCTCGCGCTCCGCGAGGTCGCGGCCGACGAGCAGCCGGAAGCCGCCCGGCAGCACGAACACCCTGACCAGCGCCTTGTGGCTCGCCACCGCCGGCTGCTCGTCGGCGAGGTCGGTTGCGAGGCGACGGTAGGGGACCGGCCGGGCGATGCCGTCTGCCGAACTCAGCACCGCCGACGGCAGGTCCGAGACGTTGCCGGCGATGACGTTGCCGGAGAAGTCGGTCAGCAGATAGAGGCTCGCGCCCGGCATCTTGCTGCGCGCCTCCACCACCTTGATCAGCCGGCTGACGCCGCCGGTGCGGTACTGCTCGGCGAGCCCCTGGATCTCGGCGTCGATGGTGTCCTGCAGCTGGCGGGACAGAAGGTCGTTGGTGGTGTCCGCGATCGAGACGATGAGGAACAGCGACAGCGCCGCGAACACGGCGAGGTAGATCAGCGACAGCTTGAACGCCGTCGTGCGGACGAAGCGCCCGAGCCCTCTCAACCGATCCCCCTCACCGCGTCACCATCGCCGCCGCCTCATGCCGGCCGCGGCTGGCCGCCGGCGCGGATCATGTAGCCGGCGCCGCGCACGGTGTGCAGCAGCGGCGGGTCGAAGCCCTTGTCGATCTTCGAGCGCAGCCTGGAGATGTGCACGTCGATGACGTTGGTCTGCGGGTCGAAGTGGTAGTCCCAGACGTTCTCGAGCAGCATCGTCCGGGTCACCACCTGGCCGGCGTTCTTCATCAGATATTCGAGCAGGCGGAACTCGCGCGGCTGCAGCGGCACGTCCTTGCCCGCCCGCGTCACGGTGTGGGAGAGCCGGTCGAGCTCGAGGTCGCCGACCCGATAGAGCGTCTCGACGTCGCTCGGCCGCCGCCGTCGCGCCAACGCCTCGACGCGGGCGAGCAGCTCGGCGAACGCATAGGGCTTGGCGAGATAGTCGTCGCCGCCGGCGCGCAGGCCGGTGACGCGGTCGTCGACCTGGCCGAGCGCCGACAGGATCAGCACCGGCGTCTGGTCGTCGCGCTTGCGCATACCCTCGACGATCGACAGCCCGTCGCGGCGCGGCAGCATGCGGTCGATGACGACGACGTCGTAGCCGCCCGCCTCCACCGCAGCTGCACCGTCCTCGCCGTCGGCCATATGCTCGGCGACGTGGCCGGCCTCCTTGAGGCCTCGGAGCATGTAGGCGGCCGCCTCGCGGTCGTCCTCGATCAGCAGAATCCGCATCGTCGAACCATGCCCGCCCTCGGGCCCGTCGCCAAGCGCCACGTTGTGAGATGTCGCATCCCGGACGGTACCGGTTGCGACGGCGGAGGCCGCGCGAGCCTCCGGCCGGGTGACCGGGCTCCGCTCGAAGGGGCGGAAGCCGTCGAGCGCCTCGGCGGGCGTCGGCGATCCGGAGAAGAGCTGGAATTGCGAGAAGGGGAAGGAGGGCATGGCGCCACGCGCCTCGGCTGGACGCCCGTCTTGAATGGGACGGGACGGCAGGTGGATGTCCACCTGCCGTCCCTCGGCGTCGGATCGGCGGGGGCGACGGGAGCCTCACCGACACCGTTCCAGAGGGGCGCCCCAATTCTCTCGCGTGGGACGCCCCGGTCTTGTTGCGACGCCGCGCTCTGCGGCGTCGCGAAGGCTCAGGCCTTGTCGATCGGCAGCGCGATGTAGCGGGTGTTCTCGCCCGACCTCACCTGGAAGAGGACAGCCTTGCGACCCTCGCCCTTCGCCGCCTCGATGCCGGCGGTCACGTCGGCCATCTTGCCGACCGGCTGACCGCCGACCGCCACGATGATGTCGCCGACCTGCACGCCGCGCTCGGCCGCCGGTCCCTGCGGGTCGACCTCGACCACCGCCAGACCGTTGTCCTCGAGTCCGACCGAAGCGGCCGGGGCGACCGAGAGGCCGAGCTGGGCGAGATCCGAGCCGGAGTTGCCCGTCGCGGCGTCGGCGCGCTTGCTGTCCGTCGGCAGCGTGCCAAGCTTGACGGTAATCTCCTGCTGCTTGCCGTCGCGCCACACCGTGATCTTCACGTCGGTGTCGGGGGCGTAGCCGGCGATGCGGCGGGCGAGGTCCCGCGGATCGTTGACGGCGTTGCCGTCGACGGCCGTGATGGTGTCGCCGGACTTGATGCCCGCCTTCACCGCCGGGCCGTCGGCCTGCGGCTCGGAGACGAGGGCACCCTTGGCTTCCTTCAGGCCGAGGCTGTCGGCGATGTCGGCGTTGACGCCCTGGATCTGCACGCCGAGCCAGCCGCGGGTGACGTTGCCGTCATCCTTCAGGTCCTCGACGATCTTCTCGACGGTGGCGGCCGGAATGGCGAAGCCGATGCCGACCGAGCCGCCCGACGGCGAGTAGATCGCCGTGTTGACGCCGACCACCTCGCCGCGGAGGTTGAAGGTCGGGCCGCCCGAGTTGCCTTTGTTGATCGGCGCGTCGATCTGCAGGAAGTCGTCATAGGGGCCGGCGCCGATGTCGCGGCCGCGGGCCGAGATGATGCCGGCGGTCACCGAACCACCGAGGCCGAACGGGTTGCCGACGGCCACCACCCACTCGCCGACGCGGATGTCACCATCGTCGAAGGTCACGTAGGGAAAGTCGCGCTCGGCATCGACCTTCAGCAGGGCGACGTCGGTCTTCTCGTCGACGCCGATTACCTTGGCGTCGTACTCGGTGCCGTCGTCCATCGTCACCTTCACCTCGGAGGCGCCGTCGACGACGTGGTTGTTGGTCACCACGTAGCCGTCGCCGGAGATGAAGAAGCCCGAGCCCTGGCCGGTGACGAAGCCGCGCTGGCCGCGGTTCGGCAGGCCGGGCGTGCCCTGGCCGGGGCCACGCTCGGAGCGCGGGCCGAACTCGCGGAACCACTCGAACGGCCCGCCCCGCGGCATGCCGTCGAAGCCGGAGGTCTGCGGGCGCGCCTCGGACTTGACGCGGATCGACACGACGGCCGGCTCGACCGCCTGGACCACGTCCGCGAAGCTCGGCATCTGCGCCGCGTCGCCCGGCACCTTCACGGCCTCGGCCATCGCCGGGGTCGCCGGCACCAGGAACACCTGACCACCCACCAGACCGGCGACACCGAGCGACAGCGCGCCGGCGAGCAGGGCGGTGCGCCGGCGGCGGACCGGGCCGGGGCGGTTGGAGCCGTTGTGAGACGTGTCGTTCATGCGGAGATCCTCGGAGGAACTGTTGTCCTGCAGGCGACTCGCCGCCGCCTTCGAGGTCTTTTGTGACGTCCGCCGCCTTACGGCCCGCTGTCCGAGGGATGAAATCTTCGTAAGGTTCGCCGGTGGTGAGCGAAACCGCGCGCCGTCAGCGGCTCGGCGTCTCCGGGGCGCCTGCCGTGCCAGCCCGCAGCCGCGCCAGCTCCGCCTCCTCCTCCGCCGACAGCGGAGCGACTTCCGGACGGCGGCGGTTGCGGCCGACGACGCCCCAGGCGATCAGCCCGCCGGCGATCAGCACCGCCGGCGCCGCCAGCCACAGCAGGAGATTGTGGCCCGAGAAGCTCGGCTTCAGGAGCACGAACTCGCCGTAGCGGTCGACGAGGAAGGTCATCACCTGCGCGTCACTGTCGCCGGCGACGAGGCGCTCGCGCACGAGGAGGCGCAGGTCACGGGCGAGCGGCGCGTCGGAATCGTCGATCGACTGGTTCTGGCAGACCATGCAGCGCAGTTCCGCCGACAGCGCCCGCGCCCGCTGCTCGAGCGCCGGATCCGGCAGGATCTCGTCCGGCTGCACGGCGTGGGTGGGAGACAGGGCCAATCCGACCGACAGCAAGACCAGCAGCAGGACACTGATCAAGGAGAGAACGCGAACCCTCCCCCCCTGCGGTCGCGACCGTCCCTCCCCTGCCAGGGGGAGGGACAGACCGCGCAAGCGGTCAGGGTGGGGCCCGTCAACCCGGGCTGCGACGCGTGTTGCCTGGGTGCCGGGCATGCCGGACAGCGCATGGTCTTCGCCGTCGTGCCACGGGCCCCACCCTGGCGACCTGCGGTCGCCGGACCCTCCCCCTGTCAGGGGAGGGACGCAGGCCGCCCGAGTCGCCCTCACGCCACCGCCTCCGCCCGCCGCGCCGGGCGCGGGGCGCCGACCCTGAGGCGCCGGTCGGCGAGCGACAGGCAGCCGCCGATCGCCATCACCACGCAGCCGAGCCAGATCAGCGTCACCATCGGCTTGAACTGCGCCCGCACCACCGTGCGCCCGTCCGCGCCGGGATCGCCGAGGCTGACATAGAGCTGCGAGAAGCCGCGGGTGAGGATCGCCGCCTCGGTCGTCGGCATCTGGCGGGCCGGGTAGAAGCGCTTCGTCGGCATCATCTCGGCAACGGGCTGGCCGTCGCGCGTCACCGCGAAGCGCGCCACCTCCTCGCGGAAGTTCGGGCCGAGGCGGGGCGTCGAGCCTTCGAAGGCGAGGTCGTAGCCGGCGATCTCGACGCGCTCGCCCGGCACCACGCTGGTGATGCGCTCGTGGTCGTAGCCGCTCGCCCCGGCGATGCCGAGCACCGTCAGGCCCATGCCGAGATGGCCGAGCGCCGTGCCGAAGGCCGCCCGCGGCAGGCCGAAGAAGCGCCGCAGGAACACGCCCACGCCACCGCCGCCCCGCGCCGCCCGCAGCACCGGCTCGGTGAGCGAGCCGACGATCAGCCAGAAGGCGAGGCCGACGGCCAGCGCCGCGAGGATGCCGGTCGCCCCGCTCAGCCACAGCGTCACCGCCGTCGCAGCGAGGGCCGCGAGCGCCGCCGCCGCCAGCCGCTCGGCAACGCCGGCGAGGTCGGCGCGCTTCCAGGCCAGCATCGGCCCGAACGGGATGGCGATCAGCGCCGGGATCATCAGCGGCACGAAGGTGAGGTTGAAGAACGGCGCGCCGACCGAGATCTTCTCGCCCGTCACCGATTCCAGCGCCAGCGGATAGAGCGTGCCGACGAACACCGTCGCGCAGGCCGCCGACAGGAAGACGTTGTTGAGGACGAGCGCCCCCTCGCGGCTGACCGGCGCGAAGATGCCGCCCGGCTTCAGCATCGGCGCGCGCCAGGCATAGAGCGCCAGCGAGCCGCCGACGAAGAACACCAGGATCGCCAGGATGAAGACGCCGCGGGTCGGGTCGGTGGCGAACGCATGCACCGAGGTGAGGACGCCCGAGCGCACCAGGAAGGTGCCGAGCAGCGACAGCGAGAAGGCGAGGATGGCGAGGAGCACCGTCCAGATCTTCAGGGCGTCGCGCTTCTCCATGACGATCGCCGAGTGGAGCAGCGCGGTCGCCGCCAGCCACGGCATGAACGAGGCGTTCTCGACCGGGTCCCAGAACCACCAGCCACCCCAGCCGAGCTCGTAATAGGCCCAGTAGGAGCCCATCGCGATGCCGAGCGTCAGGAAGACCCACGCCGCCAGCGTCCACGGCCTCACCCAGCGCGCCCACGCGGCGTCGATGCGCCCCTCGATCAGCGCCGCGACGGCGAACGAGAACGAAATCGAGATGCCGACATAGCCGACATAGAGCAGCGGCGGATGGATCGCGAGGCCGATGTCCTGGAGGATCGGATTGAGGTCCTGGCCCTCGAACGGCGCCGGGATCATCCGGTTGAACGGGTTCGAGGTCATCAGGATGAACAAGAGGAACGCCGCCGTCACCCAGCCCTGCACCGACAGCACGGTGGCGCGCAGGGTCTGCGGCAGGCGTCCGCCGAAGATCGCCACGAGGGCGGAGAACAGCACCAGGATCAGCACCCAGAGCAGCATCGAGCCCTCGTGGTTGCCCCAGACGCCGCTGATCTTGAAGATCATCGGCTTTGCCGAGTGTGAATTCTCGAAGACGTTCACCAGCGAGAAGTCGGAGCGCACATAGGCGACCGTCAGCGCCGCGAAGGACAAGGCCACGAACCCGAGGGTGGCGAGCGACACCGGCTCGCCGACCGCCATCAGGCGGCCGTCACCCGTCTTGGCGCCCCACACCGGCAGCACCGACTGGATGATGGCGAGCCCGAGCGCCAGCACCAGCGCGTAGTGGCCGATTTCGGTGATCATCATGGCCGCCGGTCCCCTTCCCTCGCCTACTGGCCGGCCGCGCCGGACCCGCCCGCCTCAGCGCCGTCCTGCCAGTGGCCCTGCGCCTTCAGCGCATCGGCGACCTCTTTCGGCATGTAGTTCTCGTCGTGCTTGGCGAGCACGGTGTCGGCGACGAAGATCCCGTCCGGCCCGAGGCGGCCCTCGGTCACGACGCCCTGACCTTCGCGGAACAGGTCCGGCAGTATGCCCGTGTAGGTGACGTTGATCGTGCTTGCCGTGTCGGTGACGGCGAAACGCACATCGGTCTCGCCGGTCCGCTCGACGCTGCCCTCGGCGACGAGCCCGCCCATGCGGACCCGGTCGCCCACCGGCACCTGCCGCTCGGCGAGCTCCGTCGGTGTCCGGAAGAAAACGATCTGGTCGTTCAGCGCCGACAGCACGAGGCCGGTCGCCGCCATCAGTACGGACCCCGCCACGCCGATCAGCACCAGGCGTCTCTGCTTGCGTGTCATCGGTTCACCCCGGTGATCATCGCCCGTCCCGTTTCGCCGTCGAAGGCTCCAGGCACGTTCGTCCTCCCGCCGGTTCGCCCGGCCGTTTCAATCGCCGAGGCCGAGCCCCGCCGCCGTGGCGTCGAGGCGCTGCGCGTCGGCCGCGTCCGGATGCGCCGCCCTCGCCGCGGCGAGCGCAGTTCGCGCCTCGTCGGTTCGTCCCAGCACAACATAGGAGCGCACCAGCCGAAGCCAATCGTCCACCGTGCCGCCTTCGCTCGCGAGGCGGGCCGACAGCCCCTCGACCATGTTGCCGATCATGGCGGCCCGCTCCTCGGGCGTCATCTCGGCCGCCGCCTCCACCTCTGCCGCGTCAGGACCCGGCGCATCGGAAGTCGGTGCGGCCGGATCTGCAGAGGGTGCCGAAGCCGCCGCGGGTGGTGCCTCTCGCGAGCCGGTCAGCGTCGCGAGTTGCGTACGCGCCACCGGCAGCCACGGCTCGTTGCCACTCGCACTGTCGATGATCGCCTGCCACGCCGCCTGGGCGTCGGCCGTGCGGCCGTCCTGGCCGAGCGCCAGCGCCAGGAAGAAGCGCGGCCGGATCGCCTCGGGATCGAGGCTGCGCGCCCGCTCGAAGGCGGCGCGCGCGTCGGCGGTGATGACACCGCCGGCGTCTCCGGTCAGCGCCTCGCCGAGGCCGGCCTCGAGATCGGCCGACGCGCCGTTCGTGCGGATGGCGTTGGAAAAGGCCGCGGCGGCATCGCCATAGCGGCCGGCGCGCAGATAGACCGGGGCCAGCACCGCCCAGCCCTGGCCGTCGTCGGGGTTCTGCGTGAGATGGCCCTCGACCCGCGCCACCAGAGCCTCGAGGTTCTGGCCGTCGATCGGCTCCGACTGGCGGCTCGCAAGCGGCAGGTCCGGCAGGGTCGGGGCGCCGAAGCCGCCATAAAGAGAGACGGCGAGCAGCGGCAGGCCGACGATCGCCAGGCTCGCCGCGGCGATCAGGCGCCAGCGCCGCGGCGGCGCCGCCTGTTGCGGGCGCTGCGACGCGCGGAGCAGCCGGCGGCCGATTTCGGCCCGAGCCGCCTCGGCCTCACGGCCACTGATGGCGCCGCGGGTGACATCACGCTCGAGCTCCGCGAGTTGGTCGGCATAGATCGCCGCATCGGGGGCCGACAGTCCGGCCTCCGAAACGCCACGCGAGCGGCCCGCCCGCGCCATCGGAACGAGCACCGAAAGCGCTGCAAGCGCGGTCAGCACGGCGAACACAGCCCAAACCATCGGCGACCCGAAAACGCTCCTGCCAGCGGCGACCTCGCAGCCTATGTGGCCGCCTCTCGCTCGACTGGAACGATGACAGGTTGTCACGTGTCCGTCGCGGGGTTCGATCAATTTCTGCAGGACGTTGCGCCGGAGCCACCGACTTCGCCGCCGTGGCCGATCACGCCCCTGAGTGCCGTCGCCTCAGGCGATCGCCTGCCAGGAGCCGTCGGTGCGCCGGCAGGCGGCGCCGCGCCGCACTTCGCGGCCCGACGACGTCTCCACCGTGTGCGCGAAATCACGGCACTCGAGGTTGTTCACCACATAGACCGGGCCGGGGACGATCTCACCCTTGTTGCCGGTCGCCGGGTTCGTCCACGTCACCGAGGTGCCGGCGCGCGACTGGTCGAGGGCGCGCGTCTGCGCCTTGTAGGCGGCCGCCAGATCGCCTGGGCCGAGGCCTCCGCCGAAACCGGCACCGAGCAGCGCCTCGATCTTTTCAGAAGCGATCGATTCGGGAGCCTCGGCCGGAGCCGCAAGGCCGGTCGCCGACAGCGGCGCCCCGATCGAGACGCCGTCCGTGCCAGCACAACCGGCGAGCGCCAGCATGACGCCCGCGGCGACCATCGGTCGCAGCGTCAGCCGTCCGCCCGCCATAACCGTTCCGTTCGCCGGCATGTCGCACCCTTCTGCGGGCAACGACGCGCCCGCAACAGGGCCATAGTTAGGTCCGTTCGCGCTCCGTTTCCAGAGTGCTTTTGCACTGCGGGAGAATCAGGCGGTCAAAGCACCGGGAGCGACAGCACCGCGCGCAACCCGCCCGACGGGGCAGCGTCGAGTTCCAGCCGTCCGCCGTAGAGCCCCGCGAGGTCGGTGACGATGGCGAGGCCGAGGCCGGAGCCGGGCACACTCTCGTCGAGCCGCCGGCCGCGCTCCAGCGCCGCCTTGCGGGCGGCCGGGCCGAGCCCCGGCCCGTCATCGTCGACGATCACCCGCGCCATCCGCCGGTCGCCCCCCGCCGCGCCCGTCGCCTCGACACGGAGCCGCACCGACCCGGCGGCCCACTTGCAGGCGTTGTCGAGGAGATTGCCGAGCATCTCCTCGAGGTCCTGGCGCTCGCCGCGGAAGCGCAGGTCCGCCGGCACGCTCACCTCCACCGCGAGGCCGCGCTCCTCGTGGATGCGGCGCATCGCCCGCGCGAGCCCCTCCGCCGCAGGCGCGATCTCGGTGACGACGCCGATCATCCGCCGCTGCGCCGCCATCCGGGCGCGGTCGAGGTGATGGTTCACCTGCGCCTGCATCAAGAGCGCCTGTTCCTCGACCTTGCGGGCGAGCGGCCCCTCCCCGGCGCGCGCCTCGTTCAGCACCACCGACAGAGGCGTCTTCAGCGCATGGGCGAGGTTGCCGACGTGGGTTCGCGCGCGATCCACGACCTCGCGGTTGGAATCGATGAGCGCGTTGAGTTCCGTGGCGAGCGGCGCGATCTCGCTCGGGAACGCGCCCTCGAGCCGCTGCGTGTCGCCGACGCGGATCGCGTGCAGCGCCGCCCGCATCCGCTCGAGCGGTTTCAGGCCGACGCGCACCTGGAGCAGCGTCGCCAGCACCAGCCCGAGCCCGAAGACCGACAGCGTCGCCGCCACGCGCGTGCCGAAGGTCGCGACCTCCTCGCCGACCTCGGTGGCGTTGCCGGCCACCGCGACGAGGTAGCGGCCACCGTCGGCGAGCGAGATGACCCGCTCGAGATAGCGCAGGTCCTCGCCGTCCGGTCCGGCGATCGCCCCGCGCGCGGGCGTGCCGTCGAGGCTCGGCTCCCCGTCCGGCAGCGTCAGCACGTCGCCCGCGAGCGAGGCCGAACTCATCTCGACGACGCCGGCGGGAAAGCTGCGCACCGTCCAGTACCAGCCCGATAGCGGCAGCCCGAAGCGCGGCTCGCCGAGATTGCCCGGCTCGCGCAGCACCACGTCGTCGTCGCCGTCGCCGACCATCTGGGCGATCAGCGTCTTCAGGAAGACGTCGAGCCGCTCGTCGAAGCCGCGCTCGACCGATTGCCGGTAGAGCGCCACCAGGATGACGCCGGCGGCGGCGAGCGAGATGGCGCTCCACAGCATCGCCGACAGCAGCAGCCGCGCCGCCAGCGAGTGCGGCGAGCCCCCCGGCGCCCTGAGGCCGCGGATCAGGTCCCGCCCTCCGGCGGCGGCGTCAGCCGGTAGCCGAGACCGCGCACTGTCTCGATCACGTCTGCCGAGAGCTTCTTCCGCAGGCGTCCGACAAAGACCTCGATCGTGTTGGAGTCCCTGTCGAAATCCTGATCGTAGAGGTGCTCGGTGAGCTCGCTGCGCGACACCACCCGGCCTTGATGCATCAGCAGATAAACCAGCAGCCGGTACTCGTGGGAGGTGAGCTTCACCGGCGTCCCGTCGACGGTGACGCGCGACGCCCGCGTGTCGACGCGGACCGGCCCGCAGGCGATCTCGTTGGAGGCGTGGCCGGCGGCGCGGCGCACCAGCGCCCTGAGCCGCGCCAGCACCTCCTCCATGTGGAAGGGCTTCGCGACATAGTCGTCGGCGCCGGCGTCGATGCCGGCCACCTTGTCGCTCCAGCGATCGCGCGCCGTCAGGAGCAGCACCGGCATCGTCCGCCCGTCGCGCCGCCACCGCTCGAGCACGCTGATGCCGTCGAGCCGCGGCAGGCCGATGTCGAGCACCACCGCGTCATAGGGCTCGGTTTCGCCGAGGAAGTGCCCTTCCTCGCCGTCGAAGGCGGTGTCGACGGCATAGCCCGCCTCGCGCAGCGCCGTGCCGAGCTGGCGGCTCAGATCGTGATCGTCCTCGACGACGAGTACCCGCAAGCGCCTGCTCCTCCGTCCCGGTTCCTCTCGCCCCGACCCTAGCGCCCGACCAGCGCGCCGCTGAAGGCGTCCACCGTCAGCCGCCGCACCGCGCCGCCCGCCCCCAGCACCGTCGCCACATAGACGAGCCGCCCACCGCGCCAGCAGAGCTTGAGATCGATCATCTCCCCCTGCACGGCCCGGCGGAGCTGGCCGGGCCGCATCGCCTGGCCGGACTGCACCGCCTGCCGCCGCTCGGCCCCGCTCAGGCACTCGGCCGCCACCGCCGGCCCGACGACGGCGAGATGGCCGGCGAGGGTCGTCAGGACGAGGAGGATCGCGAGAAGGGCGGTTCCCGGGCGCATGGGCTCTCGATAAGGCGACCGCGCTGAACCTTCCATGAACGCTGGCCGCCGTCGAGGCGCCGTTCGCCGGATCATCGCCCGCACCCGCTCTTCAGCGGATCGGCGCCCGCGCCGCCAGGCGTCCCCAGATCGCCACGAGGCCGCCGATCACGCCACCCAGGGCGG
>CAZDCR010000065.1:11455-12758 GCA_964503995.1 uncultured Segnochrobactrum sp.
GGCCCGAGCACCGGCAGCAGCGCCGCCGCCACGGCGATCAGCCCGCCCCACACCGCCTTCGACGCCAGCGCCGGCTTGCCCAGCACCGGCAGGGCGTCCGCGCGCCCGTCCGTCCCCGCCGCCTCTGCGACGATGGGCTCCGGCTCGGCCGCCCGCGGCACCGTCGGCACAGAAGGCGGCGCCGCCACCGCCGCCGTCTCGGTCAAAGCCCCACCCGTCGCACCGCCGCCGGAAAACATCGCCCGCTCCTCCGCCCGCCGCCGCGTCAGCCCGGCGAGAACCCGGCCGCCCGCCTTGTTCCAGCGCCCGAACTCCGCCGCGGCCCCGGACCTGTCGCCGGCGTTCAGCTTCTTCAGGAGCGTCGAGCGTCCGAGCGCACCCTCGCCGACGTTGAAGGCGAACGAGACGAGCGCGTCGAACTCGCCTTGCGAAAGCGCCACGGTCACGAGCCGCGCCACCGCCGCCTCGAACCGCGCGAGGTCGCGCCCGAGGATTGCGTCCGCCTCCGCCGCGGTGATCGTCATTGCGGCCACCGGCACCGGCGGTCCGGCGGCGGCGGTGTGGCCGTAGCCGATCGTCCAGATCCCTGCGGCGTCCCGGTAGGCGGAAAGCCGCAGTCCTTCGTGGCGGCCGATGAAGGCACGCCCGGCGGGGCTCGTTCGCATCGCGCAGTCTCCCGGTCATCGATCGTGGTGAAGGGCCGCCTTGCCGCCGCCGGCGCGAGGCTCTACCCCTTGCGGGCAGCGGCAGCGGAGGTTCGGTCATGCGTGTCGGTTCGCAGCGCGCCAGTGGCGCAGCGTCGGTCTTTGCGGCGGCGCTCGCCGTCGCGGTGGTGATGGCAACGGTGGGTCCTGCGGCGGCAGATTGCGCCGCCGAGATCACCGCGCTGGAGAAGAAGATCCAGGCCGAGAATCCCGGCCTCGGTGGCATGCCCGGCGATCCGGCCGCCGCCTCGGCGGTGACGGCACCAGCCGGCACCGCGCCGGCTCCGACCGGCGGCCCCGACCCGCTCGCCGCCGCCGACGCCTCCGGCGCCGACGCCGCCATCGGCAACCCGCCGATCGCCGGCCCGGTCGCCGCGATGAACAAGCTCTCGGAGGCGAACGCCCTCCAGGAAGCCGGCGACGAGGAAGGCTGCCTCGAGTACCTCCACCAGGCCGAAGCGCTCCTGAAGAAGAAGTAGGCAGCCCCACGACGTTGGAGGCGCCAAGGGCGCCAACCCTCCCCCTGCGGGGGTCGGGCCGCGTGAGCGGACCGGGGCGGGCCGCCGGTGGCGAAGCCGCCGGCGGAGCGCCGGCTCCAC
>CAZDCR010000066.1:0-12452 GCA_964503995.1 uncultured Segnochrobactrum sp.
CTCCGGATGCTTGGAGGTCTGCACCGCGTGGGCGTAGGCGGCGATGCCGCCGACGCTCGCGCCGATGCCCGGCAGCACGCCGATCCACAGGCCGAGGATGCTCGCCCGGAAGACCAGCCACTTGTGCTCGAAGGCGTCGCGGACGCCCTGCCAGACGGTGCTCGTCTCGGCGCCGACCTCGCGCTCAATGAGGGCGCCACCCTTGGCATAGAGCTTCATCATCTCCGAGACGGCGAAGAGGCCGATCATCGCGACGGGGAAGGAGAAGCCGTCGAGCAGGTAGAAGGAACCGAAGGTGAAGCGCGGCGTCGCCGTCACCATGTCCATGCCGACGAAGGCGACGAGGATGCCGAGGCAGGCGGCGGCGAGGCCCTTCAGGAGCGAGCCCTCGCTGAAGGTCGCGATGATGGTGAGGCCCCAGAGCGCCATCATCAGATATTCGGCCGGGCCGAACATCAGCATCAGCGGCCGGGCGATCGGGATCGAGATGGCGAGGAAGACGGCGCCGATGATGCCGCCCATCAGGGCGGCCGTCGCGGAGGCGCCGAGGGCCCGGCTCGCCTGGCCCTTCAGCGTCATCGGATAGCCGTCGAAGATCAGCGCCAGGCTCTTCGCCGAGCCCGGCACGCGGAACAGGATGCTCGTCACCGACGAGCCCCAGATCGTTGCGATGTGGGCGCCGAGCAGCAGCGCCAGCGATGCCGCCGGCTCGAAGCCGTAGGTGAACGGCAGCAGCAGCGCCATCGCCACGATGCCGCCGAGGCCCGGCAGGATGCCGACGATGATGCCGTAGACGACACCGATCACCATGAAGGCCATCGCCTGCACGGTGAGCAGCGACACGAGGCCTGCTCCGATGGCTTCAAACATCGCTTCGACGTCCTCCCCGTCGGGTTCGGTCAGCCGGGCGGTTGCTCCGCCTCGGCCCGTCCCCGCACTCTCATTCGACTACACGGCGCGACTGGCTCCCGCTCTCATGACACCCGGCGCGGTTGGCCGACGCCGCCCCGGCCTTCGTCAGTCGACGATCTTGCCGAGCAGCCGGACAACGTCGCTCTTGTTGTTGATCATCACCTCCGGGAAGACGATCGTGATCGCCTCCGTCGGACATGTCGACTGGCACAGCCCGCAATACCAGCATTCATCGGGATAGACGACTTCCGGCATCGTCGTCTTGTCGTTCTCGATCTTGTAGATGATGTCGCCGGGGCAGATCCAGTCGCAGAGATTGCAGCGGATACAGAGCCCCTCGTCGATGACGATGGGATTGTGCACGGACGCGTCGGCCCGGGTCTCAGTTGACATGCTCGATCCTCCCGGCGCTGGCGGTGGGGGTGCGGGCGAAGGCGGCCGACAGCGGCTTCGTCGCGTCGAGCGTGCTGACCGTCGGATTGCCGTCGCCGCCCTGCTCGACGATCACGAACTTCCGCCAGTTCGCCTCGTCGGTTTCGGGATGGTCGAGGCGACGGTGCGCCGAGCGGGTCCGCGTCTCGGTGCGGGCGAGCGCCGCCGTCGTCATGATCTCGGCGTTGAGGCGGATGTTGCGCGCCTCCTGCAGCCGCATGACGCCGTGGAGGTTGTCCGTCTTCACGGTGTCCTCCTTCTTGGCGAGCGCCTGCAGCGTGTCGAGGGCAAGCTTCAGCCCCTTGCCGGTGCGCCGGACGCCGGCATAGTCGGTGACCGTCTCGCGAATCTCGTCCTCGAACGCCTTCCAGCCGAGGTCGGAATCGCGGGTGAGCGAAGCCTCCGCCCCGGCGCGCAGGCGGTTCGCCGCCTCCCAGTCGATGTCCGGCAGGGCGGCGTTGCCGCGCTGGTTGATACGGCGCACCGCGCCCTCGCCGGCGATGTGGCCGAGCACCGCGGCACCGGCGATGCCGCCGGAGACGGTGGAGCAGTCGCCGGCCGAGAACAGCGCCTCCACCGACGTCTCGCCGGAGGTATCGACCGCGAGCCCGCTGCCGCGGAAATAGAGGCCCGAGCGGCGGATCGTCAGCTCGGAGATCGACACTTCGATGGGGGTGTCGCGGAAGTGCACGCCCTTCTGCTGGTAGAACGCCGGCAGCGTGTAGCGGTCGACCTGCAGGGTCGCTTCCATGTGGTCGAGCTCTTCGGCCGGCAGGTGCCGGCAGTCGACGTAGATCGGCCCGTTGCCGAGCAGGTATTCGTTGACGACAGCATCGGCCAGCACCGCCCGGCGGGCGTTCTCGCCCTTCTTGTCGTAGCGGAACATGAACCGCTCGCCGGTCTTGTTGAGGAAGTAGGCGCCCATGCTGACCAGCGCATTGAGCCCTTGGGCGGAGAAGCCCTTCGGCGTCAGCGTCGCCTCGGTGAATTCCATGTTGGCGAGCTGCGCGCCCGCCTTGTAGCCCATCGCCTGGGCGTCACCGGTGTTGAAGGGGAAGTGCCAGCTGTCGAACGCCAGGCCCGACGCGTTCATCGACAGCCGGTTGACGTCGCCGGTGGTGACCGCGATCGCCTTCGCCCGAACCGCAACCCACTCGCCGGTGCGGAAGCAGAAGGCAAGCGCGCCGTAGCAGACATTGTCCTCGACGAGCAGCTGCAGCGCCATCGTGCGCATCAGGAGCGTCGCCTTGCCGGCGCGCACGTGCTTGCCGATGCGGCGCTTGAAGTCGGTGCCCTCGAAGTTGATGTGGTAGGCGCCGGGCAGGCCGAAGGAGGGATGGCGCGAATAGTCGCCCGTGCGCGGGTCCTTGAAGTCGACCCCCATGCCCTCGATCTTGCGCAGGATGCGCGGCATCTCCTCGAGCACGCGTCGCGTCACGTCGAGGTCGACGATGCCGTCGGTGAGCGTCGGGATGTGCTTCATCAGGAACTCGGCGGTGTCCCACTCGGCACCGCTCTCCATGACGGTGAGGTAGTGGTCGACGCCGCAGCCGACGCTGCCGCAGTTGTCGAGCACCCGCCCCTTTTCGCAGATCGTCACGTCGAGCCCGGCTTCCAGCGCCGGGATCGCGAGCATCGAGCCCGCCACGCCACCACCGATCACCAGAAGATCGGTGTCGATCGTCCGCCACTCCGTCATGCACGCTCCTCCGGTCCGCCGTCCGGACGAACCCGGCCCGGCGCCGTGCGCCAGCCGGCTCGCACGAGCCGCCGATCATCCGAGGGCAGCGGCCGAAGCCGCGCCCGACAACGTTTCCAACCCAAGTCGCCGCGTCAGCGGCGGGTGGCGTTTCGCCTACCGTTGGTCATATTGTGTGATCGTATTACGGTAGTGTCAACGCGAATTGTACGAGTTCCAAAGCGTGGGGCGAACGATCCACGGGCGGCACGACAGTTGCGCTGCCAACACAGGACGCTGGATTTTCGCTGGCGAATCGCGTCCACAGCAGCGAACCAATCACAGATGGGCCTTGCCTCAGGAGACTTGCCGTCTTCCTGTGATATAGTCATATGATTGAATGGCAACGGGCCGGTGTTGGATTCGGGGCGCACCAATGGCCTTCTGGGCCAGCACCCTCACCGGCATCGACGGGCTGCCGGCTGGACGACGGCCCCGATGCGCATTCGGCATCATGCCGGCGCGTCGTGGGTGAAGCCGGCGGGGCGTCAGGGGCGGAAGGAACGGTGGCGTAGATGGCCGAAGCGAACCAAAGCGCGCTCTTCGCGGAGCGCCCGTCGGTGCCGACGATCCGCAAGTCGGCGGCGCCGCTGCGCCATCACGTCGTCGACGCGCTGCGCACCGCCATCATCGAGGGCCGCATCGCCCCCGGGGAGCGTCTGGTCGAGCGCGAGCTCATCGAGATGACCGGTGTCTCGCGCACCGTCATCCGCGAAGCGCTGCGCCAGCTCGAGACCGAAGGCATCGTCGACATCATCCCGAACAAGGGACCCGTCGTCCGCAAGCTGACGATCGGCGAGGCGAAGGACCTCTACCTCATCCGCTCGGTGCTGGAGGGGCTGGCGGCGCGGATGTTCGTGTCGAACCACGCGCCGAAGGACATCGCAGCGCTGCGCCTTGCCCTCGACAGCACCATCCACGCCTACCAGCACGATTCGCCCGAGGCGATCCTCGTCGCCAAGAACCGCTTCTACGACACGCTGTTCGCCGGTGCCGGCAGCGAGGCGCTGTCGTCGATGATCGCCGCCCTGCACGCCCGCATCTGGCGGTGGCGCGCCCTCGGCCTCGCCCACCCGAAGCGTTCGCCGGATCGCTCCAGCGAGAGCATCCAGGGCCTGCGCGACATCCTCACCGCGATCGAGCGCGGCGATGCCGATGCCGCCGAGCGCATCACCCGGCGCGAGGTCGAGAACGCCGCGCACGAGGTGATGACGCTGCTCTCCGCGGAGGCGGTGAACGCCTGAGCGGTGCCGGCGCCTCGTCGCGCCGGCCGCCCGTTGCAGGTTCCGCGACCTATCTGGCCGGACCGATCGTCAGGCTGAGGTCGCCGTAGCCCTCGACGCCGCCGGCGATGACATCGCCCGGCTTGACCGGACCGATGCCGGCCGGCGTGCCGCTGTAGATGAGGTCGCCCGGCTTCAGCTCGAACGAGTGCGACAGGATCGCGATGATCTCGGGCAGCTTCCAGATCATCTCCGACAGGTCGCCGTCCTGCTTCACGACACCGTTCACCGACAGCCAGATGCGCCCCGTCGACGGGTCCTCACCGGGCTTCGCCGGCCGGAGCGGGCCGCACGGGGCGGACTCGTCGAAGCCCTTGCCGAGGTCCCACGGCCGGCCACTGTCGCGCGCCTTGAACTGGTGGTCGCGGCGGGTGAAGTCGATGCCCGCCGCATAGCCCCAGACGTAGGACAGCGCGTCGGCCGCCGACACGTCGATCGCCTCGCGGCCGATGGCGGCGACGAGCTCGATCTCGTGGTGGAGCTCGGTGGTGTCGCGCGAGTAGGCCATGACGCGACCGGAATCGATCACCGCATCGGCCGGTTTGGTGAAGAAAAACGGCGGCTCGCGCTCCGGCTCGAAGCCCATCTCGCGGGTGTGCGCCGCGTAGTTGCGGCCGACGCAGAAGATGCGGCGGACCGGGAAGCGCGCGGTGCTGCCGGCGATGGCGACGCTCGGCACGGCCGGCGGATCGATGACGTAGTCGGTCATGGGAAGGGTCCGGACCTCGTTTTCGGGAAAGGGCGCGCGGCGGTCCGTCCGGGAGGGAACAGCCGACCGGCCGCGATCGGGGACGAGGCGGGGCGGTGACGCCGCCCCGCGATCTCAGGCGGCTTCGTCGAGGGCGCGGGGACCGCGCCGACCGGCACGCCGGTCGAGCAGTAACCGCACGATCGGCCAGACCAGGCAGGCGATGACGACGGCGACGAGAATGACCGTCAGCGGGTGGTGGACGAAAATCTTCAGCGAGCCCTGCGACAGGATCAGCGACTGGCGCAGCGACGATTCCATGATCGGCGTCAGCACCAGCGCCAGGATCAGCGGCGCGCGCGGCAGGTCGGCCTTGATCATGAAGTAGCCGAGCACGCCGAAGAACACCGTCAGCCCGACGGTGAACAGGTTCAGCGTCGCCCCGAAGGCGCCGATCAGGCAGAATAGCAGGATGCCCGGCGCCATCAGCGCATAGGGAATGCGCAGCATCGAGGCAAACAGCGGCGCGAGCGGCAGGTTCATCACCAGCAGCATCAGGTTGCCGATGAACATCGAGGCGATCAGGCCCCAGATCAGCTCGGGCTGGTCGGTCATCAGGAGCGGACCGGGGCGGATGCCCTGCAGCGTGAAGGCGGCGAGCAGCACCGCGGTCAGCCCGGAGCCGGGGATGCCGAGCGTCAGCATCGGCACCATCGAGCCGGTGACGGCGGCATTGTTGGCGCTCTCGACGCTGGCGACGGCATCGAGCGCGCCGTTGCCGAACTTCTCCGGCTGCTTGCTGTATTTCTTCTCCACGGCATAGGCGATGAAGGTCGAGGCGGTCGGGCCGGCGCCCGGCAGCACGCCGAGGATGAAGCCGATCGTCGAGCCGCGGATGATCGCCATCCGGCACGACACCCAGTCGGCCCACTTCGGCCACATGTCGCGCAGCGGCAGCCGCATCGGATCGAGGTGGACGAGGCGCTCCAGCGAGACCAGCACCTCGGCGATGCCGAAGACGCCGATCGCCACCGGCAGGAAGTCGATGCCGTCGACGAGGCCGAGCATGCCGAAGGTGAGCCGCTCGGTGCCGACGATCGGATCGGTGCCAATCAGCGCCAGCATCACGCCGAACACCGCCATCAAGAGCGCCTTCGTCGCCGATCCGGAGCCCAGCGCCGCCGTGGCGATGATGCCGAGGGCGGCGAGCAGGAACATCTCCGGCGGACCGAACAGCAGCGCCGCCTCGCTGATCGCCAGCGCTGCCGCGATCAGCACGAAGATGCTGCAGGAGCCGCCGATGAACGAGCCGACGGCGGCGACGCTGAGGGCCGAGCCCGCCTTGCCCTGGCGGGCGAGCTTGTAGCCCTCGATCGTTGTCATCACGCCGGAGGATTCACCGGGGACGTTGATCAGCACCGAGGTCAGCGTGCCGCCGTACATGGCGCCGTACATGATGCCCGACAGCATGACGATCGCCGTCACCGGCTCCATGCCGAAGGAGACGGGCAGCAAGAGCGCCATCCCGAGCGAGGGGCCGATGCCCGGCAGCGCGCCGATAACCTGGCCGAGCAGCACGCCGACGAAGACGGCGAGAAGATTGCCCGGCGTTGCCGCCGTTGCAAAACCGTCCGCCAGCAACCCGAGGGATTCGAACACCTGAAGCCTCTCCCCACGGCAGCCGCGGCGATGATGGGCAAGCCCGTGCCGGCGGTTGCCGAAATCTGTTCGACCGCGACGCTGCGGCCGCCTGTCGAGGCGCGACGACCCCCGTCCCGGTGGGCACGATCGCGGCGCGGCGGGAAGCGGACGCGGTCCCTGGGAAACCGCGTCCGCGAGTATCGTGAACCGAGAGCCGCGCTCAGATCCCGGTGAGGATGCCGCGCGGGAAGCCGACGCCGAGCCAGATGTCGAACACGACCTCGATCAGCCCGACCGTCAGCACGGTGGTGATGATCGCCGCCACCAGCTTCTGGCGCTGCACGACGATGAGCAGCACCAGCATGAAGGCGGTCGCCGTGATCGCCGTGCCGAACAGCGGCACCACCATGATGAAGGCGACGAGCGCGATGATGCCGGCGAGAACCCGCATCGCCCCGCCGCCCGTCGGCCAGTCGACGGCACGGGTCGGCGCGCGGATCGCCTGCACCAGCAGCACCAGCCCGAGGATCGCCCCCACGCCCGCCACCCACCGCACGATGAAGGCGGCGCCGGGCGCGTATTCGTCCCAGTAGGTGAGGTGAGCCGTTGAGGTGACCATGATCGCCGCGAGGGCGATCATGATCAGGGCCGTCACGATGTCGATCGCCTTCACGGGATCTTCCTCGTCTCTCGCCTTACTTCTTGGCGAGCTGCAGCTCGCGCAGCACGGTCAGGAAGCGGTTGTAGAGCTGCTCGAGGACCGGCCCCATCTCGCTCGACGACACGTAGTCCGTGACGAGGAAGTTGGCGGCCATTTCCTTCTGCCACTCTTCCGTCGCGATCATCTTGGCGAACTTGTCGTCCCACCAGGCGACGATCTCCGGCTTCATGCCCGGGGCGCCGGCGATGCCGTACCAGGCACCCCAGGTGACGTCGATGCCCTGCTCCTTGGCGGTCGGAACGTCCTTGTAGATGCCGATGTCGACGCGCTCGTCGGAGAGCACCGCGAGCGGCTTCGCCTTCTTGCCCTCGAGCAGCGGGAAGGCCTCGTCGAGCGTCAGCACGATCACCTCGACGCTGCCGCCGAGGAAGGCCGACATCAGCGGGCCGCCACCGCCATCGAAGGGCACGTAGTTGAACTTGATGCCCGCCGCCTTGTCGATCAGCGAGGCGACGATGTGGTCCGTCGTACCGACATTGGCGCCACCGAAGGCGACCGAGCGCTCGCCGCCCTCCTTGACGCGCTTCACCAGCGCGGCGAGGTCAGCGTCCGGCCCGTCGACCCGCTCGACGACCACGAGGTTCATCCGCAGCAGCATCGCCACCGGGGTGAGCTTCTCGTAGGTGTTCGGCAGGTTCTGCACGATCGGCGTCGTCATGATGGTCGGGTTGATCGTGACCATCAGGTTCTGGTTGCCCTCCTGGCCGAGGACGTAGTTCGACACCACCGTCCAGCTGCCGCCCGGACGGTTGGTGACGACGATCGGCTGGGTGACGATGCCGGTCTCGTTCAGGACCTTGGCGACGCGGCGCATCATCACGTCGGGCGTGGCGCCGGCGCCGGAGCCGACGGTGATCTCGATGTCGCCCTGCGGGCCTTCCTGGGCGATCGCGCCGGCGGGCGCGAAGGCGACGGCCGCGGCGAGCGCCGCGGCACAGGTCAGTCTGCTCAACATGCTGCAATCTCCCTATCGGTTTCTTGTCATGGCTTCGCCAGCCGGCTGAATGGAACCGGCGCGGCCGTCACCTTGGCAACCGGGCAACCGCCCGGAGCGGGGGACCTCAGTAGACGCGGTGCTTCGGCGCCTCGCCGCGCAACACGCGCTCGACGTTCTCCCACGACGCCCGGAACAGCGTCGCGGCCGACTGGCGGGTGACGCCGGCGATGTGCGGCGTCAGCAGCAGCCGGGCAGCCCCCGCCTCGCCGATCGCCACCAGCGGATTGTCGGCCGGCGGCGGCTCGACGGAATAGACGTCGACCGCAGCGCCGGCGATCGTGCCGGCCTCCAGCACGGCCGCGAGCGCCGCCTCGTCGACGATGCCGCCGCGGGCGGCCTGGATCAGCACCGCCGTCTTCTTCATCGACGCGAGCTCGCGGGCGCCGATCAGGCCGGTGGTCGCCGGCAACAGCGGCACGTGCAGCGTCACGACGTCGGATTCGGCGAGCAGCCGGTCGAGCGGCAGCGCCTCGGCGCCGAGCGCCTCGGCCGCCGACGGGTCGGCCGGGGCGGGATCGTAGAAGACGATGCGGCTGCCCATGCGGTGGAAGGCGGCCGCCACCGCGGCGCCGATGACGCCGAAGCCGACGACACCGACCGTCAGCCCGCCGAGGCCGCCGAGGTTCTCGGCAAGCTGCTTCGCCCGCGATTCCACATAGCGACCGGCGCGGATCTCGGCGTGGCCCCAGGAGAGACGGCGCAGCAGCACCAGCGCCGTCGACACGGCGTATTCGGCGAGCGCGGCGTTGCTGCCACCCGGCACATTGGCGACGGGAATGCCGAAGCCCTGCATCGCCGCCCTGTCGAGGCGGTCGAGGCCGGCGCCGGTCACCTGCACCAGCGACAGCTTGGCGCCGTCGAACAGGTCCGGGGCGAGCTTCGGGCCGACGGCGGGGATGACGAGAGCCTTGGCGGCGGCGATGCGCGCCTTCAGCTCGGCATCTGCCGGGCCGGTATAGGCGACGTCGAGGCCCGCCGGCGGCATCGCGCCGACACGGGCGAAGTCGGCCTCGGGGCGCAGCACGAGAACGTCGGCGGACGCGGAAGCGCCGGCCGACGAGGGGACGGATGCGTTCATCAGGTTTGTCCGGATTGGGTCTCGGGCGGGAACTCGCGCGTACCGGCGGCGACGTCCACGATCGGGAAGAAGCAGAGCATCACCAGCGGCTCACGGCCGGTGTTGCGGGTGGCGTGACGCTCGCCGGCGGGCATCAGGATGGTGTCCCCCGGCTTGACCGACAGCCGGCCGCTGTCGCACTCGGTGACGCCCTCGCCGGAGACGATGATCATCACCTCCTCGAAGCCGTCGTGGACGTGCTTGCCGCGGCCGGGGCCGCCGGGCCCCTCGGGCTCGATGGTGACGTGGCGCACCGCCACCGAGCGCGCGCCCGTGCTCGCCCCGATGATCTCGCGCGACACCCGGCCCGGCAGCGACAACAGCCGGGCGTCGGCGAGCGGGACGACGACGGCCATCAGACGGCCTGCCGGAAGCTGCGGACCTCCGCGGTGCCGCCGCCGAGCACGGTGTCGAGCTGCTTGAAGATCTCGGTCGCCTCGGTGGTGATCGAGTCGGCCACGGTGGCGACGAGCTCCTCGCCACGGTCGGCGGTGGCGTTCTTCGGATCGCCGTACCAGCCGGTCGGGGCGATGCAGCGGATGTCGGTCAGCACCGGCTGGTAGCTGTGGGTGCGCCGCAGCTTGTCCATGTGGTGGCCGTGCGAGTGGTCGGACGAATAGTCGACCCGGTCGAGGTGGACGAGGTCCGGCCGGTTCGACATCACCGCCAGCGCCTCGATCTCGCCGCCGTGGGTGAGGCCGCCGCACTGGTGGCCGAACAGTTCGTTCGCCACGTAGCAGGCCTGCACGGTCAGCACCGTCATGCCGTGCTGGCGATGCAGCGTTTCGGCCGCGATGGCGAGCGAGGGGATGTTGCCCTCGTGCCAGTTGAGGATGAGCAGGTACTTGGCGCCGTGCTTGGCGGTCGACGAGCACGTCTCGATGACGAGCCGCATGTAGGTGTCGGGCGTCAGCGTGATGGTGCCGGCGAAGGGGGCGTGCATCGGCGTCACGCCGAGCTGCGTGCCCGGCAGCACGATGCCGTCCATCCGCTCGGCGACGGCGTGGGCGATGACGCTGGCGGCGATCGAGTCGGTGCCGGTCGGCAGGTGCGGACCGTGCTGCTCGACGCTTCCCGCCGGCATGATGACGAGACCGGACCGCTTGAAGTGCTCGGCGATCTCCGGCTGCGTCAGGTCGTAGAAATAGCGGCTCGGCAGCATCGGTGCATCCGTTTCTGGGCCGGACCGGTCGGTGCCGGCCCGTGCTTGGCGCGCAATGTCGGCGGGGCGCTGGCTTGCGCAGCGCCCCGCGTTTGGCGTGTCAGGCGACCTTCTGGCCCTGAGCGGCGAGCTTCTGGTTGGACGCCTGGTAGATGTCGGCGAGCGGCACGTGCTTGCCGCCTTCCGAAAGCGACTTCAGCGCCGCATAGCAGCACGCCACGGCGACGTTGCCGTTGTGCGCAGACAGCTCGCTTGGCTTGCCCGACCGGCAGCTCTCGGCGAACAGCTCGAGCTCCGCCTTGAACATGTCGGACTCGGGCTCGGCCAGCACTTCGCGCTTGGCGAAGCCGTCCTTGCCGCGCTGGATGTACAGCGACGACGACTTGTGGATCTGGTCCGGATCGTCCCAGACGCCGAAGTCGATCTCGTAGTGCATCAGCCCCTTCGAGCCGAACACGCGCACCGCGAAGATGCCCGGCGACGTCCAGCAGGTGCCGACATAGGCGATCTTGCCGTCGGCGAACTTCAGGAGCGTCATCGACTGGTCGTCGACCTCGGCGCCGACCGGCGACAGCTTCGAGGAGGTCGAGGAGGCCGAGACGATGTCGCCACCGAGATAGTGGACGAGATCGAACATGTGGATGCCGAGCTGCGACAGCGGGCCGCCGGGGGCGCGGTGGTTGTACCAGCGCCAGGTCTGCGGCGTGAGCTCGAGGGCGCGCTCATTGGAGAAGTTCGCCTCGATGAAGCCGACCGTGCCGAGTTCGCCGGAATCGATCGCCGCCCGCATCTGGCGGATGCCGGCGAGAAGGCGGGCGCTGTGGCCGACCGTCACCGTCACGCCGTGCTGGCGCTCCAGGGCGGCAATCTGCAGGCCTTCCTCCAGGGTCGAGGCGATCGGCTTCTCGGTGTAGACGTGCTTGCCGGCGGCGGCGACCTGCGCCGCCACGGGCAGATGCTGCTCGTTCGGCACGGTCAGGATGACGCCCTCGATCGACGGGTCGGCGAGCATCGTCGCCAGGTCGTCATAGACGGCGATGCCGGTGTCGCGATGATAGCTGTCGCGCTTCTCGGCCGAGCGGTTGAAGCCCGCAACGATCTCGAGCTTGTCCGACTTCTTGGCGGCGCGGGTGAGCACACGGGCCCAGCGGCCGAGGCCGATGATCCCTAGCTTGACGGGTCCGGAAGACACAGGCGACCTCCATTTTTTGCGACCGTCGTACTGTATTACGGTCTGATGGGATCGTCAAATAGCGCCAACGGAACGCGCTGGCAAGCAGGTATTGACGCGCCCCGCGCCCATCCGCACGGACGCGAGCCACGGCGCTTTCACCCCGCCACCGGCGCCCACAGCACGTCCTCGATGCGGCGCGCGTCCGTCGCCAGCATCACCAGCCGGTCGAGCCCGAGCGCGATGCCGCTTGTCGGCGGCATCGCGGCCACCGCCGCCAGCAGATCCTCGTCGACCGGGTAGCGCTCGCCGTAGCGCCGCTCCTTCTCGTCCATGTCGGCTTCGAAGCGGCGGCGCTGCTCGGCGGCATCGGTGAGTTCCCCGAAGGCGTTGGCGAGCTCGACGCCGCAGGCGAAGAGCTCGAAGCGCTCCGCCACCCGCGGGTCGCCCGGCTTGCGGCGGGCGAGTGCGGCCTCCGGCGCCGGATACTCCGTCAATGCCGAGGCGCGGCCGCGGCCGAGCGCCGGCTCGACCTTCTCGACCAGAATGCGGGTGAACACGTCCGACCAGGCGTCGTCCTCGGCGACGCG
>CAZDCR010000067.1:0-12402 GCA_964503995.1 uncultured Segnochrobactrum sp.
GCGGTGGCGGAGGCCGAGCGCAAACGCCTGTTCGCGCGCGGCTTCAAGCAGGGCGTCACGGTCGAGCCGGATCTTCCCGGCCGCGTCGAGGCGCTGATGGAGGTGGCGGCGCTGTCGGCGCTGTCGCTCGCCCGCAAGGCCGGGTCGCTCGTCACCGGCTTCACCAAGGTGGAGGCGGCGATCGGGTCCGGCGAGGCGGCGATGCTGGTGGAGGCGAGCGACGCGGCGGAGGACGGCACGCGCAAGCTCACAGCCGCCATCGTGCGACGCTTCGGCACGCCCGAGGGCTTGCCGGTTGTACGGCTGTTCTCCTCGGACCAAATGGGTTTGGCATTGGGTCTGACAAATGTGATACATGCTGCGGTGCTCGCGGGACCGGCCGGCAACGGCTTCCTGGCGTGCGCGTCTGCGCTTGTGCGCTACCGCGGACCGAGCATCACGGACATCGCGTAAGCGTTGCTCGTGGCGCGCCCCGAAACGGGGCCGGCGCCCGGTCGGGTGCATCGGCGTCGGGCGCATCGGCGCGGCGGACCCCGCGCCATGATGTTGAAGGGGCGCCGTTGGCGCCCGCGACTTGGCAGCGGCGCCGATGGCGCCGGGACGGTGCATGGGCGTCGCTGATCGCGAGGCCGGGTGCACCGGCGCGGCAGCACCCGCGCACTGAAGTTCGGACGACCGCGCCGCGGCCGTCCACCGGGCGGCCGGCGGGTCGCGAGACGAATTCGAGATGGTGCCTCGGGCGCCGACGGGACTGAAGACGGCATGAACGATACCAACGACCACGGCGAGAAGACCCTCAGCGTCGAGCGCAAGAAGACCTTCTCCTTGCGCCGGCCGTCGGTCGAGCAGGGCACTGTCCGCCAGAGCTTCAGCCACGGTCGCACCAAGGCCGTGGTGGTCGAGAAGAAGAAGCGGCGCATCGCCTTGCCGGGTGAGCCCGGCCACGTGCCCGGCCAGACCGAGGACGCGGCTCCGGCGCCGGAGCCGCGCGTCGAGGCCCCGCGCCCGGCCGCGCCCGTCGCCGCCGCCGCCCCGGCGGCCGTTCCGAAGCCGGTCGCCGCAAAGCCGCCGGTCGTCGCTGCCGCGCCGCCGGCAGCCGTCGCCGCCAAGCCGGCCCCGGCTCCCGCTCCTGCCACGGCCACGGCGACGGCCGCCGCGCCGGCCGTCACGCCGCGCCCTGCACCCACGGTGACCGCGGCCTCGGCTCGTCCGGCTCCTGCGCCCACGGCCCCGGCCCGGCCGGCTCCGGCCGCGCCGACCGCCTCGACGCGCGCGCCGATGTCGACGACGCCGGCCGAGCGCCCGCGTCCAACCGACCAGCGCGGCCGCGTCGTCCACCGCACCCTCACCCAGGAAGAGATCGGCGCCCGCACCCAGGCGCTCGCCGAGGCGCGCCTGCGCGAGGTCGAGGACCGCAAGCGCGCCGAGGAAGAGGCGAAGCGCGAGCGCGAGGAGCTCGAGCGTCTGCGCCGCGAGCGCGAGGAGGCCGAGCGCCGCCGCGCCGAGGAAGAGGCGCTGCGCCAGCAGGAGAACGAGGCGCGCCGCGCGGCCGACATCGCCGCCGGCCGTAACCCGGACCCCGAGCCGGAGCCCGAGCCGGCCCCGGCCGCCGTGCCGACGCCGGCCTCCGCCGAGATGGTGGCGGCCGCCCGTCGCGCGCCGCTGACGCCCGACGAGACCGAAGCCGAGAGCAAGGCGAAGGCCCTGACGGCGGTGAAGCGTCCGAAGGGCGCCGTCGTCGCCAAGCCCGCGCCGAAGACCGACGATCGCCGCCGCACCCGCCTCACCATCGTGAAGGCGCTGGAAGGCGACGACGGCCGCTCCCGCTCGCTCGCCGCCATGCGCCGGCGCGTCGAGAAGCAGAAGCGGGCGATGAACACCGGCCCGCGCGAGAAGATCAGCCGCGAGGTGATCCTGCCGGAGACGATCTCCATCCAGGAGCTCGCCAACCGCATGGCCGAGCGCGGCGTCGACGTCATCAAGCTCCTGATGAAGCAGGGGCAGATGCTGAAGATCACCGACGTGATCGACGCCGACACCGCCCAGCTGCTGGCCGAGGAGCTCGGCCACACGGTGAAGCGCGTGTCGGAGTCCGACGTCGAGGACGGCCTGTTCTCGGAGATCGCCGACAACAGCGACGGCCCGCCGCGTCCGCCGGTCGTGACCATCATGGGCCATGTCGACCACGGCAAGACGTCGCTGCTCGACGCCATCCGCAACACGAGCGTGGTGAGCGGCGAGGCGGGTGGGATCACCCAGCACATCGGCGCCTACCAGGTCGAGAAGAACGGCGGCAAGATCACCTTCATCGACACCCCCGGCCACGCCGCCTTCACGGCGATGCGCGCCCGCGGCGCCAAGGCGACGGACATCGTCATCCTGGTGGTGGCGGCCGATGACGGCGTCAAGCCGCAGACCATCGAGGCGATCAACCACGCCCGGGCGGCCCACGTGCCGATCATCGTGGCGATCAACAAGATGGACAAGCCGGGCGCCAACCCCGAGCGGGTGCGCACCGACCTGCTGCAGCACGAGATCGTCGTCGAATCGATGGGTGGCGACACCCTCGAGATCGAGGTCTCGGCGCTGAAGGGCACCGGTCTCGACAAGCTGCTCGAGGCCATCCTGCTGCAGACCGAGGTGCTCGAGCTCAGGGCCGACCCGACCGTGATGGCCGAGGGCATCGTCATCGAGGCGAAGCTCGACAAGGGCCGCGGCCCGGTCGCGACCGTCCTCGTCCAGCGCGGCACCCTGCGTCCCGGCGACATTCTGATCGCCGGCGCCGAGTGGGGCCGCGTCCGCGCCCTCATCGACGATCGCGGCGAGCAGGTGAAGGAAGCCGGCCCGTCGATGCCGGTCGAGGTGCTCGGCTTCCAGGCGACGCCGGAGGCGGGCGACCGCTTCGCCGTCGTCGAAAACGAGGCGCGGGCCCGCGAGGTCGCCGACTATCGCCAGCGCGTGCGCCGCGACAAGGCGTCGTCGCGTCCGGGACTGCGTTCTTCGCTCGCCGACATGATGAGCCAGCTGAAGTCGACCGGCCGCAAGGAGTTCACGCTGCTCATCAAGGGCGACGTGCAGGGCTCGGTCGAGGCGATCGTCGGCGCGCTCGACAAGCTCGGCACCTCCGAGGTGGCGGCCCGCGTGCTGCTGTCGGGCGTCGGTGCGATCACCGAATCCGACGTGACGCTCGCCAACGCCTCGAACGCCGCGATCATCGGCTTCAACGTCCGCGCCAACAAGCAGGCGCGGGAGCTCGCCGAACGCGACGGCATCGAGATCCGCTACTACAACGTCATCTACGACCTCGTGGACGACGTGAAGGCGGCGATGTCCGGCCTCTTGTCGCCCGAGCGGCGCGAGACCTTCCTCGGCAATGCCGAGATCCTGCAGGTCTTCGACGTCTCGAAGGTCGGCAAGGTCGCGGGTTGCCGCGTCACCGAGGGCACCGTCGAGCGCGGCGCCCAGGTCCGCCTCATCCGCGACGGCGTCGTCATCCACGAGGGCAAGCTCTCGCAGCTGAAGCGCTTCAAGGATGACGCCCGCGAGGTTCTCGCCGGCCAGGAGTGCGGCATGGCGTTCGAGGGCTACCAGGACATGCGTCCCGGCGATGTCATCGAGTGCTTCCGCGTCGAGCAGATCGCGCGCACGCTCTAATCGGCTGCGGGCGGCGGTCCTTCCGGATCGCCGTCCGCCGTCCGCGCGCCGTCCACCGAGCCGCCCCTCGAACCGCCTCGGCGGTGTCGGGGGCGAAGGTTTCGGATCCGCCCGGTTCCAGTCCGGGGCCGATCCGGGAGATCAGGACCCATGCGAAACAAATCTTCCGATCGTGGGGCGGGCATCCCGTCCCAGCGCCAGTTGCGCGTCGCCGAGGCGGTGCGTCATGCGATCGCCGACATCCTCGCCCGCGGCACGTCCCACGAGCCGGCGCTCGACGGGCTGATGCTGACCATTCCCGAAGTCCGCATGAGCCCGGACCTGAAGAACGCCACCGTGCTGGTGATGCCGCTCGGCGGCCGCGACGTCGAGGCGACGCTGGCGGTGCTGGAGAGCGCGCGCGGCCGCCTGAAGGGCATGGTCGGACGCCAGGCCGGCCTGCGCTTCGTGCCGGAGCTGCGCTTCCGCCTCGACACCCGCTACGACGACGACAACCGCATCGACGGCCTGCTGCGCGACCCGACAGTCCGCCGCGACATCGACGCCGCACCGGCCGACGGAGACGACGATGAGCGTTGAAGATCCCGCGGCCGAGACGGCCGCGCACGTCGAAACCACCGGGCGTGACGGCAGCGACGACCATGCCGCGGCCCACGGCGAAGGCGAGCGGGAGCACGCCTCGCGCCCGACCGAGCAGGCCGACGACAACGGGGCCCAGGGTGACCGGGGCCAGGACGGCCAGAACCGTCGCCGGCCGAAGCGCGAGCAGCGCCGGCGGCCGAAGCGCATCGTCGACGGCTGGCTGATCCTCGACAAGCCGATCGGGCTGACCTCCACCGAGGCGCTCGGCATCGTCAAGCGCTGCTACGGCGCCGCCAAGGCCGGCCACGCCGGCACCCTCGACCCGCTCGCCTCCGGCTGCCTGCCGCTCGCCTTCGGCGAAGCGACGAAGACCGTCCCCTACGTGTTCGAGGGCCGCAAGGTCTACCGCTTCACCGTGCGCTGGGGCGCGGAGACCGACACCGACGACGCCGAGGGCAAGGTGGTCGCCACCTCCGACGCCCGTCCCGACGTTGCCGCCGTCGAGGCCGCGCTGCCCGTCTTCATCGGTCGCGTCGAGCAGGTGCCGCCGCGCTACTCGGCCATCAAGATCGACGGCGCGCGGGCCTACGACCTCGCCCGCGAGGGCGAGGTGATCGAAATGAAGTCGCGCATCGTCGAGATCGACAGCCTCGAAATCGTCGGCGTCCCCGACGCCGACCACCTCGAGCTCGAGACCGAGTGCGGCAAGGGCACCTATGTGCGCGCCATCGCCCGCGATCTCGGCCGCATGCTCGGCTGCTACGGTCACGTCTCGGCGCTGCGCCGGCTCGCCGTCGGCCCCTTCGACGAGGAGGATTTCGTCACCCTCGACGAGGTCCGCGCCTCGGCGGAAGGCCACGAGGATGCGCCGCCGCTGCCGGAGCTGATGCTGCCGGTCGACACCGCGCTCGCCGAGATGTTCGAGCTCGACGTCAACCGCGTCGAGGCGAGCCGGCTGCTGCGCGGCCAGTCGATCATCGTCCGCGGCCGCGATCTGCCGCCCCTCGGTGAGACGATCTATGCCACCTGCGCCGGTCGTCTGGTGGCGCTCGGCGAGGTCGACCAGGGCGCCCTCGTCCCCCGCCGCGTCTTCCACCTCGCTGCAGGGGACACGCACCGCCGCGTCGAGGCGGAGGAGGGCTGAGTCGTCTTGACGGGGCCGTCAGTCTCCTTACCTTTGTTGTCGAAGGTAAGGAACAGAGCCATGACGGCGACGGCGAAGATCACGTCGAAGGGACAGGTGACGATCCCGGCCGAGGTGCGGCGCGCGCTCGGCGTGCAGTCGGGCGACAGAATCGATTTCGTCCGCAATGCTGCCGGACGGTACGAGTTGGCCGTGCGCGGGACCACGTTCGCCGATCTTCGCGGGATCCTGCGTGATCGCGTGCCGCCGGGCGGCGCGGACATCGAGCGTTGGATCGCCGAGGCGCGCTCGGCGATGGCGATGCCAGAAACTGACAAGTGATCGGCCTCGACACCAACGTGCTTCTCCGTTGGCTCATTGACGATCCGCGTCTCGGCGATGACGCGGCTGGACAGGGCGCCAGCGCCGCCGCTGTACTCGGTGGCGCTCAAGAGAAGATTTTCGTCAATCGCATCGTGTTGGCGGAGATGGCGTGGGTCCTCCGTCGCCGGCTCCGCCTCGCGAGATCAGAGGTTCTCGCGGTCGTCGAAGGTTTGATTACGGCGGTTGGTGTCGACATAGAGGACGAGCCGATCGTTCGCGACGCTCTGGAGGGCTTCCGGCGCGGCCCTGGCGACTTCGCCGACCATCTCGTCGGCGCCGTGAATGCAGCCAACGGCTGCAGAACGACCTACACCTTTGATCGAGCCGCATCCAAGACCGGCTACTTCTCACCGCTTCCGGTGACGAAAGCCTGAGGCGGAACGTCTCCCGGAGCCCCTCTCGCCGTTCCCGCTGGAATTCCGCCGCAAACTTCGCCATAGTCCGCGCCGCCGCGCGCCCCTGAAGGGTGCAGCGGCGGTTCCCTTTGAACGACCCTGCTGGACGACATCCCGGCCTGGCCGCCGAAGCGGAGCCGAGGCGGCCGCCGCGCCGCATTTCAGAGCGACCCCGGTCGCGCAACGAAAGGTGACACGATGTCGATCACGGCAGAGCGCAAGCAGGCGCTCATCAAGGACTATGCCCGCGGCGAGAACGACACGGGTTCGCCCGAGGTGCAGGTCGCGATCCTCTCCGAGCGCATCGCCAACCTCACCGAGCATTTCAAGTCGCACGGCAAGGACAACCACTCCCGCCGCGGCCTCCTGAAGATGGTGAGCCAGCGGCGCAGCCTCCTCGACCACCTGAAGAAGACCGAGGAAGCCCGCTACACCAGCCTCATCCAGCGCCTCGGCCTTCGCCGCTGACGTTTCGGCGCGGCGGCGGGCCAACCGGCCGGCGCCGCGCCCCTTCACCCCGCGCGTGGCCGGAATCCGCCGGCGCGCGACGGGCAAGACCCCGGGACGGCGACGGCATGGGGCCGACGTCGTCCGCAGACCGAGGCCCGCTCGGCAGGGAGGTCATGGGGCAGGATTGCCGGATCATCGCCAACGCAGCGCCGGTGCGGCGCGCGTCGATGGTCTCGCCGTCTTGCCCATGGCTTTTCGTGCCGCCCCGGGCCGCACGAAAGGACCGACATGTTCGATATCCAGCGCGTTGAGATCGAGTGGGCCGGGCGCCCGCTCGTCCTCGAGACCGGCCGCATGGCCCGCCAGGCCGACGGCGCCGTGCTCGCGACCTATGGCGAGACCACCGTCCTCGCCACCGTCGTCGCCGAGCGCGAGCCGAAGCCCGGCCTCGACTTCTTCCCGCTCACCGTCCACTACCAGGAAAAGGCCTTCGCGGCCGGCAAGATCCCCGGCGGCTTCTTCAAGCGCGAGGGTCGTCCGGGCGAGCACGAGGTGCTCACCTCGCGCCTGATCGACCGCCCGATCCGGCCGCTGTTCGCCGAGGGCTTCAAGTGCGAGACGCAGGTGCTGGTCACCGTCCTCGCCCATGACCTCGAGAACGATCCCGACATCCTCGCCATGGTCGCGGCCTCCGCCGCCCTGACGATCTCCGGCGTGCCCTTCATGGGCCCGATCGGCGGCGCCCGCGTCGCCTACATGAACGGCCAGTACGTGCTCAATCCGGCGCACGACAGCCGCGCCGATTCCGAGCTCGACCTCATCGTCGCCGGCACGGCCGACGCGGTGCTGATGGTCGAGTCCGAGGCGCGCGAGCTCTCCGAAGAGGTCATGCTCGGCGCCGTGATGTTCGGCCACAAGGGCTTCCAGCCGGTCATCGACGCGATCATCCAGCTCGCCGAGAAGGCCGCCAAGGAGCCGCGCGACCTGCCGGCCGCCGCCGACAAGGCGCTCTACGACAAGGTGAAGTCGCTCGCCGCCGGCGAGCTCGCGAGCGCCTACGACATCCGCGCCAAGGCCGAGCGCCGCGCCGCCATCGAGGCTGCGAAGTCGAAGGTGAAGGCGGCGATCCTGGTCGAGGGCGACACGTCCGCGCCGAAGCCGCAGGCCGTCTCCGAGGCCTTCAAGAAGGTCGAGGCCGACATCGTCCGCGGCGCCATCCTCGACAAGGGCACCCGCATCGACGGCCGCGACCTGAAGACGGTCCGCCCGATCCTGTCGGAGGTCGGCGTGCTGCCGCGCACCCACGGCTCGGCGCTGTTCACCCGCGGCGAGACGCAGGCGCTGGTCGTCGCCACCCTCGGCACCGGCGAGGACGAGCAGTGGATCGACGCGCTGGAGGGCAGCTACAAGTCCAACTTCATGCTGCACTACAACTTCCCGCCCTATTCGGTGGGCGAGACCGGCCGCATGGGTTCGCCCGGCCGTCGTGAGATCGGCCATGGCAAGCTCGCCTGGCGCGCCATCCACCCGATCCTGCCGCAGCCGCACGAGTTCCCCTACACGCTGCGCCTCGTCTCCGAGATCACCGAGTCGAACGGCTCGTCCTCGATGGCGACGGTGTGCGGCTCCTCGCTCGCCCTTATGGACGCCGGCGTGCCGCTGAAGCAGCCGGTGGCGGGCATCGCCATGGGCCTCATCAAGGAAGGCGAGCGCTTCGCGGTGCTCTCCGACATCCTCGGTGACGAGGACCATCTCGGCGACATGGACTTCAAGGTGGCCGGCACCGAGAACGGCATCACCGCGCTGCAGATGGACATCAAGATCGACGGCATCACCGAGGAGATCATGAAGGTCGCCCTCGGCCAGGCCAAGGACGGTCGTCTGCACATCCTCGGCGAGATGGCGAAGGCGATCACCCAGGCGCGTCCGGAGCTCGGCGAGCACGCCCCGCGCATCGAGGTGATCAAGATCCCGACCGACAAGATCCGGGAAGTGATCGGCACCGGCGGCAAGGTGATCCGCGAGATCGTCGAGAAGACCGGCGCCAAGATCAACGTCGAGGACGACGGCACCGTCAAGGTCGCCTCCTCCGACGGCAAGGCGATCAAGGCGGCGCTGGCGTGGATCCGCGGCATCGCCGCCGATCCGGAAGTCGGCCAGGTCTACGAGGGCACGGTCGTGAAGGTCGTCGAGTTCGGCGCCTTCGTGAACTTCTTCGGCTCGCGCGACGGCCTCGTGCACGTCAGCCAGCTCGCCGCCCAGCGCGTCCAGAACGTCAAGGACGTCGTCAAGGAAGGCGACAAGGTGTGGGTGAAGCTCCTCGGCTTCGACGAGCGCGGCAAGGTCCGCCTGTCGATGAAGGTCGTCGACCAGGCGACCGGCCAGGAGATCCAGGGCGAGCAGCCGGCGGCCTGAGCCGGCGGCGCGACGAGAAGCGCCCGGCGGCTGGCCGCCGGGCTCGAGAGAACCGGGGCGGCTTCGGCCGCGGCGACGGGTCGGCCGGTCCTCATCGGCTGGCCGATGGTTGGAGCGGCCGGGGAGCGATCCCCGGCCGTTCTGCGTTTCGGACGGGGCGAATGTGCCCCCTCGGTGAACGGTGCGGCACGGGGCGGGGCCTTGTCGCGGGGCGGTCGGTGGCCGACCTTTGCGGCCAGTGATGGTGGAGGAAGCGCATGGGACTGCTCGTCGACGGCGTCTGGCACGACAAATGGTACGACACGGCCGAAAGCGGCGGCCGCTTCGTGCGCAAGGAATCGCAGTTCCGCCACTGGGTGACGCCCGATGGCGCGCCCGGCCCGAGCGGCGACGGCGGCTTCAAGGCGGAGCCCGGCCGCTACCACCTCTACGTCTCGCTCGCCTGCCCGTGGGCGCACCGCGCCTTGATCGTCCGCAGCCTCAAGGGGCTGGATGAGATGATCTCCGTCTCGGTCGTCCACTGGCTGATGCGCGGCGAGGGCTGGACCTTCGAAGACGGCCCGGGAGTCGTGCCCGATACCGTCAATGGTGCCGAGCGGCTCTTCGAGGTCTACGCCAAGGCCGAGCCCGGCTATACCGGTCGCGTCACCGTGCCGGTGCTGTGGGACCGCGAGCGTGGGACGATCGTCAACAACGAATCGTCCGAGATCATCCGCATGCTCAACACCGCCTTCGACGGCGTCGGTGCCAAGCCCGGCGACTATTATCCGGAGGCGCTGCGGCCGGAGATCGACGAGATCAACGCGCGCGTCTACGCGACGCTCAACAACGGCGTCTACCGCTCCGGCTTCGCCACCACCCAGGAGGCCTACGAGGAGGCGGTGAACCCGCTGTTCGACACTCTCGACTGGCTTGAGGAGACGCTCTCCGACGGTCGCCCCTATCTCTGCGGCGAGACGCTGACGGAGGCGGACTGGCGGCTGTTCACCACGCTCATCCGCTTCGATCCGGTCTATGTCGGCCACTTCAAGTGCAACCGCCGCCGCATCGCCGACTATCCGCACCTGTCGGCCTACACGAAGCGCCTCTACGAGCATCCGGGCGTCGCCGGCACGGTCGATTTCGACCACATCAAGCGCCACTATTTCGAGAGCCACCGCCAGATCAACCCGACCGGCATCGTGCCCGTGGGCCCGGACCTGCCGTTCTGAGGTGGCGCTACCAGCGCATCCCGCGAAGGTCGATGTCGCCGGCCGGGAAGCTCTCCCGGCCGAGCGGGCGGACCATCAGGTTGGAGGTCGAGACGTCGATGGCGCCCGTCGCCGGGTCGAGCGCGGTGACGGTGCGGACGCTGAGGCCGAAGCCGCAGGCGGCGTAGAAGCCGATCACGGCGTCGCGGCATTCGAGCAGCGCGAAGTCGGCGGCGCCGCTCGCCGCCAGATGCTCTGCCAGCCGGTCGAAGATGGCCCGCCCGAGGCCGCCGCCGCGGTGTGCCGGGTGGGTCGCGACCGCGCCGACGCCGGCCACGCGGACGGCCGTTCCACCGACGGCGATGGTGCGGACGGAGAAGCCGAGGTGGGCGGCGAGGCCACCGTCCGGCCCGCGGGCGATGACGCGCGCCGTCGGTGGGCCGCCCCAGAAGTCATGGCGCGAGAACACGTCGGCATGATGCGGGGCGTAGGCGGCGACGAGGAAGGCGCGGAGCTCCGCGCGGTCGGCGTCGGTCAGGCCGGCTTCCGGCTGCACGGAAACGACGACGTCGCCGGCCTGTGGCCGAGCGCCCCGTCCCTCCATCGCCTGCGGCTCAGCGCGTCGCGCGTCCGCCACGCGGTCCGGGGCAGAGGGTTGTCCGGCCACGCCCTCAGCTGGCGTGGCGGCTGGCGTCGGCGCCGTAGTAGCTGACATAGCGCGGGTTCAGCGCCGACACCGGCATGACGATCAGCACGTCGGTTGTGCCGAACTGGTGGTCGACGACGGCGTGCTCGCCGATATAGGCGCCGAGGCGGAGGTAGCCCTTGATCAGCGGCGGCAGCGCGTGCAGCGCCGCGCGCGGGTCGACCGCCTCCTTGGACAGACGGTTCATCTCCACCGCCCGGTCCGGCAGCGCCGAAACGCGCCAGTCCTCCGGCGCCCGCGCGTAGTGGTGCAGGAACGACAGCGGCAGCGCCAGCCGGTCGGGATCGGTGCCCTCGAGGCTGGCGCAGCCGATCATCACGTCGACGCCATGGGCGAGCACATAGGCCCAGATGCCGTGCCACAGCAGTTCCACCGTCCGCTTGGTGCGGTAGGGCGGCAGCACGCAGGAGCGCCCGAGCTCGAGGAACTCGAGATCGGCGTGGCGATCGATCAGCGGCTGCAGGTCGAACTCGCCGGCCGAGTAGAACCCGGCGTGGCGGTCGGCGACGGCCTGCCGCAGCAGCCGATAGGTGCCGACCACCTCCGGCTTGCGGCGGCGGAAAGCGCGCGCCGGCGCGGCGTGGTCGAGCACCAGCACGTGGTCGCAGATCGCATCGAAGGCGTCGGCGTCGCGCCGGCTGACCAGCGTCAGCGCATCGGCGATCGCCGACATCTCCTCGTAGAAGACGGTGTAGCGGATCGCCTGGGCGCGCCGCACCTCGGCCACCGAGCGCGCGAGCCGCACCTCGAGGTCGCCGATGCGGCCGAGCGTCGGCGGCGCTTGCGTGCCCGCCGGAATTCCGATCCCGGGGAGGCCGAGGCCGGCGAGGGGAAGCGCGCCGAAGGACCCCGCGCCGAACGGCAGGCCACGGAGCGACAGGCCCGGGAACATTCGCCGCGGCGCTGGCACGGCGCCGCTGTCGATGGACGGCGCCGTGGCCGCGAACGGCGCGAAACGCCGGACCAGGCTCGACGGAGTCATCAGGCCGGTTCGCTTCATGGATCCTCCGGATCGCCGCTCGGGTCGCCCATGCCGCGACGGTGCAGGAGCCGCGCCTTCGCAGATGGGGTCGGGCCGCATCGGCGTCTTCGCCCCGCGACCCAGGTGCTCGCCGCCAGCGGACTCCGCCGGAAGCGCCGGATATCGTTCAAACCATACTTTCCGAACCGTTCTGTGACAATCCGCGCCGCCGCCCCGGCGAAGCATCCGTGGTCATCAACCTCATCGCTGCGGGGCCCGCGCCCGCGCAGGCATCGCCGCCGGCCGCCCGGGGACCGCCGTGCGCCTCGGCCCTTTGCCGGCTCACGGCCGGTCATCAGCCGGATAGCCTGTGATGCTGCGCTTCCAGCCGGTCGACGGCGGCGAGTTGCCCCGGATCAGGCGGCCGCGGCGGTGAGGCTCGGGGCACTGGCGCGGAAGGCCAGCGCCTCGGCGAGATGGGCGCGGGTGATCCGCTCCGCCCCGTCGAGATCGGCAATCGTCCGCGCCACCTTCAGCACGCG
>CAZDCR010000068.1:0-12173 GCA_964503995.1 uncultured Segnochrobactrum sp.
GAAGGCAGGCCGATCGGGGAGGAAAACCGGCGGCCGCCGATCCGACGCGCGGGCGGACCGGCCCGCGCAAAGGTCGCGAGCCGGCCCGGCGGGGCGGACGACGATCAAGGGCCGACGGCGGCCCGGAGTCGTGCCGATGCGCGAGCGTTCTTCTTGCAAGGGGAAGTGGCAGATGATTTCCAGGCGGACTTTGATGCAGGGGACGCTCGCCGGTGCCGGCGCGTTCGGCATCGGGCGGCTCAATCCCGACTTTCTGTTTTCCTCGGCCTTCGCGCAGGATGCCAAGACCCTGCGCTTCCTCGCCGCCGAGGCCCTGACCGGAAACTGGGACCCGACCACCCATACGAACCTCGGCCAGCTGATCGCCGAGGGCTTCATGTTCGGCTATCTGACGCGCGCGCCGATGCGCCCGGAGAACCCGACCGAGCTGATCTTCGAGCTCGCCACCTCGCTCGAGTCGATCGACGACTTCACCCTCGAGGCGAAGCTGCGGCCCGGCGTGAAGTTCCACGACGGCACGCCGTTCACCGCCGCCGACGTCAAGGCGACCTACGAGTACGGCTGCCAGCCGGACCGTCCGGCGCAGTGGTATCCGGGCCAGGTGAAGGTCGAGGTGATCGACGATCTCACCTGCCACATCAAGACCGGCGAGTTCGGCTATCCGGCGACGCTCTTCTACTATCTGTCGTCGTTCCTGCCGATCATGTCGGCGAAGGACGTGGCCAACAAGGCGCAGCTGTCGGCGAAGCCGAACGGCACAGGCCCCTTCCGCTTCGTCCAGCAGAAGGGCGATAGCACCTTCATGGAGGCGAACCCGGACTTCTATCTCGGCAAGCCGGGCATCCCCGCCGTCGAGTACCGCTATGTCGGCGACACCACGACGCGCACGCTGGCGCTGCTCAACGGCGAGGCCGACATCATCGAGCGCCTCGAGCAGGAGCAGGTCGACACCATCGAGAAGGACGACCGCTTCGAGATCAACCGGGCGGTTTCGGTGGAGAACAAGTACCTGTTCTTCCGCTGCTCGAAGCCGCCCTTCGACGACGTGCGCATCCGCCAGGCCGCCTGCCACGCCATCGACCGCAGCGTGCTGCTCGACGTGCTCGGCGTCTCCGGCACCTATTCGAAGGCGCACATCTCGCCGGTGAAGTTCGGCTACACCGAGGTCGACAACTATCCGGAGTTCGATCCGGAGAAGTGCCAGGCGCTGCTCGCCGAGGCCGGCTTCCCGAACGGCCAGGGCCTGCCGGAGCTCACCTACTACACCTCCGTCGGCTTCTATCCGAAGACGAAGGAATACGGCGAGGTGATCACCGCGATGCTGCAGGAACAGGGCTTCCCGGTGAACCTGCAGGTGCTCGAGCTCGCAGCGTGGGGCAACCTGCTCTACGACAAGCCCGGCGGCGGCGAAGGCAACATGATCGACTGCGGATGGTGCACCGGCTCGCCGGAGCCCGACCTTGTGCTGCGCACGCACTTCCACTCCTCGTCGAAGCGCATCTGCGGCATCGAGGACCCCGAGATCGACGCGGTGCTCGACAAGGAGCGCAACGCCGGCACGGTGAACGAGCGCCAGGACATCCTGCAGAAGGAGACCCTGCCGATGATCGCCATGAAGGCCCCGGCGCTGTCGCTGTTCACCTCGGTGTTCATCCATGCCTACCGCAAGGAGCTCGAGGGCCTCTACATCTACCCGAACGGCATGATGGACGCGAACAAGGCGACCCTCGGCTGATCGCTTCGACCGAGCCGATCGGCGGGCGGAGCCGGAGGACTGCCGCTGGTGGGGGCTGAGCCCCCACCCCCGCCCCGCGAAACCGGGCCACCCTCGGGTGGCCCGCCTTCCGCGAGACTTACCGGGTCGCCGGCGGGCGACCCGGATCGCGCAAATTCCGGAGCCGCAACACGGCCCGATGCGACCGATGGCGTAGGGGCCGCAGCGGCATGTACATTCTCGAGTTCCTCCTGAAGCGCATCGCTCAGGGCTTCGTCATCATCTTCCTGACGTCGCTCCTGATCTTCACGCTCCTGCGCGTCGTGCCGGGCGACCCGGTGCGCCTCATCGTCGGCGGCATGGCACCCGACAACGTCGTCGAGGAAGTGGCGACGAAGATGGGTCTGCGCGACCCGATCATCGTGCAGTACGGCCGCTACATGTGGGGCCTGCTGCAGGGCGATCTCGGCCAGTCCTACCTGCGCCCGAAGAGCGGCATGATCTCCCAGGGCGGCGAGTACGTCGACCCGACGCGCGCCGACATGGCGGCCGTCACCGATCTCATCCTCGAGCGGGTACCGCTCACCCTCCAGCTCGCCGGCGTGTCGCTTGTCTTCGCCTGCCTGATCGCCTTCCCGATCGGCATCGCCGGGGGCCTCAGACCCAACGGCTGGCCCGGCGTCCTCGCCTTCGCGACACAGTCGCTGTTCGTCTCGATCCCGAACTTCTGGCTGGCGATCATCCTGATCCTGCTCTTGTCGGTGCAGCTCGGCTGGCTGCCGGCGCTCGGCTACCGGGGCTTTGCCTACGTCATCCTGCCGGCGATCGTGCTCGCCGTGGAGATCGCGCCCTTCCTGATCCGCACCCTGACGGTGTCGCTCGGCGAGATCATGCAGAGCCACTTCATCGACGAGGCGCGGGTGCGCGGCCTGCCGAAACGGCGGATCGTCTTCGGCCACGCCCTGCGCAACGCCGCCGTGCCGCTGGCGAACCTCCTCGGCATCCAGCTCTCGGCGCTGATCGGCGGCGTGCTCGTCGTCGAGTACATCTTCGACTATCCGGGCCTCGGCCACCTCACCGTCAACTCGGTCGTCACCCGCGACTTCCCGACCATCCAGGGGATCGCGATCACGACCAGCGCGGTGTTCGTGTTCGTCAACATCATCGTCGACCTGATCTCCTATTCGATCGACCCGCGCGTGGAGCTCTGAGCATGGTCGACACCATGGCAGCCATCGGCCCCGACGAGCTCGGCCCGAAGCGCGTCGAGGGCTCGATCGCCCGGCAGATCCTCGCGACAGCCTGGCGCTCGACCGGCTTCCGCATCGGCTTCACGGTGTTCGTGCTGCTGTTGCTCGCCTCGGCGATCGTGCCGGAGATCTCGCCCTACGAGGCGACCAAGATGAACATGAAGGCGCGCTTCCTGCCGCCCTTGTTCCTTGGCGAGAACTGGTCGTGGGCGCATCCACTCGGCACCGACCAGCTCGGCCGCGACATGCTGCTGCGCTGCCTCGTGGGCTTGCGCTATTCGCTGTTCATCGGCGTCACCACCGTCGCGCTGATGTTCATCGTCGGCTGCGGCCTCGGCCTGCTCTCCGGCTTCAAGGGCGGCTGGTGGGACACGGCGATCATGCGCCTGACCGACGCGCAGCTGTCGATCCCGATGATCATCCTGGCGATCACCATCCTCGGCGTCTCGAAGCCGACGGTGCCGACGATCATCCTGGTGCTCGGCCTGTCGGGCTGGCCGCTCTATGCCCGCGTGGCCCGCTCTGCCGCCGTCGCCGAGCGCGGCAAAGAATATGTGCGCGGCCTGCGCGTCGTCGGCGCCGGCGACTGGCGCATCCTGCTCCTCTTCGCCGCCCCCAACATCCTGCCGCCGATCGCCTTCGTGGCGGTGCTCGACATCGCCCGCATCATGATCTTCGAGGCGATCCTCGGCTTCCTCGGCCTCGGCATCCAGCCGCCAACGCCGAGCTTCGGCACGATCATCTCGGATGCCCGCAAGTACCTCATCATCGCCTGGTGGATCGCCACCAGCCCCGGCGTCTTCCGCGCCGTGGCGCTGACCTCGATCAACCTGATGGGTGCTGCGCTCGAGAAGGCGCGCCACACGATCTACGGAGGCGCGGGATGGAACGGTCGCGGATCATCGAGGTCTCCGACCTCTCGGTCGCCGCCGTCGGCGGCGGCGCGCCGATCCTCTCGGGCATCTCGTTCTCCGTGGATTCGATGGAGTCCTACGGCGTCTACGGCGAGAGCGGCTCGGGCAAGACGGTGCTGAGCCGGGCGCTCGCCAACTGGCTGCCGGGCAACCTCGCCTACACCGGCGGGCGGATCCGCTTCGCCGGCCGCGACATCCTCGATCCGCGCGAGGCGGGCGACTTCCGCGTCGGCCGCGACATCGCCTACATCGGCTCGAAGCCACAGAGCGCGCTCGATCCGACGGTGCCGGTCGGCCCGCAGATCCTGGAAAAGCTTCTTGCGGTCAGGCCGAACCTGTCGCGCAAGGAGGCGACGGAGAAGATCCTGCACCTCCTCGCCGAGGTCCGCATACCCTCCCCGCGCGAGCGCTTCCACGACTACCCGAACCGCTATTCCGGCGGCATGATGCAGCGCGCCATGATCGTCGACGCACTCTGCGCCGACCCGGCCGTGCTGATTGCCGACAATGTCGTGCAGCCGCTCGACGTGACGATCGCGGCACAGACCGTGCTGCTGCTGCGCGACCTCTGCGAGCGCCACAAGATGGCGCTGATCTTCCTCGCCTCCTCGCTCGCCTCGCTCGCCCAGATCGCCGAGCGGGTCGGCGTGCTGCACGAGGGGCGCATCGTCGAGGAGCAGCCGATCGCCGCCCTCCTGAAGACGCCGCAGACCGCCTACACCAAGCGCGTCATCGCCGAGGTGCCGCGCATCTGGACGGAAGGCGAGGCGGAGCGCCGGCCGACACGGCCGAACGCCGAGCCGCTGATGCGCGTCATCGACGCCGAGCGCACCTACCTCGTGCGCCGGCGCGGCCACTTCAATGCCTACAACCGCGTGATGGCGGTGCGGGGCGTCACGTTCGACATCCGCCCCGGCGACAATTTCGGCATCGTCGGCGAATCCGGCTGCGGCAAGTCCACGCTGACGCGGCTGCTCGCCTGGCTCGAGAGGCCCGATGCCGGCGAAATCCGCCTTGACGGCGTCTCGCTCGCCACCCTCTCCTCGCGCGAGCTGCTGGCGAAGCGGCGCGAGTTCCAGCTTCTGCTGCAGGACCCCTACAACAGCCTGCCGCCGCGCTCCCCCGTCGGGCGGATGATCGCCGAGGGGCTGCTCTTGCGCGGCGAGCTGTCGAGACAAGAGATCGAGGCCCGCGTGCGCAAGGCGATGGGCGAGGTCGGCCTCGACGAGGGGCTCTATCACGAGCTGCCGACGGCGCTGTCGACCGGCCAGCGGCAGCGCATCTCTATCGCCCGGGCGCTGGTGCTCGACCCGAAGCTGCTCATCCTCGACGAGACGCTGTCCTCCCTCGACCAGGGCGAACAGTCGAAGCTGCTCGAGCTCTTCGGCGAATTGCAGGCGAAGAACGACCTCACCTACGTCTTCATCTCCCACGACCTCGCCATGGTCAGGAAGGTCTGCACCCGCATCGCGGTGATGTATCTCGGCGAGATCGTCGAGCTCGCCGACAACCACGACCTGTTCTTCGATCCGCAGCATCCCTACACGAAGGCGCTGCTCTCGGCCGCGCCGACGCTGGAGGAGAAGCCCTTCGACGCGACGAAGTACATTCTGGAGGGCGAGCCGCCGAGCCCGATCGATATCGCGCCGGGTTGCTCGTTCGCCTCCCGCTGCCCGTCGGCCTTCGGCCGCTGCCGGGTAGAAACGCCGAAACCGATCGCGACGAGGAGCGGCTTCGCCGCGTGCCACCTGCTCGATCCGGCGGGGAACGTCGAGGCGGCGGCTTAGGGGGGCGAACTTGCTGCAACGTGTCCTCCCCCTGCCAGGGGGGAGGACAGCCGGCGAAGCCGGCAGGTGGGGGCCTGTCAATCCCAACTGGCGCTCAGTTTGGATTGACGGGCCCCACCCTGACCGCTGCGCGGTCTGTCCCTCCCCCTGACAGGGGAGGGACGCGTCGCGCCAGGGGAGGACTTCGGCCCCCTGCTCCTGGCAGGGCAGAGCCGCGTCGCGGCAGGGAGGACTTTCCGCCCCCGACGCGCTAAAAGAAGGGCACCGACGGTCTCCGTCCCCCTCCTCCCCACCTGAACGAGTGATCCCATGACCGCGTCTCTCTTCATCGACGGCCGCTGGACGGCCGGGTCCGGCACGCGCCGCGGCACCGTCTTCGATCCGGCGACCGGGGCCGCCACCGGCGAAGTCGCCTTCGCCGAGAAGGCCGATCTCGATGCGGCGCTGGCCGCCGCCCAGAAGGGCTTCGAGGTGTGGCGGGCGACATCGCCGTTCGAGCGCGGCAAGGTGATGCGCAAGGCCGCCGACGCGTTGCGCGCTCACGCCGACGAGGTCGCCCAGGCGATCACCCGCGAGCAGGGCAAGCCGGTCGGCGAGGCGAAGATGGAGGTCCTGATCTCCGCCGACCACATCGACTGGAACGCCGAGGAAGGCCGCCGCGCCTACGGGCGCCTGATCCCGGCCCGCACGGCTTCGGTGACGCAGGCGGTGGTGATGGAGCCGGTCGGCCCGGTCGCCGCCTTCAGCCCGTGGAACTTCCCGGTCAGCCAGCTCGTCCGCAAGCTCGGCGGCGCGCTCGCCGCCGGCTGCTCGATCATCGCCAAGGCGCCGGAAGAGACGCCGACGTCGGCGATGTTGCTGGTGAAGTGCTTCGAGGAGGCCGGGGTGCCGGCCGGCGTCGTCAACCTCGTGTTCGGCGTGCCGGCGGAGATCTCCGAGTACCTGATCCCCTCGCCGGTGATCCGCAAGATGTCGTTCACCGGCTCGGTGCCGGTCGGCCGCCACCTCGCAGCGCTGACGGCGCAGCACCTGAAGCGGATGACGCTCGAGCTCGGCGGCCATGCGCCGCTGATCGTCTGCGACGACGTCGACGTGGCGCTGGCCGCCAAGACCAGCCTCGCGATGAAGTTCCGCAACGCCGGCCAGGTGTGCATCTCGCCGACGCGCTTCCTGGTGCAGGACGCCGTCTATGACCGCTTCGTCGACGCCTTCGCCGAAGGGGCCGCGGCCCTGAAGGTCGGCGCCGGCATGGCCGAGGGCACGCAGATGGGCCCGCTCGCCAACGGCCGTCGTGTCGACGCCATCGAGGGCTTCGTGCGCGACGCGGTCGAGCACGGCGCGACGGTGCGCACTGGTGGCGAGCGCATCGGCAACCAGGGCTACTTCTTCCAGCCGACGGTGCTGACCGACGTGCCGCTGTCGGCGCGCATCCAGAACGAGGAGCCCTTCGGCCCGGTGGCGGTGGTGTCGCGCTTCGGCGACCTCGACGCCGCCGTGAAGGAGGCGAACCGCCTCGACTTCGGCCTCGCCGCCTATGCGTTCACCACGCGCGCCGACCGGGTCAACCGGCTCTCGCGCGAGGTGGAGAGCGGCATGGTGTCGATCAACCACGCCGGCCTCGCCATGCCCGAGACGCCGTTCGGCGGCATCAAGGACTCCGGCCAGGGCAGCGAAGGCGGCATCGAGGGCCTGAACGCCTACCTGCAGCCGAAGTTCGTCAGCGTCCAGACCGGCTGAGGCGCGTTCCGCCCGCCCCTCACGGGGCGGGCCTTCCGCCGCGGGCCGTCGGCTACCGGACGCCCATGCCGACGATGGCGGCCTTGAACGCCGCCTCGACGTCGCGCCGGAGCGCGCGGGCGGCGGCAGACGTCGGGCCGGCGCGGCGGGCGATCAGGCGGAACTCGTTTTCGGTGCGGAGGAGATCGGGGCGCACGGCGGCGAGCTCGCCGCGCCCCACCCACGCCCCGGCATAGTGCGGCGGCAGGAAGCCGAGATAGGCGCCGGACAGCACCAGCAGCACGCGGGCGTCGAGATTGCTCGCCATCGCCGTGAGCGGGAAACCCTCGATCATCGTCGCGAACAGCGGATCGTCGGTGACGGCCGGCTTCACCAGCGCATGGGTGCGGACGAGGTCCGCCGGGATTTCCGACGCGGTGCCGCCGGCCGCCGCGGCGAACAGCGGATGGCCGCGGCCGCAATAGAGCACGAGCTCCTCGCGGAACAGCGCCACGGTCTCGAGCTCGGCGAGCGCGCGCGGCAGCACCGAGATGCCGAAGTCGGCGCGCCCGTCGAGCACCGCCGCCTCGACGCCGCCGGGTGTGGCCGATTCGAGCGTCAGCGCGACGCGGGGGTGGCGGCGGGCGAAGGCGCCGAGGGCCGAGGCGATCGGCTCTGCGGCGATCGAGACGATGTTGTCGACGAGGAAGACGGTGACGGCGCCGCCGAGGCGGCCGGTCGCCGTGGCAACGCGGTCGCCGAAGGCGGCGAGGTCGTCGAAGAGCTGGCGGGCCGCCTTGTAGACGGCCTGTCCCTCGGCGGTGAGGGCGAAGCCGCCGCGACCGCGGGTGCAGAGCGTCGCCCCGAGCCGCTGTTCGAGGCCGGAGATGTCGAGGCTGATCGCCGACTTCGACTTGTCGAGCACCACCTCGGCCGGGCCGAAGCCGCCGTGCTCGACGACGACGCGGAAGACCTTCAGCAGGCGCAGGTCGACGTCGGAGACGGCGCCGCGGAAGCCGCGGCCCGGCGCGACGGGGCCTGCGGCCGCATTGTCGCTGCGCTCATCCACCGGCAGGGCCGCCTCCGCATCACTGGTCGACAGCCGAGACAGTCCACCACCGGCGGCCACGCGGCAAGAGCGGGTGTCGGTCGGTCGCTGGTTCTGGCGAGAGGTCGCGAGACTGCCCTTGCCAGCACGGCGCGGCGCGTGCTTCTCGTCACGGCCCGCCGGCATCGGCGGAGGGAGAGGGAGCGGCAGGACATGCAGATCGCTTGCGAGGATGGGCGGGTGTTCCTCGCGCCGGCGGGGCGCACGGCGCTCGTCGCCATCGACATGCAGCGCGACTTTCTCGAGGACGGCGGCTTCTGCGCCGCGGCGGGCGACGACGTGGCGCTGCTGCGCACGGCAGTCCCGAGGGTCGCGGCGCTGTCGGCCGCCGCGCGGCGGGCCGGCTGGACGCTGATCCACACCCGCGAGGGCTACGCCCCCGACATGTCCGACGCCTCGGCGATGAAGCGGGAGCGCAAGGTCGCCGGCCGCGACGGGCCGCTCGGGCGCTTCCTCATCCGCGGCGAGGCCGGCCACGATTTCATCCCGGAACTGAAGCCGCATCAGGGCGAGATCGTTGTCGACAAGCCCGGCTTCGGCGCCTTCCACCGCACCGACCTGCAGGCCAAGCTCAACGCGCTCGGCATCGACCGGCTGATCCTCTGCGGCATCACCACCCAGTGCTGCGTGCAGTCGACCCTGCGCGAGGCGGTGGACCGCGGCTTTTACTGCCTGACGGTCGAGGACGCCTGCGCCGCCTTCGAGCCGGCCGTGCACGCGGCGGCGCTGACGCTGATCCGCGCCGAGAACAACCTGTTCGGCTGGATCGCCGACACCAAGGCGGTGGTCGCCGCCGCCGGCGCGCCGCTGGCGGTCTGAGCCCCTCCCCGGTCGCGGCGATGGGCGCGCCCTCCCGGATCGTCTGCCTCGGCGGCGCCGCCGTCGACCGCGTCTACCGGCTGGCGGCGCCGGCAGTGGCGGGGACATCGAACCCGGCGACCGTCGGCGGCAGCGCCGGCGGGGTGGCGCGCAACGTCGCGGAACTGCTGGCACGCCTCGGGGCTCCGGTGTCGCTCGTCTCGGCCGTGGGCGAGGACGAGGGCGGCCGGGCCCTGCTCGCCGACCTTGCGGCGCTCGGCGTCGACACAGCTGGCACTGTGACGATCGCCGGGGCGGCCACGGGGGAGTATGCGGCCGTCACCAACCCCGGCGGCGACCTCGTGATCGGCGTCGCGGCGATGGGCGTGCTCGACCGGCTGGACGCGGCGCTGGTGACGGCGAACGCGGACCGCCTCCGCGCCGCCGACTGGGTGTTTGCGGACTGCAACACCGCCGCCGACGGGATGGGGGCGCTGATCGACCTGAGCAGGAACGCCGGCTTCCGCCTCGCCGTCGACGCCGTCTCGACGCCGAAGGTGACGCGGCTGCCGGCGGAGCTTGCCGGCGTCGACGTCCTGTTCCTCAACGCCGACGAGGCGCGGGCCCTGATCGACACCGAGACTGGCGATGCGGTGGCGCTTGCCGGTGCAGTGCGGGCGCGCGGTGCCGGTGCCGTCGTCCTGACGCTCGGGCCGCGGGGCGCGGTCGTCGCGAACGCCGCTGGAACGGTGGTGGTGCCGGCGGCGCCGGCGACCATCGCCGAGGTGACCGGGGCCGGCGACAGCCTGATCGCCGCGACGCTCTGGCGGCTGGCAGCGGGTGACGAACTTGACGCCGCCGTCCGCTTCGGCTCGGCTCTCGCGGCCCTGACGCTGGAGGCGACCGGCAGCGTCCGCCGCGACTTGCCGGGCGAGGCTCTCGCGGCGGCGGTGGTGGCACGGGCGGCGCAGCTGCCGCCGAACACGAGGATCGCATGACGATTTCGAACGGATCGCTGCCGAACGAGTTGCTCACCGTGCATCCCGAGGTCGCCGCGGCGCTCGCCGCCGGCCGGGCTGTGGTGGCGCTGGAATCGACCATCGTCACCCACGGCATGCCGTTTCCGCAGAACCTCGAGACCGCTCAGGCGGTGGAAGCGGTGGTGCGGGCGGCCGGCGCCGTGCCGGCCACGATCGCGGTGATCGACGGGCGGATCGTGGTCGGGCTCGACGAGGCGGCTCTGACGCAGGTGGCTGAGGCCGGGCCGAGCGCCGCGAAGGCCTCTCGCCGCGACCTCGCGGTGCTGCTCGCCTCCCGCCGCCTCGCCGGCACGACGGTGGCCACCACGATGATGGCGGCTGCGATGGCCGGCATCCGCGTCTTCGCCACAGGCGGTATCGGCGGCGTCCACCGAGGGGCCGAGGCGAGCTTCGACGTCTCGGCCGACCTGCGCGAGCTCGGGCGGACGCCGGTTGCGGTCGTCTGCGCCGGCGCGAAGTCGATCCTCGACATCCCGAAGACACTGGAGGTTCTGGAGACCGAGGGCGTGCCGGTGATCGGCTACCGCACCGACGCCTTCCCCGCCTTCTTCGCCCGTGACAGCGGCGAGCGCGTGCCGCACCGCCTCGACGGGGCGGACGAGATCGCGGCGGCGGCAGCCCTGCACTGGCGGCTCGGCGGTGGCGGCGTGCTCGTCGCCAACCCCATCCCCGAGGCGGATGCGCTGTCGGGGGCCGAGATCGACGCCGAGATCGCCCGCGCGGTCGCAGAAGCCGAGGCGGCCGGCGTCGCCGGCAAGGACGTGACGCCGTTCCTGCTCGACCGCATCAACACGCTGACCGCCGGTCGCAGCCTGACGGCGAACATCGCGCTCGTGAAGAACAACGCCACGCTGGCGGCCGAGATCGCCGTGGCGCTCGCCGCCGGTTGATGAGGCCCTCGCCTACTTCCCGAACACGATCCCCCAGCCCATGCGGACGGCGGTGAGGAACAGGAAGGCGGCGAAGAGCAGCTTCAGCGAGCGCTGCGGGATCATGTGCGCCACCTTGGCGCCGACGGACGGGAGCAGCAGCCCGGCCGGCAGCAGCAGCGCGAAGGCGACCAGGTTGACGTAGCCGATCGAGAACGGCGGCCGGCCGGCCACGTCGAGGCCGTTCACCACGAAGCCGATGGCGCCGGGGATGGCGATGATCGGCCCGAGGGCGGAGGCCGTGCCGACGGCGTTGCGGATCTGGTAGCCGACGGCGGTGAGGATCGGCACGCTGAGGGTGCCGCCGCCGATGCCCATCAGGGTCGAGAAGCCGCCGATGAAGAAGCCGATGACGTGCTTCACCACGGCGTTGGGGAAGCCGTCGGCGAGCTTTCCGCCATTGCGGCGGAGGAACATGTCGAGGGCGACGATGAGGGCGATGACGGCGAACACGCCCGACAGCACCTTGCCATCGACATAGCGGGCGATGACGACGGCGCAGAGCACCCCGACGAAGGCGAGCGGGCCCCAGCTGCGGATGAGCTTCCAATCGACCGCGCCGCGCTTGGAATGGCTGCGGGCGGACATGAAGCCGGTCGGGATGATCGTCATCAGCGAGGTGCCGACCGCCATCTGCATGGCGAGCGACGGCGGCAGGCCCATGAAGGTGAACATCTGGAACATCACCGGCACGGTGATGATGCCGCCACCGACGCCGAGCAGGCCGGCGGCGAAGCCCGCAACGGCGCTCGCCGCCGCGAGCGCACCAATCCACAGGGCGAGGGACGCCGGATCGAGGGCTTCCATAGACACGGCTCCGGGTTAGCTTGGGCGCGCGGGGGGAGGACCCGGGCGCTCTTCGGGCAGGCGCGGGCTGGACCCGCTGGGAGAGCGACGGCACGCCGGTGCGGGTTCGC
>CAZDCR010000069.1:0-12143 GCA_964503995.1 uncultured Segnochrobactrum sp.
GAGCAGCCGACGCCCTGGTCGATCCAGCGCACGACGTAGCCGAGGATGCCCTGGCAGTTGTTGTCGAGCTCCTGCTGCACCTCCTCCTCCGACCAGTTCGGCCGGTCGGCGAGCGGGATCGTCAGGATGGCGTCGAGGGAGGCGCGCTGGCGCTTCGACAGCTCCTCCTGGCGCTTGGCGACATCCACCTCGTGATAGTGGATGGCGTGCAGGGTCGCGGCCGTCGGCGACGGCACCCAGGCGGTGTTGGCGCCGGCCTGCGGGTGGCCGATCTTCGCCTTCAGCATCGCTGCCATCAGGTCCGGCATCGCCCACATGCCCTTGCCGATCTGCGCCTTGCCCCGGAAGCCGCAGGCGAGGCCGACGTCGACGTTGCGGTCCTCGTAGGCGGCGATCCACGGCGTCGCCCGCATGTCCGCCTTGCGGATCATCGGGCCCGCTTCCATCGAGGTGTGGATCTCGTCGCCGGTGCGGTCGAGGAAGCCGGTGTTGATGAACACCACCCGGTCCTTCGCCGCGGCGATGCAGGCCTGCAGGTTGACCGTGGTGCGCCGCTCCTCGTCCATGATGCCCATCTTGAGGGTGTTGGGGGCCATGCCCAGCACCTCCTCGATGCGGCCGAACAGGCGGTTGGCGAACGCCACCTCCTCCGGCCCGTGCATCTTCGGCTTGACGATGTAGACCGAGCCCGCCCGGCTGTTGCGCGGACCGGCCGCCTTGTTGAGGTCGTGCAGGGCGATCAGCGACGTCACCAGCCCGTCGAGGATGCCCTCGGGCGCCTCGGAGCCGTCCGCCATCTTCACCGCGTCAGTGGTCATCAGGTGGCCGACGTTGCGGATCAGCATCAGGCTGCGGCCCGGCAGCGTCAGCTCGCCGCCATCCGGCGTCACGTAGGAGCGGTCGGGGTTAAGCGCGCGCTCGACCGTGGTGCCCCCCTTAGGGAAGGCCGCCGTCAGCGTGCCCTTCATCAGGCCGAGCCAGTTGCGGTAGACGGCAACCTTGTCCTCCGCATCGACGGCGGCGATCGAATCCTCGCAGTCCTGGATGACGGTCATCGCCGATTCCAGCACGACGTCGGCGACGCCGGCCGGGTCGTCCTTGCCGATCGCATGGTCGCGGTCGATGACGATCTCGGCGTGCAGGCCGTGGTGCTTGAGGAGCACGATGTCCGGGGCGCCGGGGTCGCCCGCATAGCCGGCGAAGCCCGCCGGATCGGCGAGGCCAACGCTGCGGCCGTCCTTCATCGAGACGGCGAGCTTGCCGCCCTCGACCGCGTAGCCGGTTGCGTCGGCGTGCAGGGCACCACCGGCGAGCGGGGCGACCTGGTCGAGCAAGGCCTTCGCGAAGGCGACGACCTTGGCACCGCGCTTCGGGTTGTAGCCGCGGCCACGCTCGGCGCCGTCGGCATCCGGGATGGCGTCGGTGCCGTAGAGGGCGTCGTAGAGGCTCCCCCAGCGGGCGTTGGCGGCATTCAGCGCATAGCGGGCGTTGAGGATCGGCACGACAAGCTGCGGGCCGGCGACGCGGGCGATCTCGTCGTCGACCTTGCCGGTGGCGACCTCGAAGGCCGGCGCGTCCGGGAGCAGGTAGCCGATCTCGGCGAGGAAGGCCTTGTAGGCGGCCGCGTCGTGCGGCTTGCCGCGGCGGGCGCGGTGCCAGGCGTCGATCTCGTGCTGCAGGCTCTCGCGCTTCTCGACGAGCGCACGATTGACCGGGGCGAGTTCGGTGAAGACGTCCGAGAAGCCTTGCCAGAAGCGAGCCGGGTCGACGCCGGTGCCGGGGAGAGCCTCGGTCTCCACGAAGTCACTGAGCTCGCGGGCGACGTCGACACTGCCGTGGCGGACATACTCGGTCATTGCGGCTTCTCTCCCTCGGTCGTGTTCCGGTCGCTCGACGGCGATCTTGACCGCTCCTTATGCCAAGGCTGTCCGACAAGCAAAAGCGTTGAAGACGGCCGATCACTTTCGCCTGGGCGTCAACGCTCCTCCTGCCCCCGCTTCTCCGCTGCGGAATCGTCGGCTGAGGAAGCCCGAGCCCGACAAGCCGAAGCGCAGCGGCGCTTCTGCGGCTTTCGAGATGCCGATGCGCCGGTCGACCAGCAGCGGCGGGGTCTCCGCCGGCCACGAGAGCTCGAACGGTTCGGCGTCGAGCGGCAGGCCGTCATGCGCGCCCGTGACGGCGAGCGCCTGGCAGAGGCGGCCCGGTCCGGCGCACAGCAGCCGATCGGCAACCCCGCCCCGCCGCGCCCGCATCGCTTCCACTCCGGTCTCAGGGTGGATGGCGCGGATCAGGACGGCGCTGCCCTCGCCGAGCGATCCGCAGACGACGTTCAGGCACCAGTGGATGCCGTAGGAGCGGTAGACGTAGGCCCGCCCCGGCGGGCCGAACATCGCGGCGTTCCGCGCAGTCTGCCCGATGAAGGAGTGCGAGGCCGGGTCGTCGCGGTGATAGGCCTCCGTCTCGACGATCGTCCCACCGACGCCGGCCACCAGCAGGCGCGCCCCGACGAGGGCCCGGGCGACCGTCACGACGTCCCGCGAGAACGGCGATTCCGACCGCACGACGCGCTCTCCCGATGGCTGGAATTTCGATCGAACAGGCTGGCGCGGCTCTCGCAACACGCCACGGTCTTTCCTATATCCGACAACATTCGGTCACCGGAAACCCGGCGGCCACACCGCTCGTTTCTCAATCGGCCCAAACGGGCGGTGGCACCACGAGGGAGACTGCTGGACCGATGAACAAGTTCCTTTCCCGGACCGGCCGCGTCGCCGCCGCCCTGCTGCTCGCCGTCGGAACGCTGGTGGTCGTCGTCGACCACGCCGACGCCCGCCGTGCCGGCTCGTTCGGCGGTGGTGCCTTCGGCAGCCGTGGCGCGCGAACCTTTCAGGCGCCGCCTCCGACGAACATCGCGCCGCGACCCGCTGCGCCGATCGAACGCACGATGACGCCGCGTCCGGCGCAGCAGCCCGGTGCTGCGGCACAGCCCGGCGGCGCCGCGGCCGCGGCACAGCGCCCCGGCATGTTCGGTGGCGGATTCCTCGGCCCGCTGCTCGGTGGCCTCGCCCTCGGCGGCCTGTTCGGCATGCTGATGGGCAATGGCCTCGGCGGTGCCGCCGGCTTCCTCGGCCTGCTCCTGCAGCTCGCCCTGATCGGCGGCGTGATCTGGCTGGTGATGCGCTTCTTCCGCAGCCGCCAGCAGGGCTCGACGTCGGGCTATGCCGGTGCCGGCGCGGGTGCGGGTAGTGCGTCGGTGCAGCCGGATCTCCGCGGTGTCGACGTCGCACCGGCCCGCGGCCGCAGCGGCATTCCCGCGGCGGGCGGCCTTGCCGGTGGCCTGTTCGGCGGTGGTGCCGGCGCAGCCCCGGCCGGCCAGGGCGCCGCACCGATGGGCTACGGCGCCACTCCGCCCCCGAGCGAGCGCCTCGGCGACGGCCGCTGGTCGGGTGACGAGATCGGCGTGTCGGCCGAGGACCTCGACACCTTCGAGCGTCTCCTCACGGAGGTTCAGGCCGCCTATAGCCGCGAGGACTTCGGCAAGCTGCGCACCCTGACGACGCCCGAGGCCATGGGCTACCTCGCCGAGGAGATCGGCGAGACCGCCACCAAGGGCCAGCGCAACGAAGTGCTGGACGTCCGACTGCTCGACGGCGACGTCGCCGAGGCCTGGTCGGAGGACGGCCGCGACTACGTCACCGTCGCCCTCCACTACGAGAGCCGCGACATGATGCGCGACCGCGCCACCGGTGACCTCATCGAGGGCAGCGAGGATCCGTCCGAATCGGTCGAGCTGTGGACGTTCGTCCGCGACCGCGGCGCCGACTGGAAGCTCGCGGCGATCCAGGCGGCCGCCTGACGGCCGGTCGGCCCACGCCAGACGAATGCGCGGCCGGGGCGAAATCCCCGGCCGCTTTCGTCTGCGGTCTCCCCCGAGGCCACCCTCACCCGCACGCAGCACCCGGAACGGGTGAAGCGCCGGCTTCCCCCGCCGATGTTGTCCACACCTTCGCGGGCTGCGGCGATGGCGGCCTCCCGCGCACCCGCGGCTTTCGCTAGTCTGCCGGCGCGCTCGAATCCTCCCGACCCCGGTTGCCGATGCCCCCGCCCCTTTCCCCGGATCTTGTCGCCCGCAAGAGCGCAGTGCTGGCGGAGACCTTCGGCTTTCCCGGCTTCCGTCCCGGCCAGGAGGAGGTCGTCGACGCCGTGCTGTCCGGCCGCCACACGCTGGCGGTGATGCCGACAGGCGCCGGCAAATCGCTCTGCTACCAGGTGCCGGGCCTCGTGCTCGACGGACTGACGCTCGTCGTCTCGCCCCTCATCGCCCTCATGGACGACCAGATCGCCGGGCTGCGCCTCAACGGCGTCGGCGCCGAGGCGATCCACTCCGGCCGCTCGCGCGACGAGAACGTCGCCGCCTGGCGTCGCGTGCAGTCGGGCCAGTCGCGCTTCCTGTTCCTCGCCCCCGAGCGACTGATGACCGAGCGCATGCTCGCCTCGCTCTCGCGCCTGCCGGTCCGGCTCGTCGCTGTCGACGAGGCGCACTGCATCTCGCAGTGGGGCCACTCGTTCCGCGCCGAATATCTCGGCCTCGGCGCCGTGCGCGAACACTTCCCCGAGGTGCCGATCGTGGCTCTCACAGCCACCGCCGACGCCGCCACCCGCGACGACATCGTCGAGCGCATGTTCGCCGGTCGCGCCACCGTCTTCGTCGCCGGCTTCGACCGGCCGAACATCTCGCTCACCGTCGCCGAGAAGGCCGACACCGGCGAGCAGATCGCCCGCTTCGTCAAGGCGCGCGCGGGCACCAACGGCATCGTCTACCGCGTCTCGCGCAAGAAGGTGGAGGACACCGCCGAGCGCCTCGCCGGCCTCGGCGTGCGGGCGCTGCCCTATCACGCCGGCCTGCCGGCGGACGTGCGGGCGGCGAACCAGGAGGCGTTCCTGGCCGAGCAGGGCGTCGTCATGGTGGCGACCGTCGCCTTCGGCATGGGCATCGACAAGTCCGACGTGCGCTGGGTGCTGCACGCCGACATCCCCGGCACCCTCGAGGCCTACTATCAGGAGATCGGCCGCGCCGGCCGCGACGGCGAGGCGGCCGAGGCGATGTTGCTTTACGGCCTCGAGGACGTCCGCACCCGCCGCCGCTTCATCGACGAGGTGCCGGAGCCGGACCGCCGCCGCATTGAGGCGCGCCGGCTCGACGCGATGATCGGCTTCTGCGAGGCCACCACCTGCCGTCGCCAGGTGCTGCTCTCCTATTTCGGCGAGGAGAGCCCGGCGTGCGGCAACTGCGACGTCTGCCTCGATCCGCCGGCGGTGGTCGACGGCAGCGCAGAGGCCCGCCTCATCCTGTCGCTGGCGCGCCTGACCGGCGAGCGCTTCGGCGCCGGCCACCTCGTCTCGCTCGCCGTCGGCGAACAGAGCGAGCCGGTGCTCCGGCGCGGCCACGAGAAGCTGCCGGGCTTCGGCGCCGGCGGCGCCCACAAGGCGACCGAGTGGCGCTCGATCGTCCGCCAACTCGTCGCCGGCGGCGCCCTGATGGTCGATTCGACCGCCTATGGCGCGATGCGCCTCACCGACCGCGGCCACGAGATCCTCGAAGGCGGCGAATTCTCCATGCGGGCGCCGCGCGCGGGCAAGCGCCGCAAGGCCGCCCCGGCGATGCCGGTCGGTTCGGTCGACGGGCCACTGCTCGCCCGCCTGAAGGCGCTCCGGCGCGAACTCGCCGCCGAGCGCGGCGTGCCGGCCTATGTCGTCTTCGCCGACCGCACACTCGAAGAAATGGCGGTGACGAAGCCCGACAGCCTCGAGGGGCTAGCGAACGTGCGCGGCGTCGGCCAGGCGAAGCTCGCCGCCTTCGGCAAGGCCTTCCTCGCTGCGCTGCGCGGCTGAGGAGCCGCCGCCCTCTCGACAGCCCACGCCCGAGCGGGCAAAGGAGCCGCGTGACGCCGCGCCTCCACCTCCAGCGCGCCCTCGGGGCGCTCGGCCTCTTGCCGCCGACCCGGGCGTTCATCGTCGTGCCGGCGCTGAAGCTCGCCTATGGCCGCGTGCCGAAGGCGGCGAACTCGTCGATCAAGAACGCCATCGCCCGCCACGTCCCCGTCGATCCCGACATCGACGAGCGGCCGGGCCGCGACCGCTACTGGCAGCGCGGCAAGGACGGCCCCGTCTACATGGCGAGCGCGGCCGAGGTGGCCGGCCGCGACGACCTCTTCGTCTTCGCCTTCGTCCGCGACCCGTTCGACCGCCTGGCCTCCTGCTACGTCAACAAGATCGTCGCGCCGCAGACCTTCCCGCCACTGTTTGCCGAGCTCGGCTTCAGCAAGGGGATGTCGTTCCCGGCCTTCGTGGAGCGCGTCGCCGCGACGCCGGACGCCATCGCCGACGACCATTTCCGCTCGCAGGCCTCGATGCTGACGCTGAAGGGCCGCGTCGTGCCGTCCTTCGTCGGCCGCTTCGAGACGATCGGCCCCGACTGGGCGCACGTCCGCGAGACGGTGCTCGCTCGCGGCGGCCCGGATCTCGGCACGCTTCCCCACGTCAACAAGCGCCGCGGCGGCGCCGACGACCTGCCGACCCTTTTCGCCGACCCGGCCGTCACCGCCATGGTGCGGAAGCGCTACGCTGAGGATTTCGCGGCGTTCTATGGGGATCGCAGCGAGCCGGCTTGAGCGGGGGCGGCGTCAACCAGCCAGCCAACCCCTCATCGCCGCCGTCACCGCCTCCGGCCGCTCGATCGTCGAGAGGTGGCCGCAGTCCGGCACCACGACGAGGCGGCTGCCGGCGATCGCCTCGTGCATCTCCCGGGCGAGCTCCGGCGGCGTCAGCGCGTCCTCGGCTCCGACCAGCACCAGCGTCGGACAGCGGATCGACCCGAGCGTCGGGCGCGAATCGGCGCGGCCCATAATCGCCCGCATCTGCCGGGCGAACCGCTCCGCTCCGATGTCGTCGGCCATCCCTCGGACGATCGCCACCAGAGCCTCGTCCGCGAGCCGATCCGGGTGGACGAGGACCGGCAAAAGCGCCTCGGTCACCTCGCCGTAGCGCCCGTCGGCGATGAGAGCGAGATGGCGGTGGCGGCGCTCGAGGATCGCCGGCGAATCGGGCCGCACCATCGTGTCGAGCAGAGCCAGCCGCGCGATGCGCTCCGGCGCCTGCCGCATCATCTCGAAGGCGACGTAGCCTCCCATCGACAGTCCGGCTAGCGCGAAGATTGGCGGCGCCGACGCCAGCGCCGCCGCGGCGATCTCGGCTATCGTGGCGTGGCTGCCGTGGTCGACGATGTGGGTCTCGGCGACATCGGCGAGGGCCGCGACCTGCGGCGCGTAGAGGCGTGCCGTGCAGCCGAGGCCCGGCACCAGCAGCAGCGGCGTCGTCATCGTACCGTCCCCTTTCCGAACCCGACGCGCGGCGCGGCTTGCCTCCGGTCTGCCCGGTGCTCAGCCTCGCGCGGGCGCGCCGCGCGCGATGCCAAGGAAGTCGTCGGCCTTGAGGCTCGCGCCGCCGACGAGGGCTCCGTCGACGTTCGGCACCGCTAGAAGCTCCGCCGCATTGCCGGGCTTCACCGAGCCACCGTAGAGCAGGCGCAGATCGGCCGCGGCCGGCCCGAAGCGTGCCGTCAGAACGCGGCGGATGGCCGCGTGCATCTCGGCGACGTCCGCGATGGTCGGCGTTAGGCCGGTGCCGATCGCCCACACCGGCTCATAGGCGACGACGATCCGCTCGGCCGTCGCGCCGTCGGGGATCGAGCCGGCGAGCTGTTCGGCGACGACGGCGAGCGCCCGCCCGCCGTCGCGCTCCGCCCGCGTCTCGCCGACGCAGACGATGGCGGTGAGCCCGGCCCGCCAGGCGGCCTCTACCTTGGCGCGAACGTCGGCATCGCGCTCGCGGTGATCCGTGCGCCGCTCCGAGTGGCCGACGATCACCGCGACGGCGCCGGCATCCGCCAGCATTTCCGCCGAGACGTCGCCGGTGTGGGCGCCGGAAGCGTTGGCATGGCAGTCCTGGCCGCCGATGGCGATGCCGGAGCCGGCGGCGAGCTCGGCGGCGGCCGCGACCAGCGTCGCTGGCGGGCACACCATCAGGTCGACACGGGCGCGAAGGGCCGGATCGAAGCCGTCGATCATCCGGCGCAGCGCCGGGAGGGCGGCCTTCAGCCCGTTCATCTTCCAGTTTCCGGCGATCAGCGGCCGCACGTCGTCCTCCCCATTCTCGTTCACGCCCTGTCGTCGCCGGGCGCAGCAATGCTCCGATCCGGGGTAGCAGAGCCGGGGCGGCGGGCCAAGCGAGCGACGGCGGCTTCGCCTTGTCCCTCCCGGTCGGTCTCACTATGATCCGCGCGCTTCGGCCGACCCAGACGGGAGTGCCGCCGTCCCACGACGATTGGAACCATAAGTCCATGCTCGACCAGATGCGCCGCGGCGCCCAGACCTGGGTCGCTAAGATCCTCATCGGCATCCTGGTCGCGAGCTTCGCCGTCTGGGGCGTCTCCGGCTTCCTCGGCGGCGGCGCAACGAACGTCATCGTCACCGTCGGCGACACCGAGATCCCGACGTCGCGCTTCCAGCAGGACTACGCCCGCGCCATCCAGGGCTACACCCGCCAGATCGGCCGCGCCCTGTCGCCGACGGAAGCCGCCCAGCTCGGCGTGCCCCAGCAGGTGCTCGGCCGCCTGATCACCGAGGCGACGATGTCGGAGGTGGCGAACGAACTCGGCCTCGGGCTGTCGGACGCCGAGCTCGCCCGCCAGATCAAGACCGACCCGTCCTTCCAGGGTGCGGCCGGCAACTTCGACCGCGAGCGCATGCGGATGCTGCTGCAGCAGAGCGACCTCACCGAGGCGCAGTATGTCGAGGCGATGTTCGGCCTCGCCGAGCGACGCCAGATCGCCGACGGCCTGATCGGCGGGCTGGAGACGCCGAATACCTATCTGGAGGCGGTCAACCGCTACCAGAACGAGGAGCGCACCGTCCGCTATGTGACGCTGCCGCCGTCCGCCGCCCCTGCCCCCGGCGAGCCGACCGACGAGGCGCTCGCGACCTATTTCGAGGCGAACAAAGGCCAGTTCCGCGCGCCGGAATATCGCTCCTTCGCCGTCATGCTGGCCGATCCGCAGACGATGGCTGATCCCGCCTCCGTCAGCGACGACGAGGCGCGCGCTGCCTATGACCGGGCGAGCGGCCGCTTCGGCACGCCGGAGAAGCGCCGTGTCGAGCAGATCGTCTTCCCCGACCGCGCCGCCGCCGATGCCGCCGTGGCGGCGCTCGCCACCGGCACCGCCATCGACGCCATCCTCACCGAGCGCGGCCTGAAGCCGGGCGATGCCGACCTCGGCCTCGTCGCCAAGACCGACCTGATCGATGCCGCGGTCGCCGACGCCGCGTTCGCGATGGCCGAGGGCGAGACGCGGGTCGTCGATGGCCGGTTTGGTCCCGTGCTGCTGCGCGTCACCGAGATCGCCCCCAGCGCCCGCCAGCCCTTCGACGAGGTCAAGGACACCCTGAAGCAGGAGATCGCCGCCGAGCGCGCCACGGCCGACGTGGCCTCGCTGTACGACGAGGTCGAGGACGCCCGCGCCGGCGGTTCGACGCTCGCCGAGATCGGCGAGCGCTTCAAGATTCCGCTGCAGACCGTACAGGCCGTCGACGCCACCGGCGCCGCTGCCGATGGCACGAAGCCCGCCATTCCGGGCGGCACCGCGGTGCTCACCGGCGCCTTCGACGCCGATCCCGGCACCGAGCCGGATCCGGTCCAGGTCGATCGCCGCGGCTTCGCCTGGTTCGAGGTGTCGGACGTCGTCCCGGCCCGCGACCGCACCCTCGACGAGGTCCGCGAGCCGGTCGTCGCGGCCTGGCGCGAGGCGGAGACCGCGCTCGCCCTCGACAAGCTGGCAACCGACGTCGCCGAACGCCTCCGCGGCGGCGAGACGATCGACGCTGCCGCCACGTCTCTGAATGCGACGGTCGCCACGTCGGCACCCTTCAAGCGCGGCGGCACCGTCGACGGGCTCAGCCCCCAGGCCGTCGCCGCAGCCTTCACTGGCGGCCCGGGCACCGTCGCCACCGCGCCGGCGCCGGACGGCGGCCGCACCGTACTGGTCGTCGACCAGATCACCGAGCCCGCCTTCTTCGCCGAGACGCCGGAGATGTCCGAGCTCGGCGGCGAACTCTCACGCGCCATCGGCAACTCGCTCCTGACCGACTACGTCACCGAGATGGAGCGCACGCTCGGCGTGGCGGTGAACCAGCAGGCCTTCTCGGCGGTGGTCGGTCTCGACCGCGACACCGGGTCCTGAGCGGGCCGCGCCGATGAGCGATCTCAAGCCCTTCATCGCGAAGGTCGCGACCGGCCGGCCGCTCGAGCGCGCCGAGGCGGAGGCCGCGTTCGACGTTGTCATGTCGGGAGCGGCGACGCCGGCCCAGATCGGCGGCCTCCTTATGGCGCTGCGCGTGCGCGGCGAGACGGTCGACGAAATCGCCGGCGCCGTCACGGTAATGCGCGCGAAGATGCTGACGGTGGAGGCCCCCGCGGACGCCGTCGACGTCGTCGGCACCGGTGGCGATGGCGCCGGCAGCTACAACGTCTCGACCTGCTCGGCCTTCGTCGTCGCTGCCTGCGGCGTACCCGTCGCCAAGCACGGCAACCGCGCGCTGTCGTCGAAATCAGGCGCCGCCGACGTGCTGGCGGCGCTTGGCGTGCGCATCGAGCTGCCGCCGGCGCGCATCTCGCGCTGCATCGCTGAGGCTGGCCTCGGCTTCATGTTCGCCCCCGCCCACCACGCCGCCATGAAGCACGTCGGTCCGGCGCGCGTGGAACTCGGCACCCGAACCCTCTTCAACCTGCTCGGCCCGCTGTCGAACCCCGCCGGCGTGCGCCGCCAGATGGTCGGCGTCTTCGACGCCGCCTGGGTCGAGCCGATCGCCCACGTGCTCGCGACGCTCGGCTCCGAGCGCGCCTGGGTCGTGCACGGCGCCGACGGCCTCGACGAGATCTCCAACACCGGCCCGACGAAGGTCGCCGAACTCCGTGACGGCACGATCCGTACCTTCGAGGTGACGCCCGAGGAGGTCGGCCTTCCCCGCGTCTCGATCGACGCCCTCAAGGGCGGCGACGGTGCGGCGAACGCCGCCGCTCTCGCCGCGGTGCTCGACGGTGCCGCCGGCGCGTACCGCGACATCGTGCTGATGAACGCCGGCGCCACCCTCGTCGTCGCCGGCCGCGCCGAGACCCTCGGCGCAGGCGTCACGCAGGCGGCGCAGGCGATCGATTCCGGCGGCGCGCGCGCCCGCCTCGACCTGCTCGTGCAGGTCTCCAACGCGGAGTGAGCGCGATGGCCGTCACCGACACCATCGACGTCCTGGAGAAGATCGGGCGCTACAAGCGCGACGAGATCGCCGCCGCCAAGGCCGCCGTTCCGGAGGCGGAGATCCGCCGCCGTGCCGCTGCGGCCTCCCCGCCGCGCGGCTTCCTCGCTGCGCTCGAGGCGAAGATCGCCGCCGGCCAGACGGCGCTGATCGCCGAGATCAAGAAGGCGAGCCCGTCGAAGGGCCTGATTCGCGCCGACTTCGACCCGCCCTCGCTCGCCCGCGCCTACGAGGCGGGTGGCGCCGCGTGCCTGTCGGTGCTGACCGACGGTCCCTCCTTTCAGGGTCGGCCGGAGTTCCTCGACGCCGCCCGAGACGAAGTCTCTTTACCCTGTCTTCGCAAGGACTTCCTCTACGAACCTTACCAGGTCTATGAGGCGCGCGCGTGGGATGCGGACTGCATCCTCGTCATCATGGCCTCGCTCGACGACGCCGCCGCCCGTGCCCTCACCGACACGGCCATCGAACTCGGCATGGACGTCCTCGTTGAGGTGCATGACGAGCGCGAGCTCGACCGCGCACTGGCGCTCCCCGCCCGGATGATCGGCATCAACAACCGCAACCTGCGCACCTTCGAGACGAGCCTCGAGACCAGCGAGCGCCTCGCGCCGCGGGTGCCGGCGGACCGGCTGATCGTCGGCGAATCCGGCATCTTCACCGCCGCGGACGTCGCGCGGCTGGCCGCCGTCGGCATCCCGGCGATCCTCGTCGGCGAGAGCCTGATGCGGCAGGCGGACGTCACGGCTGCGACCCGCACTTTGCTCGCCCCGGCCTGAGTGC
>CAZDCR010000070.1:0-12027 GCA_964503995.1 uncultured Segnochrobactrum sp.
GCGATCTCGAAGCCCTTCAGGGTGTCCTTCAGGCAGCCGTCGTCGTGGGCCTCGCAGACGAACCAGGGCTCGCGGGAGTCCGGCTCGCACAGCACGCCCTCGTCGTGCAGGTGCTGGGCCATCGCGTCGTAGAAGGTGTAGTCCGAAGACTTCCAGTCGCGGTAGGTCGCCGGCGGCTTCGAGGCGAAGAACAGCCCGCCCATCGACGGGTGGCCGGCGAACGAGTGGGCGATGCCGCGCGCCTTCAGCACCCGGCTCATGCCCTCCTGCATCGTCTTGCCGTAGGCGGCGATGGTCTCCAGCGCCGGCGTCTCCTCGATGATCTCCAGCGTCTTCTCGGCGGCGGCGAGCGACACGCAGTGGCCGGTGTAGGTGCCGCCGTGGGCGACGCCGTTGCCGTACATCCGCATGATCTCCTCGCGGCCGCCGATCGCCGCGATCGGGTAGCCGTTCGCCATCGCCTTGGCGAAGGTGCAGAGGTCGGCCTTCACGCCCATCACCTCCTGGATGCCGCCGCGCGCCACCCGGAAGCCCGACTTCACCTCGTCGATGATCAGCACAACGCCGTAGCGATCGCAGAGCTCGCGCACGGCGCGGACATACTCGACGTCGGCGGTGATGCCGCAGCAGTTGCCCTGGATCGGCTCCATCAGCATCGCCGCGATCTCGTGGCCCTTGCGCTTGAAGAGGTCTTCCAGGTGGTTGGCGTCGTTCATCGGCGCGACGTGGAGGAGCTGGCGCAGCACCTCCGGCACGCCCTGGGAATAGGGGACGACGGCCGGCTCGGCGTCGGTCTTCGCCGGGTCCCAGCCGTCCATGCCGAGGGTCCACAGCGCGGCGTCGAACAGGCCGTGGTAGCCGCCCTCGAGCAACACGTAGCCGCTGCGCTTGGTATAGGCGCGGGCGAGCCTGAGTGCCGCCATCACGGCTTCGGTGCCGGAGTTGGAGAGCCGCACCAGCTCGGCCGCTGGCACCATGCGGGAGATGCGCTCGGCGACGCGATATTCGGCCTCGGTCGACAGCGCGAAGACGCCGCCGATCTCGAGGCTCGCCCGCACGGCGTCGTCGACGCGTTGGTCGGCATAGCCGAGGATCGCCGGCCCGTAGCCGAGCCGGTAGTCGACGTAAGAGTTGCCGTCGATGTCGGTGATGCGGCCACCGCGCCCGTGGCGGACGTAGATCGTCTTGTCCTCGCCCCAGTAGCGGAAGTTCGAGGCGACCCCGAGGGGCAGCTTGGTCAGCGCCTTCCGGAAGTGCGCGTTGCTCTCCGTGAGCTGGCGTCCCATGGCGGCTCTCCTTTTTTGTCCGGGCGAGCGCTCCCATGCCCGGCAAAACGCTTCGCCACGGCGTCGAGATCGGCAGTCGCCACGATCCTAATTGTGAGCCGCATCCTGTCACGGCGGCCGCCGCCTGTCCAGCTTAATGAACGAACGTTCAATCAGGTGCTGGCTGAACATACGTTCAAGAAGGGTTGCCGGGAGCGAAAATCGGCGTATCCTTCGCCGGGTCAGGGAGGCCCTTTCCATGTCCATCGGAGCCCGCCGCGCGGCCCGGAACCGAGTGTTCGCCGATGGCGTTGCCGTCGTGTCTCCACAACCGGAGGAGCGAGCGGCCCTGCCGCCTCTTGACCGCGATGCGGCGGCATTGCTCGATAGCGCCGGCCTCCGCCGTCGCGAGGGTCGCCGCCCGGGCCGCCGCGGGCTCGCGCAAGGACATTCTCCCCATGGTCGCGCCGCCGAAGCGCCGCGTTCTGTCGATCCGCCAAAGCCCATTCGCCCGTTGCGGAGACGCCGCATGGGCGTGACGGCGCCGGCGCGGGCGCTGCGCCAGAACACCAAGGCGATCCGCCGGCAGGAGCTCATCGAGGCGACGATCGACCAACTGGCCAAGCGCGGCTTCGAGGGGACGACGCTCGCCGATGTCGCCACCGCCGCCGGCATGTCGCGCGGCATCGTCAACTTCCACTTCGATACGAAGGAGAAGCTGCTCGTCGAGACGCTGCGCACGCTCTCCGACGAATACCGCGGCCACTGGAAGGCGGCGCTGAAGGCGGCCGGCGCCGATCCCGCCGCGCGGCTCTGGGCCCTCGTCTCGGCCGACTTCGACAAGCGTATCTGCACGCCGCGCAAGCTCGGCGCCTGGTGCGCCTTCTGGGGCGAGGCAAAGTCGCGACCGACCTATCGCGAGCTCTGCAGCGCCAACGACGAGGACTACCAGGCGACCGTCATCGAGCTCTGCCGCGACCTCGCCGCCCCCGGGCAGGACCACGCGGCGCTCGCCCGCGTCATCGTCTGCATGCTGGAGGGCCTCTGGCTGCACCTGATGATGGCGCCGAAGGACCTGAAGCGCGAACAGGCGCTCGCTTCCGCCCGCTACCACCTCGTCAGCGTCTTCCCGGCCCGTTTCACCGTCGACGGCCCCGTCGCAGCGGAGGGGACGGCGTGAGCTTCGCCCTCTCCGACGCGGCTCTCGCCCGCCAGGCGGCCGTCCGCCGTTTCGTCGACACCGAACTGATCCCCTTCGAGGTCGAGGCGGAGCTGAACGACGGCGAAATCCCCGCCGAGGCCCTGAAGCGCCACAAGGCCTTGGCGCAGGAACTCGGCCTGCCGCGCTTCGACGTGCCGGCCGAGTACGGCGGCCTCGCCTTGCCGATCCTCGACCAGGTGGCGGCGATCGAGCCGGTCGGCCGCGTCACCAACGGCCTCGGCTGGTGCTATCCGGAAGCGCAGGGCTGGATGTTCGAGGCCTGCTCGCCCGACCAGATCAAGCGCTTCATCCTGCCGATGATGCGCGGCGCGTGCTACTTCGCCTACGCCATCACCGAGGAGGGCGCCGGCTCCGACGTCGACGACATCGTCGCCACCGCCCGCCGCGACGGCGACACCTACGTGCTCGACGGCGAGAAGTGGCACGTCACCAGCGCCAACCTCGCCGACGTTCTCCTGGTGCAGGCGAAGTTCGTGGGCGGGCCAGCGGACGGCGCCCACGGGCTGTTCTTCGTCGACGCCCGCGCGCCGGGCATCACCACCGTGCGCACGCCCGCCTATACCCACACCTATCGCCATCACCACCCGATCCTGCGCTTCGAGGGCGTGCGCGTGCCGGCGGACAACCTCATCGGCGGTCGCGAGGGGGCGGGGATGGCCTTCACCTACGCCTGGTTCCGCCGCGAGCGGCTGATGATCGCCGCGCGCTGCTGCGGGGCGATGGAGCGTTTGATCGAGGAGGCGACCGCCTTCGCCAAGGGCCGCATCATCGGCGGCGTGCCGATCGCCGAGCGCCAGCTCGTGCAGGCGATGCTCGCCGACTGCGTTGTCGACCTGCACACGTCGCGCATGGTGACGTGGGAGGCGGCGGCGGCGCACGATCGCGGCCTCGACCTGAAGTCGTTGCACGCGCGCTGTTCCATCGCCAAGCTGGTGGCCTCGGAAGCGGCGGGCCGCGTCGCCGACCGCGCCGTGCAGATCTTCGCCGGCCGTGGCTACATGCGCGAGAACGTCGCCGAGCGCTTCCTGCGGGAGCTGCGCGTCGACCGCATCTGGGAGGGAACGAGCGAGATTCAGCGCCTCATCATCGCGGGCGGGCTCCTCAAGCGCGGGCTCACCGGCACGATCGGGGCGGGAGGCTGAGGCTCGCACGAGGACGGGAGTGCCGACGAGACGGGAACGAGGTGTCTGCGCGCGGCCCGGAGACGGTCGCCAGGGATGCCGGACGGCCTTCCGGCCGAAAGGGTCGGGACGGCTCTCGAGAGGGGAGAACCGACGATGAAGCCCACCGCCTTCACCCGGCGCGCCATGGTGCGCCTCTCCGCCGCCTGTACCCTCGCCCTGGCCATGCCCGGGCTCACCACCGCCGCCTTCGCCCAGGACGCCGAGAAGATCGTCAACGTCTACAACTGGGTCGACTATATCGGCGAGACCACCATCGCCGACTTCGAGGCGGAGACCGGCATCAAGGTCGTCTACGACACCTATGATGCCTCAGAGACCGTCGACGCCAAGATGATGGCCGGCCGCTCCGGCTACGACGTCGTGCTGCACGGCTCGAACTTCATGCAGCGGCTGGTCAAGTCCGGCGTGTTCCAGAAGATCGCGAAGGACAAGCTCACCGGCTACGGCAACCTCGATCCCGAGATCATGAAGGTTCTGGCCGACGCCGACCCCGGCAACGAGTACGGCGTGCCGTACATGTGGGGCACCGTCGGCCTCACCTACAACATGGCGATGGTGAAGGAGCGCCTCGGCGAGGACGTGCCGCTCGACACCCTCGATATCCTGTTCAAGCCGGAGTACGCCGGCAAGCTCGCCGACTGCGGCATCTCGGTGCTGGAATCGCCGACCGACGTCATCCCGATGGCGCTCGCCTATCTCGGCAAGGACCCGAACTCGACCAGCCAGGCCGACTACGACGCCGTCGTCGAGCTGTTCAAGCCGATTCGCCAGTACATCAAGACCTTCGATTCCGCGAACTACCTCAATGCCTTACCGAACAAGGAGCTGTGCGTGGCGATGACCTGGTCGGGCGACTACGCCACCGCCTCGACGCGGGCGGCGGAGGCCGGCGTCGATATCGAGCTCGCCTACTTCATCCCGAAGTCCGGCGTGCCCTCGTGGTTCGACGTCTGGATGATCCCGGCGGACGCGCCGCATCCTGAGAACGCGCTGATCTTTGTCGACTACATGCTGCGGCCGCAGGTGATCGCCGACGCCACGAACTTCACCTACTACGCCAACGCCAACAAGGCGGCGACCGAACTCGTCGCGAAGGAGATCGTCGAGGACACGGCGATCTATCCGGACGCCGAGACGATGACGCGACTGTTCTCCCGCGAGGAACTCTCCCCCGCCGCCGACCGCGCCCCACCCGCGCCTGGAGCCGGATCAAGACGGGGCAGTGAGGCGGGGCCGGGGGACGGCCATCGCAGCGGGGGGATGGGGATGCGAAGACGGCCGCTCGGTCTTCACACGGTAGCGAGGAACGCGAATCCTCCCCCCTCGTGGGGGAGGGCAGGGAGGGGGGGCGCCACGAACTCGGTGCTCCGAAAATCCAATTCCATCCGCCGCGGGCGCCCCGCCGCCGGAACCTCCACCGTCGAGTTTGCCGCTCCCCCCCTCCCTACCCTCCCCCGCGAGGGGGGAGGGTTTTCTACGTCCCTCCCCTGGCAGGGGGAGGACGTTAAACCATGACCGCCCCGGCCCCCGCTCCCCAACCCGGCTTCCCCGACTACGTCAACAAGCCCTGGCTCGATCCGAAGGCGCGGCCGTTCGTCGAGGTGGAGCGCGTCGTCAAGAAGTTCGGCGACTTCATCGCCGTCAACGAGGTGTCGCTGAAGATCTACCGGCAGGAGCTGTTCTGCCTGCTCGGTGGCTCCGGTTGCGGCAAGACGACGTTGCTGCGGATGCTCGCCGGCTTCGAGACGCCGACGTCGGGCCGCATCCTCATCGACGGACAGGACATGACGGCGACGCCGCCCTACGAGCGGCCCGTCAACATGATGTTCCAGTCCTACGCGCTGTTTCCGCACATGAGCGTCGCGCAGAACGTCGGCTACGGCCTCAAGCACGAGAAGATGACGAGCGTGCAACGCGCCGACCGCGTCCGCGAGATGCTCGCCCTCGTCAAGCTCGAGAGCTTCGCGGCCCGCAAGCCGCACCAGCTCTCCGGTGGCCAACGCCAGCGCGTCGCGCTCGCCCGCTCGCTCGCCAAGAACCCGAAACTCCTCCTGCTCGACGAGCCGCTCGGCGCGCTCGACAAGAAGCTGCGCGAGCAGACGCAGTTCGAGCTGATGAACATCCAGGCGAAGGTCGGCGTCACCTTCGTCGTCGTCACCCACGACCAGGAGGAGGCGATGGCGCTGTCGACGCGCATCGCCGTCATGGACCGCGGCTCGGTGATGCAGGTCGGCACGCCGACCGACGTCTACGAGTTCCCGAACTGCCGCTTCACCGCCGACTTCGTCGGATCGATCAACCTGTTCGAGGGCATCGTCACCGCCATCGCCGGCAGCGTCGTGACGGTGAAGGCCGACGGCGTCGAGGGCGAGCTCGAGGTCGACCATCCGACGCCCGTCACCGTCGGCACACCCGTCGCCGTCGCCGTCCGGCCGGAGAAGATCACCATCAGCCGCGAGACGCCGACCGACCCCGACCACAACTGCGCCGAAGGGCAGGTGCTCGACCTCGGCTATTTCGGCGACCGTTCGCTGTTCCGTGTCCGCCTCGCCTCCGGCCGCATCGTGCTCGTCAGCCACCAGAACGTCCGCCGCGCCCGCGACGAGGAGCGGAAGGTCGACTGGGACGACAAGGTGTGGCTGTCGTGGAGCCCGCGCGCCGCGCTGGTGCTGACCGAATGAGCGCCGTCGCCGAGCCCTCCACGCTGGCGCATGCAGCCCCGCCGCACCGGCCACTCGGCTATCGGCTGGCCGATCTCGCCTCGCGCTCCTGGCAGGCGATCCTGCTCGCCGTGCCCTATTTGTGGCTGCTGGTCTTCTTCCTGGCGCCGTTCCTCATCGTCGTGAAGATCAGCCTCGCGCTCTCCGAGATCGCGCTGCCGCCCTATACGTCGCTCTGGCAGTGGACCGAGGACGGGGCGCTGTCGATCCAGCTCTACTTCCAGAACTACGCCTACCTGATCGACGACACGCTCTATCTCAACGGCTACCTCAACGCCCTGAAGATCGCCGCGATCTCGACGGCGCTGTGCCTTCTCGTCGGCTACCCGATCGCCTACGGCATCGCCCGCTCCGCCCCGACCACGCGCAACATCCTGCTTCTGCTCGTCATTCTGCCGTTCTGGACGTCGTTCCTCTTACGCATCTATGCGTGGATGGGCATCCTCAACAAGCAGGGCCTGATCAACAACGTCCTCGTCTTCTTCGGCATCATCGACCAGCCGATCGAGATGATGAACACCGACTTCGCCGTCTATCTCGGCATCGTCTATTCCTACCTGCCGTTCATGGTGCTGCCGCTCTACGTGACGCTCGAGAAGATGGACCCGAGCCTGTGGGAGGCGGCGATGGATCTCGGCTCGCGCCGCTGGCAGGTGTTCGTCGACGTGACGCTGCCTTTGTCCGTCCCTGGCATCATCGCCGGCGGTCTGCTCGTCTTCATCCCGGCGACCGGCGAGTACGTCATCCCGGCGCTGCTCGGCAATCCGTCGAGCCCGATGATCGGCAGGGTGCTGTTCGACGAGTTCTACTCCAACCGCGACTGGCCGGTGGCGTCCGCCGTGGCGGTGGTGCTGCTGATCCTGCTCGTCGTGCCGATCCTGATGTTCCAGCACTACCAGATGCGCCAGGCGGAGGAGGGCAAGTGAGGCACGGCCGCTCCACCTTCCTCACCGTCTGGCTGGTGGCGGGCTTCGTCTTCCTCTACGGCCCCATCCTCCTGATGATGGCCTATTCCTTCAACGCCTCGCGGCTCGCCACCGTCTGGGGCGGCTTCTCGACGAAGTGGTACGGCGAGCTCTTCGCCAACAAGATGGTGATCGACGCGGCGCTGCTCTCGCTGCAGATCGCCGCCGTGTCGGCCACCGTCGCCACCGTGCTCGGCACCATGGCCGGCATCGCGCTCGCCCGCTTCGGGCGCTTTCGCGGCAGGCTCTTGTTCTCGGGCATGGTGACGGCGCCGCTGGTCATGCCGGAGGTGATCACCGGGCTGTCGCTGCTGCTCCTCTTCGTCGCCCTGGAGGGCACGTTCGGCTGGCCGGCCGGGCGCGGCATGATGACGATCACCATCGCCCACATCACCTTCTCGATGGCCTATGTCGCCGTCGTCATCCAGTCGCGCCTCGCCCAGGTGGACGTCTCACTCGAGGAGGCGGCGATGGACCTCGGTTCGCGGCCGGCGCAGGTGATGTTCGACATCACCCTGCCGCTGCTCGCGCCGGCGATGGTGTCGGGCTGGTTGCTCGCCTTCACCCTGTCGCTGGACGACCTCGTCATCGCCACCTTCACCTCCGGGCCCGGTGCGACGACCCTGCCGATGCTGATCTTCTCGAAGGTCCGCCTCGGCCTGACGCCCGACATCAATGCGCTCGCCACCCTCATCATCGTCGTTGTGACGACGGTCGTGGTGGTCGGCACCGTCATCTCCAATCGCGTGCAGCACCGCCGCCTCGTCGCGGGCAGCCGGGCAGACTGAACCGATCCGCCCCGGTCGCAGCGGCCGAGAAGGATTTGGTGATCAGAATCGTATTTGAGTTGATGCTCGGTCCTCCGGGCGGCGATCCGCGCCCGGAACGCCGGTCTGGGGTGCAGTGTTTCGATGGGCGTTCAGGAGGAGAGCGACGAGGACCTGATGGAGCGGATCGCCGGTGGGGACAGTCGTGCGCTGAGAGTCTTGATGCAACGTCACATGCCGAGGACGGTGCGCATGGCCGAGGGAATCACGCGCAACCGCGCCGACGCCGACGACGTCGCCCAGGACGCGTTCCTGCGGGTCTGGCGCCAGGCGGCGAGCTTCGACGTCGCACGCGGCCGGTTCGCGAGCTGGCTCGGCCAGATCGTCGTGAACCTGTCGATCGACCGCCTTCGCGGCCGCCGCACCGAGCCCCTCGACCCCGATTTCGAGATCGCCGACCCGGCGCCGCGCGCCGACGACGACCTTGCGTCCGCCGAGGAGCGTGCCGCCGTGGATGCCGCCCTGGCCGACCTGCCGGAGCGGCAGCGCGCCGCGCTCGTGCTGTTCCACTTCGAGGAGATGAGCGGCCGGGAGGCGGCGGCAGCGCTCAATCTCGGCGAGAAGGCGTTCGAGTCCCTCCTCACCCGCGCCCGCATCGCCATCCGCGAGCGGGTTGCGGCGAATGCCGCGACGCGGAGACGACCATGACGAGCGAGACGATGACCGTGGAGGAGTTCGGCGCTCTCGCCGCGGCGTGGGGCGCCGATATCGGCCGCTGGCCTGCGGAGACCCAGGCCGGCGCCCGCGCGCTGGCTGCGGTGTCGCCGTCGGCCGCGGCGCTGCTGGTCGATGCCGGCCGTCTCGATCGCGCCATCGCGTCGGCCCGTCCGGTGGTGGCGCCGGCGCGCAGCGACGCCCTCGTCGGCCGCATCGCCACCACGCTGGCAGCAGAGGCGGTGCAGCGATCTTCCCGCCGCCGCTGGCGGACGTGGTTCATGCCGGCGACGAGCCTCGCCTCCGCCGCCGTGATCGGCGTCGGTCTCGGCCTCGCACAGCCGATCACGCCACCGATGTCCGGCGCGGAGTATCTGACGGCGCTGCTGGTCGACGGCGCTCCCGTCAACCCGTGGATCCGCCAATGACGCCGCCCGCGACCCGCCGTCGCTCCCGCTGGCTCTGGCCGCTGCTGATCGCCTCGCTGTCGGCCAACGTGCTGCTCGCGAGCTATGCGGTGACGCTGACCTGGCGCCTCGACCTGCCGCTCGTCGACGCCACCAGCCCGCTGCGCATCCTGCCACGGGCCGCCTCCCTGCTCGATCCCGAGGACCGGGTGATCGCCGAGCGCGCCTTCGCTGAGCGGCAGGCGGATCTTGCTCACACCGAGGCCGGCGTGCAGGCGGCACGCGCCCGCGTCATCGTGTTGCTGCAGGCGCCGGAACTCGATTCCGCCGCCATCCGGGCCGCCCTCTACGACGTGCGCACCTGGCGAAGCCGCTCCTTCGACCTCGTCGTCGACGCCGTGCTGCAGACCGTGGAGGCGATCCCGGCGGACCGTCGCCGCGCCCTCATGCAGAAATTTCAGGCCCGTTGAGAGAAGGGTCGCGGCCCTCTAAACCGTAGAGCTGGAGGGATGATCCCCCCGGAGAACCAAGATGAAGACGATTTTTGCGCTCGCCCTCGCCGTCACCGCCTTCGCCGCCGCGCCGGCGTTCGCGCAGAGCCAGGCTGCCGTCCAGGCCGCCCAGAAGGCCTGCCGCGCCGACGCCATGGCGGTCTGCGCCGGCACGCCGCGCTCCGGCATGATGGCCTGCCTGCTCGAGAAGAAGGACCAGATCAGCCAGGCCTGCGTCGACGCGCTCGCCGCCGTCGAGGCGAGCAAGTAAGCCTGCCGCCATTGCCCTGGAGGGCGGGGGGAGCGGCGTGCCGCCCTCCCGCCTTCCTGATCAGGACGCCCTGAAACGACCGGACGCCACCGGCGGCTCCGCAAGGTCCGCCTCCGGCAGGTCGGCCCGCACCCAGTCGTGCAGGGCCTGGACGTTCACTTCCATGTCCGACAGCACGCCGCGCTGATACGTGCCGGCCTCGAGGTTGCGCTGCACGGATTCCGTCAGCGCCCCGTCCTCGTGATGGACCTGATAATTGATGCGCTGGTTGAGCCACCGCACCGCCTTCGTGGCCGGGCGCGCATCCGGCCGGCCATAGGCCCGCCAGCGCAGCATCGAGCGCCCGGGCCCGAGCGGCACGATGTGGAAGAAGTCGACGAGGTCCGGATAGAGCTCGAGCGACACCGCCGGATAGAGGAACAGATAGGACCAGCGCTTGCGAAGCTCCTCCGGCAGGTGGTCGGAAACGCGCGGCAGCAGGTTGGCGTAGGCGCGCGTCGCCCAGCCACCGACCGGATCGTCGCGCATCTCGTGGGCGAGGCGGATGGTGCGGGTCGCCCCGTCCGGCTGGCGCTCGTAGTCCTTCTGCATCAAGCCTGACAGGCCCGGATGGCCGGTCGGGAAGTGATAGTCCTCGAGATAGTTGTCCCAGACGTTCTTCCAGTCCGCGGCGATCTCGCCCTGCCAGTAGGGGGCGATCGGCTCGAGTTCTTCAAGCCGGTGCGCCTCGAGCTCGGCGCGGTAGGGCGCGTAGCGCTCGGCCACCGAGGGGCCGCCGGGGGCGAGGCGGACGAAGACGAAGCCGAGGAACACCTCGCACTCCACCGGGAACAGCCCGAGATTGTCCTTGTCGAGCTTCGGGAAGGTGCGGGAGGCGGCGATGCCCTTCAGCACCCCGCGGGTGTCGTAGGTCCAGGCGTGGTAGGGGCAGCGGATGAGACCGGCGCAACTGCCGGCGTGGCCGTCGACGACGGCGTGCGCGCGGTGGCGGCAGACGTTGTGGAAGGCCCGGATCTCGCCGTCGTCGCCGCGTACCGCGAAGACGCGCTTGCCGAGGATGTCGAGCGTCACATAGTCGCCCGGCGCCTTCAGTTCGCTGACGTGGCCGAGCATCTGCCACGCCGGCATGTGGATGGTCTCGACCTCGCGGGCCGTGAAGTCGGCGTCGCGATAGGTCCAGGAGGGCAGCGTCAGCGGCAGCGCCTCGTCGAGGTCGGAGCGGTACTCCGGCGAGCCTTCGGTCTGCGTCGTCGCAGCCGGGCTCGCCGGAGTGGCCTCCCCCTCGGGAACGATGAAGCCATTCGGCATCAGGTTCTGCAGGTAGCGGCGGCAGGTCTCGACCGCATCGGCGTGGTCGAAGCCGGCGCCCTGGATCAAGGCCTCCTGCGACAGGGAATCGATCAGGCCGCACAGGCCGAGCGCCGCCGCCCGCACGTCGATGCGCGAGCTGCCGCGCGTGGCGAGCTCGGCCAGCATACCGAAGGTCGCCTCGTAGACGGCGCGGTCGGACGACCCGCAGATCGCCAGATAGTCCGCGCGCGAACGGCTCTCGCCCCAGAACGCGTACCAGACCGCGAGCTTCTCGGGGCTGGCGATGCGGCGGTCGAAGCTCGCCGTCACCAGCGCCATCAGGCCCGCCGCCGGGTCGCCGCCGGCCGACGCGACACCGGCCTCGCAGGCCGCCTGGTACTCGTCGGCGATGCGCCGCAGCGTCTCGTGCAGCAGGTCCTGCTTCGACTGGAAGTGGAAGTTGACCATGCCGGCGGTGAGCCCGGCCAGCCGGGCGACCTTGTCGAGGGTGACGTTCGACAGGCCGTGCTCCGCGATCGCGGTGATCGCGGCATCGATGAGCTGCTCGCGGCGCAGATCCTGGGGTAGGCGGGAGCGGGCGGGGCGGTCGAGCATCGGGCGCTCCTGCATGTTCGTTCAGTTATCTGAAGCCTCATATTACTCTATCGAATGGATGTTCGGCAACCCGCGCGCTTAAGGCTGCTTCGCATCAAGCGCCTTGCTGGAAACGC
>CAZDCR010000071.1:0-11891 GCA_964503995.1 uncultured Segnochrobactrum sp.
TGGGCAGACCACCATGGTGCGCGCCTCGATGCCCTCGTTCAGCACCCAGCCGCCGATCGGGAGCGGCTGCCAGCCCTGGGTGGCGGGCAGCTCGGCGATCCCTGCGCCGAAATCGCCGGCGCAGCCGGACAGCAGCAGCGCGGCGGTGAGCGGGCCCATGACGCGAAAACGGGAGCGCAGGCGCTCCCGTTTCAGGATCTGGCGCGGCGGCGAGCCGGCGTCCATGGCAGCCGTCGACGGGCTTACTGGACGAGGCGGGGGCCGGCCGGGCCGGCCTTCTCGTTCTCGCCGAGGATGCCGAGGCGGCGGGCGACTTCGGTGTAGGCCTCGATGAGGCCGCCCATGTCGCGGCGGAACCGGTCCTTGTCGAGCTTGTCCTTGGACTTGATGTCCCAGAGACGGCAGGAATCGGGGCTGATCTCGTCGGCGACGACGATGCGCATCATCTCGCCCTCCCAGAGACGGCCGCATTCCATCTTGAAGTCGACGAGACGGATGCCGGCGCCGAGGAAGAGGCCGGAGAGGAAGTCGTTGACGCGGATGGCGAGCGCCATGATGTCGTCGATCTCCTGGGGGTTCGCCCAGCCGAACGCCGTCACGTGCTCCTCGGAGACCATCGGGTCACCGAGCTCGTCGTTCTTGTAATAGAACTCGATGATCGAGCGCGGCAGCGGCGTGCCTTCCTCGATGCCGAGGCGGGTCGACAGCGAGCCGGCGGCGACGTTGCGCACCACCACCTCGAGCGGGATGATCTCGACTTCGCGGATCAGCTGCTCGCGCATGTTGAGCCGACGGATGAAGTGCGTCGGGATCCCCATGTTGTTCAGGTGGGTGAAGATGTACTCGGAGATGCGATTGTTCAGCACACCCTTGCCGTCGATCACCTCGTGCTTCTTCGCATTGAATGCGGTGGCGTCATCCTTGAAGTGCTGGATGAGCGTACCAGGCTCGGGACCCTCGTAGAGGATCTTGGCCTTGCCTTCATAGACACGGCGGCGACGGTTCATGGGGATGTACCGAGTGGGCTTGAGGAAATCCATGCCGGGGTCAGGTCTCCGCGGATGAGGCGTCGCGATCGGGAACGACAGGCGTTCTTGAACGCGAGCCTTGGGCCATCGGTCGAAGCCGCCACAGCAACGACAAATGCGCGGGCAACGGCCCCTTTGGCCCGTCCCCCGCGTTCACATCCGGACCCTAGCCGATCCGCCCGGACAGTACAAATGTGGCGGTCCGGCGGCCGCAGGGGACCGGGGGCCGTCTGTGGCCCGAGGCGCAGCCCGAGGCTGCCGGTGTGACGGCGTTGATTTGGCCACTCCCCGTCGATATGCAAGGGCCGGCTGGTGCTTCCGGAGGAACCCGATGACCACGTTCGACAACCGCGAGAAGGCTTTCGAGAGCAAGTTCGCGCGGGACGAGGAGCTGCGCTTCAAGGCGGGCGCGCGTCGCAACAAGCTGCTCGGGATGTGGGCCGCCGAGAAGCTCGGCCTCACCGGCGAGAAGGCGACGGAGTACGCCGGCTCGGTGGTGCGCGCCGACTTCGAGAAGCCCGGCGAGGAGGACGTCTTCGAGAAGATCCGCGGCGATTTCGACGCCGCCGGCATCGCCCAGACCGACACCCAGATCCGCACGGCCATGAGTGAATTCATGGCGATGGCGATCGAGCAGCTGCGCAGCGAAGGCTGAGCGTGACGCACGCCCGCTCCGCTCCGATGGACCTCGCCCGCCGGATGCGGGCGGGGGAGACGATCATCACCGCGTGGCTCGGACTGCCCGATCCGCGCGTCCCGGCGGTGCTCGGGCGTGCGGGCTATCCCGCCGTCACCTTCGACATGCAGCACGGCCTGCATGACCTCGCCTCGGTGGCGCTCGGCATTCCCGCTGCCGCCGCCAACGGCGCGGCCCCCATCGTGCGGCTGGCGGTCGACGACTTCGCCGGCGCGAGCCGCGTCGCCGACATGGGCGCCGTCGCCATCATCGCGCCGATGATCGAGGATGCGGCCAGCGCGCGGCGCTTGGTCGCACACGTCAAATACCCGCCGCTCGGCCAGCGCAGCTGGGGTCCGTTCGAGGCGATGGGCGTCGCCGGCATCACCGATCAGCACGAGTGGCTCGCCACCGCCAATGCGGCGACGCTGGCGTTCGCGATGATCGAGACGTCGGCCGCCTACGCGGCCCTGTCCGAGATCCTCGCGGTAGACGGCCTGGACGGCGTCTTCGTCGGCCCGTCCGACCTGTCGATCGCGTTGACCGGCGGGCAGCTCGCGCCCTCGGCGCCGCAGACCCTCGACACGGTGCGGGCGATCGGCGCGACGGCGGTCGCCGCTGGCAAGCTCGCCGGCGTCTATTGCCAGAACGCCGAGGAGGTCGCCTCGATGCAGGCGGCCGGCTTCCGCTTGATGGCCCTCGGCGGCGATTCGGGCCTGCTGGCGTCCGCCGCCGTGGCGACGCTGGCGCCGCTCAAGCTCTGATCCCGCCGCGGGGCGGCCGCTAAAGCGGACAGCCCCGGGCCCGGGCGCGGGCGAGCCGCGGCGGCGGATCGACGAAGCCGCCCGGCTGGTTGAGCGTGCGGTCGTGGATGCGGGCGGCGATGGCGTCGGCGGCCGCCGCGCAGCCGTCCTTCGAATAGATCGTCCCCTTCACCTGCACGGTCGCGGCGAGCGCCCGCACGAAGGCGTCGAGCAGCGCCGGGTCGGGCGCCCGCGGCGTCCGCCAGAAACCGTCGAGCGGGCCGGGGTCGACGAGGCCGGGGATATCGTAGATCGCCGGCGCCAGCGTCTTCACCGGCGTTCCCCACTGCAGCGCCTCGAGGCCGGCGGAGGAGTTGACGGTGACCATGCCGCGGCTCGCCTGGACGAGCGGCGCGAGGCCGCCGCCGTCGGCGAAGAGAACGCGGCCGCGCAGGCCGTGCGCCGCCGCCAGACGGTGGATGGCGGTGCGCCAGCCTTCGAGGCCGTTGTCGAGCGGGTGGTTCTTGACCACGAGCATCGTGCCGTGGGGCGCGTGGGCGTGGAAGGAGGCGAAGACCTCGGCGAGCGCCGGGCGCAGGCTGCCGTAGGGGGAGTGGTCGCGGATCTGGAAGTCGCCCTCGAGCTGCATGGCGAAGACGAAGAACGGCGTGCGGGCCGTCATCAGCTCGGCCAGCAGCAGCTCCGCGTCGGTCTTGCGGCGGCGCTCGGTCAGGAGCCGGAGACCCCATGCCGGGTAGTCGGCGAAGGGGTGGTAGATGGTGTGGCGCCGGTAGCCCGGGTGCAGGAACCAGAACAGGCTGTTCGCCAGATTGTAGACGAGGTCCGGCACCGCCTGGGCGGCGAAGGAGCCGCGGTAGCGCAGCGTCAGGTCCGGCGCCGGCACGGCGGCGGCGATGGCGCGGATCGCGCCGGGATCCTCGGGGAAGTGCGAGCCGGTGGCGGTGGCGTCGCGCTCGATCGTCATGAAATCCGGGCGCAGGTAGCCGAGTTCGGTCGCGGCGACGCTGATGCCGCGCTCGCGCGCCGCATCAGCGGCGGCGCGGTGGTAGATCCGGCGGTCACCGTGCAGCACGAGGTCGGTGACGGCGTGGCGGTCCATCAGCTCGGCCACGAAGGCCGGGAACTTCGCGACCGAGCCGCGGTAGGCGACGGCGCCGGGCCGCCGCCAGTCGAGGCTGTCGCCGAGGCAGAGGTTGATGCGGTGGACGGCGTGGCCGCGCGCCTCCAGCCGGTCGCCGATCATGGCGTAGAGCGGCGACAGCGGCCCCTGCAGGAACAGCGTCGAGCGCCGCCTAGCCGCCGGGGTGCCGCCGTCGCTCACCGGGGACGTTCTCCGGGCAGCGCCGTCGTCTCATCGTCGACCTTCGCGTCCATGCCGAGGCGGCGGGCGCGAACCAGACGCGGCGGCGGGTCGACGTAGGCACCAGGCTCGTTGACGCGGTCGGCGAGAAGCCGGTCGGCAGCCTCGGTGATCGCCGCCGCGCGGCCTTCGGCGGTGTAGAAGCAGCCCTTCACCTGGGTGGCGGCGGCGAGCAGCCGCACGAAGGCGTCGCGGAGCTCGGCGTCGGGCCGCTCGGCCGTCGTCCAGAAGTCGTCGAGCGCGCCCTGGAAGGTGAGGCCGGGCACGTCGAAGACGGCGACGCCGAGCACTGCCACCGGGCAGTCGAGCCGGAGCGCGTGCAGGCCGACGGTGGAGTTGACGACGACGCAGCCCTCCGCCTTGCCGAGCAGCTTGTAGAGGTCGCCACCGTCGATGACGTCGACGCGGTCGGCGAGGCCGAGTTCGCGGGCGACGATGCGGGCGTGCATCGGCCAGCGCTCGATGCCGGGATCGAGGGGGTGGATCTTGACGACGAGGCGCGTCTCCTGCGGCGCGTGCTCGGCAAACGAGATCATCACCTTGCGGATGACCGCGCCGAGGTCGTCGAAGGGCGAGTTGTCCTGGATCTGGTAGTCGCTCTGCAGCTGCATCGGCAGCACGAAATAGCGCGTGGTGCCCGCGACGAGCCGCTCCACGGTGGCGCGGGCGCGGCGCTCCTTGAAGGGCTCCAGCGCGAGCTTCGGCACCCACGACAGGTAGTCGTGGAGAGGATGGTAATAGGCGCTCGAGCGGTAGCGCGGGTGGAGATAGGGCGCGAACACCTGGGCGAGGTTGTAGACGACCTCGTGGAAAGCCTCGGTGCGGAACGGGTAGCGGTAGCGCACCGTCGCGTCGGGCTCGGGCAGGGTCGCGGCGGCGGCGCGGATCTCGCCGGCGTCGTCGGGGAAGTGGGAATAGACCCCCATGCCGTCGCGCTCGAAGGTGATCCAGTCGGGCCGCAGGTAGCCGAACTCGACGGCGGTGACGCGGGCGCCGCGGGCGCGCGCCACGGCGCCGGCGACGCGGTGATAGGGATAGCGGTCGGCGTAGTAGAGGACGTCGGTGACGCCTTCCCGCGCCATCAGGGCGCTGACGTAGCCGCGCCACTCGGCGAACGAGCCGCGATAGTTGAGGGCGCCGGGGCGGCGCCAGTAGAGGCGGTCGCCGGCGGCGAGGTTGACGCGCACGACGCGCTCGCCACGCCGCACGAGCTCGTCGGCGAGCTCGGCGAAGAAGGTCGACGGGGGGCCCTGCAGGAACAGGAAGACGCGGCGGGACGCGCTCGACATCGGGTCCGGGGTTCCTCACCCTTGCCGCGGGCCGGCGCCGGACGGCCTGATCGCCCCGGCGCCGCTCGGCCGTCGGGTCCGAGTCTCGAGGGCGTCGCGAAGGGCGCGGTCGAAGCGTCGGGTGGCGGTTGCGGGACCGCGGTGCATAGCGCGCGCCGCCCGGACGATCAAGCCGGGCGGCGCCGCAACGGTCAGTGGCGCGTCAGTGCGTGCGCGACAGTGTGAAGCCGACGACGTCGGTGAGCGCCCGGCGGAAGGGGGAGGGGGCGAGCCCGTCGAGGGCGGTGATGGCGGCGGTGCCGAAGCCGCGGGCGCGCTTGAGCGTCGCGGTAATGGCACCGTGGCGAGCGAGGTGCTCGATGGCGGTCGGGAGGTCCGCGTCCTGGACGTCGCCCTCCTCGATGCAGCGGCGCCAGAAGGCGCGCTCGTCCTCCGAACCCGCGGCGTAGGCGAGGATCACCGGCAGGGTGATCTTGCCCTCGCGCAGGTCGTCGCCGACGCGCTTGCCGAGCTTCTGGCTGGATCCGCCATAGTCCAGCGCGTCGTCGACGAGCTGGAAGGCGAGGCCGAGATTGAGGCCATAGGCCGAGAACGCGGCGCGCTCGGCCGCACCAGCACCGGCGACCACCGGGCCGACCTCGGCGGCGGCGGCGAACAGCACCGCCGTCTTCGCCCTGACGACGGCGAGGTAGGTCGCCTCGTCGGTCTTCAGGTCCTTGGCGGCGTCGAGCTGCATGACCTCGCCCTCGGCGATCACCGCCGCGGCGCTGGAGAGAATGTCGAGGGCGGCGAGCGAGCCGACCTCCACCATCATCTTGAAGGCCTGGCCGAGCAGGAAGTCGCCGACAAGCACGCTCGCCTGGTTGCCCCAAACCATGCGCGCCGCCGGCTTGCCGCGCCTGAGGTCGCTCTCGTCGACGACGTCGTCGTGCAGCAGCGTCGCGGTGTGCATGAACTCGACGGAGGCGGCGAGCTTGATGTGGCCCTCGCCCGGATAGCCGAAGTGGGCGGCGCTCGCGAGCGTCAGCATCGGCCGGAGCCGCTTGCCGCCCGACGAGATCAGGTGGTTGGCCACCTCCGGGATCATCTGGACGTCCGAGCCCGTGCGCGACAGGATCATCTGGTTGACGCGCGTCATGTCGCCGGCGGTGAGCCGGACGAGTTCGTCGATCCCGGTATCGTCGGCCGCGCGTTCCGCGACCGGCTGGGCCAAAGCCACGCCTTCTCTCCCGATTTGCCTTCTTCGTGCGGGAGGATAGGGAGTAGGGCGGGGCGCGACAAGGGAGGCGGGGCGGCATCGGCCACCCTGTCGCCGCACTTTGTTCAAGGCCCGCGGGCCCGGAGGACGAATGGAAGAGATCCTGAGGACGAACGACCCGGCGACGCTCTCCTTCGCCGAGGCGCTGCTCAAGGAGGCGTCGATCGGCTACGCCGTGCTCGACACCAACATGAGCGTGCTGGAGGGCTCGCTCGGCATCCTGCCGCGCCGGGTCGTCGTGCAGCAGGACCGGGCCGCGCAGGCGCGCGCCATCCTCTCCGACGCCGGTCTCGGCGGCGAACTCGCGCCCGTCCGCTAGGCAGGCGGCGGCAGGAGCGGGCGGTGGACGACGGCGAGGCACCGGCGACGACGACCGACCTCCTGCTCGGCGGCCGCTTCGCCGTCGTGCAGCCGGCGCGCGGCCATCACCGCGCCGGCACCGACGCGCTGCTGCTCGCCGCCGCGGTACCAACGGACGCCGGCGGCCTCGTCGTCGACCTCGGGGCCGGATGCGGCACGGCCGGGCTCGCTGTGGCGGCGCGTTGCACGGCGGTGACGGTGGCGCTGGTGGAGCGCGAGCCGCTGCTCACCGGCCTCGCCCGCGCCGCGCTCACCGTGCCGGAGAACGCCGGCTTCGCCGACCGCGTCGCCGTGGTGGAGGCCGACATTGGCGCGCCGGAGGCGGAGCGGGTGGCGGCGGGGCTCGCGCGCGGCGGGGCGAGCCATGTGATCCTCAACCCGCCGTTCCATATCCCCGGCGCCGTGCGCGCCTCGCCGACGGCCGGACGCGCCGCCGCGCACGTGCTCGCCCCGGAGGGGCTGGAGCGCTGGCTCAGGACGGCGGCGTGGGCGCTGGCGCCGGGCGGTGTCGTCGCGGTGATCTTTCCCGCCGACGGGCTTGACCGGCTGCTGGCGGCACTCGAGGGACGCTTCGGTGCCGTGGCGATCCGGCCGGTGCATCCGCGCGCCGGGGCGCCGGCGATCCGCGTCGTCGTGCGCGCGAGCCTCGGCAGCCGCGGGCCGATGAAGCTGTGCGACCGGCTGGTGCTGCACGCCGGCACCGGCTCGGCGTGGACGGCGGAGGCGGAAGCGATCTTCCGCGACGCGGCGCCGCTGGCGTTCGCCTGACGGGCGGGCGGCGTCGGTCCGGAGGGCCCGGCGCGCCGCATTCGCCGACGCGCGGCCGGTGGCAGCGGGCTGTGCCTCAGCCGGGCGCGTCGAGCGGGGCGGCGGCGACCCACCATGATCGGCCGAGGCCGGTGATGCGGGCGGCGACGCGGGCGGCCGAGGCCGCGTCCGCGGTGAGGGCGAACACCGTCGCCCCGGACCCGGACAGGCGGGCGAGCAGAACGTCCGGGTCGGCTTCGAGCGTGGCGAGCACGTCGCCGATCACTGGCGCCACGGTGCGGGCGGCAGCCTCCAGGTCGTTGCGGCCGAGACGCAGGAAGGCGGCGAGATCGGCTGCGTCGGTGAAGCGGGCGGGGAGGGGCGGCAGGGGCGGATTGTCCCGGCTCGCGAGGACCGAGAACACCGCCGGCGTCGGCACCGCGACACCGGGGTTGACCAGCACGATGCCGGCGGGAGGCAGGGCGAGGAAGCGCTCGACGACGTCGCCGATGCCGGTGGCGCGCAGCGGCCGGGCGTGCACGCACATGGCGACGTCGGCGCCGAGCGGGCGGCCGATCGCGGCGAGGCGGTCGGGGCCGAGGCCGAGGCTCCACAGCCGGTCGAGGGCGCGCAGCGTCGCGGCGGCATCCGAGGAGCCGCCGCCGAGGCCGGCGGCCACCGGCAGCACCTTCGTGAGCCGGATGTGGGCGGAGGCGAGCCGGCCCGGGGACGGCGGCGTGCCGGCGGTTGCGTCCGGCGCAGCACCTGGGGCGCTTGCAGTTGCCTCCGCGGCCGTTCCGTCGCCGGCCGTTTCGGCGAGGCGGGCGGCGGCGCGCAGGACGAGGTTGTCGGGGCCTGTCGGGACGGCGGCAGCGAAGGGGCCGTCGACGGTGAGGGCGAACACCGCGCCGTGATCGGCCGCCATCACCGAGACGGTGTCGGCGATCGGCGGGAAGGCGACGAGGGTGTCCAGCGTGTGGAAGCCGTCGGCGCGCCGGCCGGTGACGTGGAGGGCGAGGTTGACCTTGGCCCGCGCCGGCTCGCTCACCGGGGCGGGACGGCCCGCCACGGCACCGAGGCCGGCTGGATCGGGGGCGGAGCCGTGAGCCGGCTCTCGCGCGGGTCCGGGCCTTCCGGCCGGACCCGCCGCGCGCTCCCGGGCCGGGTCGTCCACCTCAGTTCGGCGCGGCGGCGGGCGCAGGCTGCTGGCCGCCGGCATCGGCGGCGGTCGCCGGCGTCGGCGGCGGCAGGCCCCTTTCGAGCTTGGCGAGGATGCGCTCGAGGTCGGCCGGCTCCGGCTTGCTGTCGCGGGCGTGCGACCACTGGAAGCGGGCCTCGAGGCGGCGGCCGACCATCCAGTAGGCATCGCCGAGGTGATCGTTGATGACCGGGTCGTCCGGCATCATCTCGACCGCCCGCTCGAGCTCGGCGACGGCCTCCTCGTAGCGGCCGAGGCGGTAATAGGCCCAGCCGAGGCTGTCGATGATGTAGCCGTCGGTCGGGCGGAGATCGACGGCCTTCTGCACCATCTCGAGCGCCTGGTCGAGGTTGCGGCCCATGTCGATCCAGCTGTAGCCGAGATAGTTCAGCACCAGTGGCTGGTCGGGATAGAGCACGAGGGCGCGCTGGAAATCGGCCTCGGCCTTCTCCCACTGCTTCGAGCGCTCGTAGGAGATGCCGCGCTGGTAGAACAGCGACCAGTGACGGCGGTCCGGCGCCTTGACGCTGTCGATCCCGAGGGAATAGGCGGCCGCCGCCTCGGCGAAGAGATCGCGAGAGCGCAGCACGCTGCCGAGCGCCACCACCGCCTCGAGGTCGCTCGGGTCTTCCTTCACCAGCGCGTCGAGTACGGCGCGGGCCTCGTCGGCGCGCTCCAGTGCATTGAGGTTGAGGCCGAGCTGCGTGCGGGCGTCGCGCGACAACGGCGAGGTCGGCGGGATCTTCTCGAGGATCGCGACCGCCTCGGCGGACTGCTCCAGCCGCTCGTGCAGGCCGGCGAGCGCCATCGCGGCGAGGCCGGAATTGGGCTCGAGCGTCAGCGCCAGCTGCAGATAGGCGGCGGCGAGTTCCTCGCTGCCCTCCCGCGAGATCGCCGTGCCGAGCGCGAACAGGGCTTCCGCCACGCCGGCCTGCGGGTTCTCGACCAGCGGCGGGGGCGTCCGGCCGGCGGCGATCTCGTCCTTGAGCGTGGTGATGATCGGATGCGTGCCGACGGTGGCGGTGTAGCGGTCGAGGACGCCTGTCGCCTCCTGCGGGGCGCCGTCGCGGGCGAGGGTGCGGGCATAGGCGTCGACGATGCGCAGCATCGACGGCTCGTTGTCGTAGGCGACGGCGAGCCGGCGGCGCGCCTCGGCGTGATCGCCGAGATAGTCGGCGATGATGCCGCCGTGGAAGGTGGTGAAGGCGGTGTAGAGGTCCGGCCCGCGCAGCGTGTCGAGGCGGTTCAGGGCGGCGGCGCGGTCGCCCTCGGCGGCGTAGGTCCAGGCGCCGACGAGGGCGGCGGTGAGATCGGCGAGCGGGCCGCGGGCGTGCTCGCCGACGACCTTGCGGGCGGCGGCGTTGTCGCCACGCTGCAGGTCGAGCACCGCCTGGGCGAGGCCGGCGAGGCGGTTGGTGTCGGCGCGCGGCGGTAGCCGCTCGGCGAGCGCCGCGGCCTCGTCGATGTCGCCGCTCGCGAGCGCCAGCGTGAAGGCGCGCTCGATCAGCTGTGGATTGTCGGGATCGTCCGCCAGCGCTTCCTTGTAGAACTCCGCGCCGGCGGCCATGTCGCGGGCGGAGCCGGCGAGCCGGGCGGCGAGATAGTTGCCGGACAGCGAGGTCGATCCCGGCAGCACGATGCGGATCGCGGCCGGATCAGCCTCGGCGGTGGCCGCCGCCGGGGTGAGGGCGGCGAGCACCATCGCCAGCGCCACCCCCGGCGCGCAGGACCGGAGGACGATCCGGCGGGGGGCCGGGGCGGAGCGCGGGCCGAGGGCCCGATCGGTGCGAATGGGCATCATGACGGCAGGATGGCGCGCCATGCGGCCGGTTTCAAGGCTGACGCCGCTGCGGCACGACGGCCGCAGCCGGGAGAACCGACGGATCAGTCCTTGGCGCGCTCGACGTAGGAGCCGTCGGCGGTCAGCACGACGATGCGGGTGCCGGTCGAGATGTGCGGCGGAACCGCGGTGCGCACGCCGTTCGACAGCATCGCGGGCTTGTAGGACGACGAGGCCGTCTGCCCCTTCATCGTCGGCTCGGTGTCGACGATCTCCAGGGTGACGCGCTGCGGCAGCTCGATCGCCACCGGCACGCCCTCGTGCAGGCTGAGCTTCACCGTCATGTTTTCCTGGAGGTAGACGTCGAGCTCGCCGATGACGTCGGCCGGCACCACCACCTGGTCGAAGGTCTCGCCGTTCATGAAGGTGTGGCCGTCGCCGTCCTTGTAGAGGTACTGGAAGTCGGCGGCCTCGATGAACGCCCGCTCGACCTGCTCGGTGGTGCGATAGCGCTCGGATACCTTCACGCCATCGCTGATGCGGCGCATGTCGAGCTGCGTCACCGGCGTGCCCTTGCCGGGGTGGATGTTTTCGGCCCGCAGCACGGCATAGAGCCGACCGTCGACCTCGATGACGTTGCCCTGCCGGAGCGAGCTCGCCTGCACCTTCACGAGAGTTTCCCTTCAGTCTAAGAAGCGCGCGGTTTCTATAGTTTTTTCCGCCGTCCGCCGCAATGACGGCGGCGGTGGAGAGGATTTGTGCCGGTGCAGGACGTGGAAATGCCGTGGTGGCGGCCGGACGTGCTGGCCGACCGCCGCCCGTTCCTGGAGGCGCGCGGGCGCATCGTCGCGGCGATCCGCGGCTTCTTCGTGGAACGGGATTTCGTCGAGGTCGAGACGCCGATCCTGCAGCGCTCGCCCGGCAACGAAGTGCATCTTTCGGCCTTCGCCACCGAGCGGATCGCGCCGGACGGGGCCCGCGACCGGCTCTATCTCCACACCTCGCCGGAGTTCGCCTGCAAGAAGCTCGTCGCCGGCGGCATGCCGCGGCTGTTCACGCTGGCGCGCGTGTTCCGCAACGGCGAGCGCAGCCGCCTGCACCACCCCGAGTTCACCATGCTCGAGTGGTACCGGGCGAACGAGCCCTACGAGACGCTGATCGACGACTGTTCGGCGCTGATGCGGCTCGCCGCCGCCGCGGCCGGGACGGATCGGCTGCGGTTCGAGGGATCGTCCGTCGACCCGGCCGCGCCGGTCGAGCGCGTCACCGTCGCCGAAGCGTGCCTGCGCCACGGCATCGACGTCCTGGCGACGCTCGCCGATCCCGACCGTCCCGACCGCGCGGCACTCGCCGCGATGGCGCGGGCGGCGGGCGTGCGCGTCGCCGAGGACGACGCCTGGTCGGACGTGTTCACCCGCATTCTGGTCGAGA
>CAZDCR010000072.1:0-11883 GCA_964503995.1 uncultured Segnochrobactrum sp.
TTTTCCGCCAACGACACGATCGACTTCTTCGGCCGCGTGAAGGCGGGCACGAAGACCTCGGTGCCGATGGAGGACTGGGCGCAGCTCTACCTCGTGCCGGGAATGGGCCATTGCCGCGGTGGCCCGGCAGGGCTCGACCGCTTCGACCTGCTCTCCCCGCTCGTCGAATGGGTGGAGAATGGCGCGGCGCCGGCGACCGTCGTCGCTTCCGGTCCGGCCTTCGACGGGCGCACGCGCCCGCTCTGCCCGTACCCGGCCCATGCCCGCTACACGGGCTCTGGCGACCCGCAGGACGCGGCCAATTTCGTGTGCCAGCCCTAGCAGCCGCACGAAAACCATTCCGTTCGGCGGCCGGGCGTGGCATGGGTCCGTTCCCATGAGCGCCGATACAACGACCCCGTCCGAGCCGGGAGGCCACGCCTCCCTGTCCCCCGCCATCATTCTCGTCGAGCCGCAGCTCGGCGAGAACATCGGCATGGTCGCGCGCGCCATGGCCAATTTCGGGCTGACCAACCTGCGCCTGGTCAGCCCGCGCGACGGCTGGCCGAACGAGAAGGCGATCGCCACGGCGAGCCGCGCCGACCACGTCATCGCGGCCACGCAGGTCTTCGACAAACTGGAGCACGCGATCGGCGACCTCTCCTTCCTCTACGCGACCACGGCGCGGCCGCGCGACGGGTTCAAGCCGGTGCACGGACCGGTGGAAGCCGGGCGCGAGCTGCGCGGACGCGAAGCGCGCGGACAGCGGACGGGCATCCTCTTCGGGCGCGAGAAATTCGGGCTGTCGAACGAGGAAGTGGCGCAGGCCGACGTCATCGTGACCTTCCCGGTCGATCCGGCCTTCTCGTCGCTGAACATCGCGCAGGCCGTCCTGCTGATGTCCTACGAGTGGATGAAGGCCGGTCTCGATCGCGAGACCGACACCAATTTTCGCGGACCGGAGATGCAGCCTGCGAGCAAGGCGCATCTCAACTCCTTCATCGGGCATCTCGAGCGGGCGCTCGACGAGCGCGGTTACTTCCGGCCGCCGGAGAAGAAGCCCAAGATGCTCGACAACCTGCGGTCCGTCTTCACCCGGCCGGCCTTCGCCGAAGCGGAGATCAAGGTCCTGCGGGGAGTTCTGTCCTCTCTCGACTATTTCTCGCCGAAGGAGCCGCGCGGCGCCGGCTATCCGGAACGCAAGGCCGAGGCCGACCGCGCAGCACGGTCGGACGACGCGGATGGCTAGTCGACCGGTCCTGGTGTTCGATTCGGGGATCGGCGGGCTCACCGTGCTGCGCGAAGCGCGCGTGCTCATGCCGGACCGGCGCTTCGTCTATGTCGCCGACGATGCGGGCTTTCCCTACGGGGCCTGGGAGGAGAGGGCGCTGCGCGCGCGCATCGTCGCGCTGTTCGGGCGCCTGCTTGCCGACCACGACCCCGAGATCGCCATCATCGCCTGCAACACGGCATCCACCCTCGTCCTTCCCGACCTTCGCGCCGCCTATCCCACGACGCCCTTCGTCGGCACCGTGCCGGCCATCAAGCCGGCGGCCGAGCGGACCGCCAGCGGCCTCGTTTCCGTTCTGGCGACACCGGGCACGGTGAAGCGCCAGTACACCCGCGATCTGATCCGGGAATGGGCGACGAAGTGCCATGTCCGCCTGGTGGGCAGCGACCGGCTGGCGTCTCTGGCCGAGACCTACATGCGCGAGGGCTTCGTGGACGAGGAGGCGGTCCGCGCCGAGATCGAACCCTGTTTCGTCGAGCAGAACGGCCGCCGCACCGACATCGTGGTGCTCGCCTGCACGCATTATCCGTTCCTCGTCAACCGCATGCGCAACACCGCACCCTGGCCGGTCGACTGGCTCGATCCGGCGGAAGCGATCGCCCGTCGGGCGCTGTCGCTGCTGCCGCGCCCGGGGCCGTCGTCGCAACCGGCCGGAGCCGACGAATCGGACGCGGAAGACGTCGCCGTGTTCACGTCGGGGGCACCCGATCATGCGTCCCGGCGGCTGATGCAAGGGTTCGGACTGGCGGCCGGTAGGACCGAAGCAGTCTAAGCAACTGTTTCGCCTCTTCTTTCACGACGTGTCACGGAGCGACACAATTAGTGTTTCGTGTAGCCGCCGAAAGACGGCCCATGATCACGCCATGCTTCGCGTCAACAAACCATCGCCACATTCGGCTCGCAGACAGAGCCCCGACATGGCGATGATTGGCTGTGTCTTCCGGCGGGGGCCGGAATGAATCTGACGACGCTGGCCGGGGTGCTGCGGATCGGAGTGTCGACGAACCTGCCTGGAGAGGGCACGTGATTGGACAATCGGACGAACGAGGCGGCCGCGGTCGCCAGCTTTTCATGACGCAGCAGGAGAAACCCGTTGCGATCTTCCTGCCGCAGCACCGCCCCGGCAGGATGGCGGGGCCAGCCAAGCCCGTCGCGGCGGTGGCGATGGCTGCGGTCGTGCTTCTGGGTGGCAGCCTCTTCTTCATGATGCCGCGCGGCGAGAACGCCCCGGCGGTGGTTGCCGCTGCCGAACCACAGGTCGAGAAGCCGATCCGCAGCGTTTCCCCGGATGCGGGTTCCCCGGACGCCGTTTCCAACATCATCGCGAGCAGCGAGGCGGCTGCGGTGACGGCCGATGCGGCCGAGCCAGCGGCGGTCCCCGTCGCGGCGTCGACATCTGCGGCGAAGGCTTCGAAGCCGGCCGGCGTCCCGCGCAAGGACGATCCGCGTTGGGCGCGGGTCGAGACGAAACACGGCTCCGCCGCGCTGGACGCCATGCGCAAGCTGATCGCCGAAAAAGCGGCGCAGGTCGAGCCGGGCGACACCGGTCTTCTGGCCTATGCCGGCGAGGACGCACCTGCCTTCGGGGGCGCCGACGAGGACATGCGGCGGCCGATGCAGATCGTGCTTCCTGCGGAGTTGCCCGAACAGCCGGACTCCTCGGCCCGGACGGCGTCCGTCAACGCCCCGGTCAACATGCGTCGCGGCCCCGGCAGCAGGCACGGCGTCCTGCTGGTCATTCCCCGCCGCGCCAAGATCGATGTCTACGATTGCGATTCCTGGTGCAAGGTCGGCTATCAGGGCCGCACGGGCTACATCTACAAGAGCTTCGTCTCCCGCGCGTCGTGACAGCCGGCCCGAGGGCCGGACATCCCGGGGCGTGTGACCCGCGCCAGAGCATGGACGAAGCGGCTCGCATCGGTGGTTGACACGGCCGCCCGATCGGCATAGACACCCGCTCGCACCGGTCCGTTTGGGCCGGTGTTTTAATTGACGTGTCCCGTGGATTGCCCGCTTCGCTGTGCGGTGATCCTGTCAGGTTCCGAAAACGGGAGCCAGAGGAGGGCGCGTTTCCTTCGTCCGGAACGGCGACGTTCCGGGCAGTTTCATCCGAAAGGGAATGCGATGAGCAAGCGCGAATCCGCTAAGTACAAGATCGACCGTCGTCTCGGCGAAAACATCTGGGGCCGCCCGAAGTCGCCGGTCAACAAGCGCGAATACGGTCCCGGCCAGCATGGCCAGCGCCGCAAGGGCAAGATGTCGGACTTCGGTCTGCAGTTGCGCGCCAAGCAGAAGCTCAAGGGCCATTACGGCGACATTTCCGAAAAGCAGTTCCGCAAGGTCTACGAGGAAGCCAACCGCATGCGCGGCGACACCTCGGAGAACCTGATCGGCCTGCTCGAGTCGCGCCTCGACGCCGTCGTCTACCGCGCCAAGTTCGTTCCGACCATCTTCGCCGCGCGCCAGTTCATCAACCACGGCCACGTCAACGTCAACGGCCGCCGCGTGAACATCGGCTCCTACCGCTGCCGTCCGGGCGACGTGATCGAGGTTCGCGAGAAGTCGAAGCAGCTCGTCATCGTGCTGGAATCCGTCCAGCTCGCCGAGCGCGACGTTCCGGACTACGTCGAGGCCGATCACTCCAAGATGACCGCCAAGTTCGCCCGCGTGCCGGGCCTCGGCGACGTGCCCTACGCGGTGCAGATGGAACCGAACCTGGTGGTCGAGTTCTACTCGCGCTGACCGGTTTCCACCCGCCATACGAAAGGCCGCCCACGAGGCGGCCTTTTCTTTGGCGCCGACCTCGCCTAGAGCATTGTCCGAAAGCGCGTCATGCGCCGCACCGGTCTGCCATCCGCCATGAATATCCAGTCGCCCGCCGTCTCCTTCGAGGAGTCCGACTGCCACCCGCTGTTCCGGGCGGTGCCCTCGACGGTCGAGTTCAACCGCCTGCGCAAGCGCCTGCTGCGCAATGCCCGCCAGGCTCTCGAGGACTTCGCCATGGTCAGGGCCGGCGAGCGCTGGCTGGTGGCGCTGTCCGGCGGCAAGGATTCCTACGGTCTGCTCGCCCTGCTGCTCGACCTGAAATGGCGTGGCCTGTTGCCGGTCGAGCTGCTCGCCTGCAATCTCGACCAGGGTCAGCCGAACTTTCCCAAGCACGTGCTGCCGGACTACCTCGCCTCGCTCGGCGTGCCGCATCGGATAGAGTATCAGGACACCTATTCGGTGGTCACCGACAAGATCGAGAAGGGGAAGACCTACTGCTCCCTGTGCTCGCGGCTGCGGCGCGGACATCTCTACCGGATCGCGCGCGAGGAGGGCTGCGCGGCGCTGGTGCTCGGTCACCACCGCGACGACATCCTCGAGACCTTCTTCATGAACTTCTTCCATGGCGGACGGCTGGCCGCGATGCCGCCAAAGCTGCTCAACGACGAGGGCGACGTAATGGTGCTGCGGCCGCTCGCCTATTGCGACGAGGCGGATCTGACCCGGTTCGCCGAGGCGATGCGCTTCCCCATCATCCCCTGCGACCTGTGCGGCAGCCAGGACGGACTGCAGCGCAACGCCATGAAGGCGATGCTCGACGGCATCGAGAGCAGGATGCCCGGGCGCAAGGACACGATGATCCGGGCGCTGGCCAACGTGCGGCCGAGCCATCTCCTGGATACCAAGCTGTTCGATTTCGCCGGTCTCGACGCCAGGCGCGGCCACGGGGAGCCGGACGTTGCGTTTTGACGAGAGCGACGTCGACTGGCTGGCGGACCTGCTCGACGAGGCGGCGCGGCGCGAGATCATGCCGCGGTTCAGGCGGCTCGGTTCCGGCGACGTGCGGCGCAAGTCGAGCGCGATCGACCTCGTCACCGATGCCGACGTCGAGGCCGAACGCTTCCTCACGGCGCGTCTGACCTCGCGATATCCGGGCGCCCTGGTGATCGGCGAGGAAGCCTGCGCGGAGGATCCCCGTCTGCTGGACGGCCTGGCGAAGGCCGATCTCGCCTTCGTGCTCGATCCCGTGGACGGCACCTACAACTTTGCCTCCGGCGTGCCGCTCTTCGGCGTCATCCTGGCGGTGGTGGCGAGAGGCGAGACGGTTGCCGGGCTGATCCACGATCCGCTCGGGCGCGACTGCATGATCGGCGTGAGGGGCGGGGGCAGCCGGCTTCGCCACGAGGGCGGCCGGGAGACGGCGGTGCGGGTGGCGCCCGCCGTGCCGCTGGCGGAGATGACCGGCAGCGCGTCGTGGCAGTATTTCGCCGAACCCGACCGGGCGCGGCTCGCGCGCAACCAGGCCAAAGCGCTCTCGCAGATCGCCTACCGCTGCTCGGCGCACGAGTATCGCCTCATCGCAAGCGGCCACGCGCATTTCGTCGTCTACAACAAGCTGATGCCGTGGGATCACCTGGCCGGCACGCTGATCCAGACCGAGGCGGGCGGCCATGTCGCGCGGCTCGACGGCAGCGCCTACCGGCCCGAGCATCTTGACGGCGGACTGCTCGTGGCGCCCGACCGGGAGAGCTGGGTGGAGCTGCGTCGCGAATTGTGGGCCGACTGACCGGCCGGCGCGCGGTTCAGACCCGCGGGTTCTGCGACCGGAAGAGCCGCCCCTTCTCCGCGATCAGCGTCATGACGAGCGCGATCGCGGCCGCCACGAAGTAGCCGCCTGCCAGCGGCGCCACGGTGCCGTCATAGGCCTGTCCGATCAGCGCGCCGACCACGCCGCCGCCCACCGTCTGCAGGAAGCCCTGCACCGAGGAAGCCGTCCCCGCGACATGGCCGAGCGGCTCCATGGCGAGCGCGTTGAAATTCGAGCCGATCCAGGCGAACTGCACCATCGCGACCGCGAACAGCGTCAGGAAGAGCCAGAACGGGATGGGACCGGCCAGCGCCAGGACGAAGGAGACGGCCGTGACCGCAAGGAAGCCGAGGAGGGCGCCGTGGGCCAGCCTCCGCATGCCGAAGCGCCCGACCATCTGTGCGTTGAGGAAGGACGACACGGCCATGAGGCCGGCCACCAGAGCGAAGTAGAACGGGAACATCTCGCCGACGCCGTAGATGCCGACATAGACCTGCTGCGCCGAATTGATGAAGCCGAACAGCGCGCCGATGATGGCCGTCATGGCGATCGTGTAGCAGATCGCCACGCGTTCGGTGAGGACGATACGGAAAGCATCCAGGATGACGGCGGCGGTGAAGGGCCGGCGCTGGCTCGGCGGCAGCGTTTCGGGAAGCCGCAGCGCCGTCCAGACCGTGAAGGCGAGGGACATCACGCCGATGAAGATGAAGATCATCGGCCATTCCGAAAACAGCATGATGAACTGGCCGATGCCGGGCGCGACGACCGGAATGACCATGAACACCATGAACACCAGCGACATCACTTCGGCCATGGCCCGGCCGCCGTAGACGTCGCGCACCAGCGAGACGGAGATGACGCGCGTGGAAGCCGCGCCGAGACCCTGGATGAAGCGCAGGACCAGCAGGATCGTGAAGGACGGTGCGAAGGCGCAGGCGAAGCCCGCGACGACGTAGATGCCGAGCCCGACCAGCAGAGGAATGCGCCGGCCGAAGCGGTCTGAAACGGGGCCGAACACGAGCTGCGCAAGCCCGAAGCCGATGACATAGGCGGTCACGACCAGCTGTCTGGAATTCTCGTCCTCGACGGCGAGGCTCATGCCGATCTGCTGCAGCGCGACCAGCATGATGTCGATCGCCAGGGCGTTCAGGGCCATGAGGCCCGCCGCGATGGCGATGAACTCCCAGCGGGGGATCGTCAGCAAAGGCGGCTTGCGCGGGGAGGGGGCGACCGTCGGGTCCATGGCAATGCGTCCGATCTACACACAAACAAAAAGGAAACGCGCCGCGGACGGCGCATTTCCGGCATCGGTCCCGGGTAATGGTCCCGGGATCCCGTCTTTTCAGATCGCGGCGGTGCCGGGCAGGTGTCTCAGGCGGCGCCCTTGACGCTCACGCCCTTCTCGTCGAGGAAAGCCTGCAGCTCGCCGGCCTGGAACATCTCGCGGACGATGTCGCATCCGCCGACGAACTCGCCCTTGACGTAGAGCTGCGGGATCGTCGGCCACTGCGAGAATTCCTTGATCCCCTGGCGCAGCTCATCGGACGTCAGCACGTTGATCCCCTTGTAGTCGACGCCGACATAGTCGAGAATCTGCACGACCTGGCCGGAAAATCCGCACTGCGGGAAGCCGGGCGTCCCCTTCATGAAGAGGACCACGTCGTTGCCCTTGACTTCGCTGGCAATGAAATCGGTGATGGCGCTCATGGCTGTCCTTCCTTCTTCGTCCGGTTCAAGGCCGGAGATGAAATGCGTGTATTGGCTAAGCCTTAGATAGAAGATCGTCCGGTGCTTGTCGAGGCGCGGGCGTCGCCCCCGCATCGGCAAGGAGGGCCGATCCGGACCGGTCAGTCCGGTACGCTCGTCTGCAGGGCCAACGCATGCAGCACCCCGCCCATGTTGCCCTTCAGCGCGTTGTAGACCATCTGGTGCTGCTGCACGCGCGACTTGCCGCGGAAGCTCTCCGCCACGACCTCGGCCGCATAATGGTCGCCGTCGCCGGCAAGATCGCGGATCGTCACCCGGGCGTCGGGGATCGATTCCTTGATGAGCGTCTCGATGTCGCGGGCGTCCATTGGCATCAGTGTGCTCCATCCATGAATTTCGGGAACCAGCCTTCGTGGGCGGCGGCAAGATCGGCGAGCGGAACGGCCCGGCCGTCGCCGAGCGTCAGGGAATCGCCGCCGGTGGTGCCCACCCAGGGCGCGAATATACCGAGCGACTTCGCTTCGTTCCACAGGTCGACCATCTCCTCGCCCTGCGGATCGAGGTCGATCTCGACCAGATAGCGTCCCTGGTCCTCGCCGAAGAAGAAGGGAATCGCGTCCACCTCGGCCGGACCGGGCAGCGTGCCGCCGATGCCGCCCGCCATCGCCATTTCGGCGAAGGCGACGGCGACGCCGCCGTCCGAAACGTCGTGCACGGCGTTCGCCGTCCCGCGCCGGATCAGCGAGCGCACGAAATCGCCGACGCGCCGCTCGGCGGCCAGGTCGACCGGCGGCGGCGTCCCCTCCGCGCTCGCGAAGACGGTCCGCAGATAGGCCGACTGGCCGAGATGGCCGTTGGCGAAGTCCTTGCGCGAGCCGACGAGCAGCACGGCCCGGCCGGGCGTCTTGAAGCCGACGGTCGCCATCGTCGACCAGTCGTCGATCAGGCCGACGCCGGCGATGGTGGGCGTGGGCAGGATCGCCTTGCCGCTGGTCTCGTTGTAGAGCGAGACGTTGCCGGACACGATCGGGAAGTCGAGCGCGCGGCAGGCCTCGCCGATGCCTTTGATCGCCTGGACGAGCTGGCCCATGATCTCCGGACGTTCGGGATTGCCGAAGTTCAAATTGTCGGTCGCCGCCAGCGGCAGGGCGCCGGTGGCGGTGAGGTTGCGCCAGCATTCCGCCACCGCCTGCTTGCCGCCCTCGAACGGGTCGGCCTGGCAGTAGCGCGGGTTGACGTCGGACGAGAAGGCGAGCGCCTTGGACGGATGCGTGTCGATGCGCACGACGCCGGCGTCGCCGCCCGGCCGCTGCAGCGAATTGCCCTGGATCAGCGTGTCGTACTGCTCCCAGACCCAGCGGCGGGAGGAGAGGTCCGGCGAGCCGAGAAGCGCCAGCAGCGCGTCGGCGGGATCGAACGGATCGCCCGCGAATCCGGGAGCCGGAGCGCGGTCGCCGACCCAGGGGCGGGTGATGCGGCGGCTGTCTTCGCTCAGCGCCGCCATCCTCTCGCCTGCGGCCGTGTCGCCGTCCAGCACGCGGGAGACGAGGTCGAGCATCTCGTCGCTCGCATCTGCCGCCGGTTCGCCCTGCGGCAGCGCCGCGGGCAGGGGCGGCACCACCCAGGGGCGATCATATTCGGGCGCCTGGTCGCCGAGATCCTTGATCGGCAGGTTGGCGACCTCCTCGCCCTGGTGGAAGACGCGGAAGCGGAGGTCGTCCGTGGTCTCGCCGACGATCGCGAAGTCGAGGCCCCACTTGCGGAAGATCGCTTCCGCCGTGTCGCGCAGCTCGGGCTTAAGCACCATGAGCATGCGCTCCTGGCTCTCCGACAGCATCATCTCGTAGGCCGACATGCGCTCCTCGCGCACGGGCACCCTGTCGAGGTCGAGGCGGATGCCGAGGTCGCCCTTGGCGCCCATCTCGACGGCCGAGCAGGTCAGGCCCGCCGCGCCCATGTCCTGGATGGCGATGACGGCGCCCGAGGCCATCAGTTCCAGACAGGCTTCGAGCAGGCATTTCTCGGTGAAGGGGTCACCCACCTGCACGGTCGGGCGCTTCTCCTCGATCTGGTCGTCGAACTCGGCTGACGCCATCGTCGCTCCGCCGACCCCGTCGCGGCCGGTCTTGGCGCCGAGATAGACGACCGGAAGCCCGACGCCCTTGGCCTGCGACAGGAAGATCCCGTCCGTCCTGGCGATACCCGCGGCAAAGGCATTGACGAGGATATTGCCGTTGTAGGCCGCGTCGAACTGCACCTCGCCGCCGACCGTCGGCACGCCGAAGGAATTGCCGTAGCCGCCGACGCCCGAGACGACTCCCGCCACGAGATGGCGTGTCTTGGGGTGTCCGGGCTCGCCGAAGCGCAGCGCGTTCATCGCCGCGATCGGCCGCGCGCCCATGGTGAAGACGTCGCGCAGGATGCCGCCGACGCCGGTCGCAGCCCCCTGGTAGGGCTCGATGTAGGAGGGATGGTTGTGGCTCTCCATCTTGAAGACGACGCAGTCGCCGTCGCCGATGTCGACGACGCCCGCATTCTCGCCAGGCCCCTGTATGACCTGCGGCCCCGTCGTCGGCAGGGTGCGCAGCCATTTCTTGGAAGACTTGTACGAGCAGTGCTCGTTCCACATCGCCGAGAAGATCCCGAGTTCGGTGAAGGACGGCTCGCGCCCGATCAGGTCGAGGATGCGCCGGTACTCGTCCGGCTTCAGCCCGTGCGCGGCCACGAGCTCGGGCGTGATCGGGACGGTGTTGGGAATGGTCATGGCGGGCCCTGTCGTGCGATGGCGCGGTCTGAGCGCTCCATAGCGCAAGCGGGCGGAGGATGACACGGGGGGCGCATCGGAAAATCGGCTGCGATATCTCCGCCATGGAGCCATAGCGGCATCGGCTCCGCCGGCCCCCGGCGCCCGTCCGCCCACGTTCAGGCCAACGCCCGTCAGCCGAAGCTGTCGTGTCCGGCGATGCCGCCTTCGAGCACGCGGCGGATGGTTTCGAAGCCGCGCACCACATCGTCGCGCGATCCGACGGAGGAAAAGCCGACGCGGATGCGGTGATGGTTGCGCTCGGTCCGGACCGGCTTGTACTCGTCCTCCTCGTCGACGAGCACGCCCTCGTCGGAGACGGCCCGGCGGAACAGGCCGGAGAGCCATGGCTCCGGCAGTTTCATCCAGAGGAAGGGGATGTCGGGCCGCGATGCGAAGTCGGCTTCGGCGAGGATGTCCCGGGCGATGGCCTCGCGGGTGGCGGTCTCGGCACGGACGGCCCGGCGGATCGCCTCGGCTTCACCCGACAGCACCAGCCTGGCGGCGGTTTCCGACATCAGGAATGTCGGCAGGCTGCCCGCGACCATGCGGCTCGCGGTGTGGACGCGCTGGGCGGTGTGCGGCGGGCAGGCGACCCATCCCGTTCGCAGGCCGGCCGCGACGCTCTTCGAGAGGCTGCCGACATGGAACGTCCGCTCCGGTGCGAGCGACACGAGCAGATTCGGCGCCCCGTCGACGAGGTTGCCGAAGACCATGTCCTCGATGAACCAGACATTGTGGCGGCGGGCGATGCCGACGATCTCGGTCAGGCGCTCCTGCGGCAGTGTCGCGAGGGTCGGGTTGTGGAGGCTGGGCATCAGGAAGGCGAGCTTCGGATGCTGCTGGGCGCAGACGCGCTCGAAATCCTCCGCAATCATGCCGTGGCCGTCGATCTCGACCATGACCGGACGCCTGCCGATCAGGGCGGCGCTGCGGGCGATCGAGGAATAGGTGAGCGCTTCGAACACGATCCGGTCGCCGGGAACGGTCATCGCCGCGATCACGGCCATGATGGCGGCATGCGCGCCTGCCGTCGGCACGATCGAGTCCGGTGCCGGCTGCCATCCGTCGCGCGCCAGCCAGACCCGCCCCGCTTCGAGCGAGGCGGGCAGGGGCTGGCGGACGTAGTCGAGCATGTCGGCCGCGTGGTCACGAGCGATCCGTGTGACGAGTTCGGAGATCAGGCGCGTCTGTCCGACGTCCGGTGCCGCGGTCGAGTCCATCCTGAGCTTGCCGATCGTCGGCGCGAAGCGTGTCCCGCCGAACACCTCGGATTGCGGCTGTCGGGCCGGCTCCTCGCCGCTGCCGAGCACGAAGGTGCCGCGGCCGACCTCGCCCGAGACCAGGCCCCGCTCGCGCACCAGCGCATAGGCCCGGCCGACGGTGCCGATGGTCACGCCGAGGTCGAAGGCGAGATTGCGCTGCGGCGGCAGCTTGACGCCGGCGGGAAGGGCCCCGGCGGCAATGTCGGCCTCGATGCGGTCGGCGAGCCGCACATAGATCGGTCCTTCGCCTTCGGAAAGGGTGGGC
>CAZDCR010000073.1:0-11798 GCA_964503995.1 uncultured Segnochrobactrum sp.
CTTCGGCGTCGAGGCGCTGGTGGTGCTCAAGGACATGTGGAACCTCGACGGCGAAACGGCGGCGGAGGTGGCGACCTGGGCCGCCGCGACGCTCGTCCGCGCCGCCATCGCCGAGCGGGAGAAAGGCCCATCTGGCTAGACCAATTTTACCCTATGGGCAGGCTGCCCGCTGAGGCGGCAGATTCCCGTCGGGGCCTGGACGGAAGCGCAGCCGTGATGTTTTCCCATCAAATACGTGGCGTTACTTGCCTGAATTGTTGATGGGAGTCGGCTCCGTAAATGAGTTGAGACTTGACGGAAGCCTCTGATTGGTACTACCAGTTGAGGCAGTGAGTTCTGCCTTCAGGCAACGACCTGGAGCGGCACGGGAGGCGACGCAGGCTCTCTTCGGGTGGCAAGCTTCGTCGGGCCGGGCACAATCGCCGGCAGGCCCGAGCGAAAAAACAGAAACAGTGGGAGGACACAGGATGGCACAAGGATTTCTGAAAGGGCTGATCGCCGGAGCATCGCTGCTCGGCTTCGTCGGGAGCGCGTCGGCGCAGGAGCTGACGATCTTCTGGGCGGAGTGGGATCCGGCCAACTACCTGCAGGAACTGGCGAACGAGTACGAGGCCGAGACCGGCGTGAAAGTGACGGTCGAGACGACGCCGTGGGCCGACTTCCAGACCAAGGCGTTCACCGAGTTCAACGCCCGCGGCTCCGCCTACGACATGGTCGTCGGCGACTCGCAGTGGATCGGCGCCGCCTCCGAGGCCGGACACTATGTCGACCTCACCGACTTCTTCAACAAGCACAAGCTGAACGAGACGATGGCGCCCGCCACCGTCAAGTACTACTCCGAATACCCGTCCAACTCTGGCAAGTACTGGTCCATCCCCGCCGAGGGTGACGCCGTCGGCTGGTCCTATCGCAAGGACTGGTTCGAGGACCCGAAGGAGATGGAGGCGTTCAAGGCGAAATACGGCTACGATCTCGCCGCGCCGAAGACGTGGGCCGAGATGCGCGACATCGCCGAGTTCTTCCATCGCCCGGACCAGGGCCGCTACGGCATCGCCATCTACACCGACAACTCGTATGACGGCCTGGTGATGGGCGTCGAGAACGCCATCTTCTCCTATGGCGGCGAGCTCGGTGACTACGTCACCTACAAGGTCGACGGCATCATCAATTCGCCCGAGAACATCGCCGCGCTGGAGATGTACCGCGAGCTCTACGGCTTCACGCCGCCGGGCTGGGCCAAGGCCTTCTTCGTCGAGAACAACCAGGCGATCACCGAGAACCTGGCGGCGATGAGCATGAACTACTTCGCCTTCTTCCCCGCCCTGGTGAACGAGGCGTCGAACCCGAACGCCAAGTCCACCGGCTTCTTCGCCAACCCGGCCGGACCGGGCGGCGCCCAGTTCGCCGCGCTCGGCGGCCAGGGCATCTCGATCGTCTCCTACTCGGAGAACCAGGAAGAGGCGTTCAAGTTCCTCGAGTGGTTCGTCAAGGACTCGACGCAGAAGCGCTGGGCCGAGCTCGGCGGCTATACCTGCAACACGGCCGTTCTTGAGAGCGCCGAGTTCCAGGAGGCGACGCCCTACAACAAGGCCTTCTACGAGACGATGTTCAAGGTGAAGGACTTCTGGGCGACGCCGGAATATGCCGAGCTGCTCATCCAGATGAACCAGCGCGTCTATCCCTACGTGACGGCTGGCCAGGGCAACGCGAAGGAAGTCCTCGACAACCTCGCGAACGACTGGAACACCACCTTCAAGAAGTACAACCGCTTCCAGTAAGGCGGGACTGACCCTTGCGAGGGGACGGCCATGCGCCGCCCCCTCGTAGCGGCTTGCACGACGTCGCACCGGCGGACATCGGGCGCTCTGGGAGGAGCAGGGTTTTGACGACTTTGACGATGACGACGCTCGACCCGCACTCGCGGGCGGCGCGGCGGGGAATGAGCGACCTCGCCATCCGGAACCTGTTCATCATTCCGACGATCGTCTTCCTGATCGTCTTCAACATCTTCCCGCTGCTATACTCGCTCGGCTACTCCTTCACGGACTTCCGGGCGTCGACCAATGCCGCGTGGAACTTCGTCGGCCTCGAGAACTACCGCACCCTCCTCAACGACCCCTTCATCTGGAACAACTTCGCCATCACGGCGAAATACGTGATCGTCTCGGTCACCGGCCAGGTCATCGTCGGGTTCGGCGTGGCGATGCTGCTCAACCGCGAAATCCCCTTCAAGGGGCTGATCACGACGCTGCTGTTGCTGCCGATGATGCTGTCGATGGCGGTGGTCGGGCTGTTCTGGAAGCTGCTCTACGACCCGTCCTTCGGCATCATCAACTATGCCCTCGGCCTCGGCCGCTTCGAGTGGCTGTCGAACCCCGACGTCGCCCTCTACGCCGTCGCCCTCACCGACATCTGGATGTGGTCGCCCTTCGTCATGCTGCTCTCGCTCGCCGGCCTGTCGGCGGTGCCGAAGCATCTCTACGAGGCGGCGGCGATCGACCGCGCCGGGCCGCTCTACACCTTTTTCCGCATCACGCTGCCGCTGGTCGCGCCGATCCTGATGATCGCGATCATCTTCCGCACGATGGAGGCGTTCAAGACCTTCGACCTCGCCTACATCCTGACGAGCCAGCCGACGACAGAGGTGATCTCGATCCGCCTCTACAAGATGGCGTTCCAGGAATGGCAGACGGGCCTCAGCTGCGCGCTCGCCTACATCATGCTGATCATGGTCATCGCCATCACCAACATCTATGTGAAGTACCTGAACAAAGTGAAGGAGCGCTGAGATGGCCGCCGTTCAGACAACGGGCGAGCGGACGCTCAACAAGCTCGCCATCGTCTCGGTCCTGATCGTGACGATGATCTTCCTGGCGCCGATCTACTGGATCGTCTCGACCTCCTTCAAGCCGCGCAACCTGGCGACGACAGTGCCGCCGACGATCGTCTTCACGCCGGAGATCTCGCCGTTCGTGAAGCTGATGCTGCGCCGCTCGCAGCTGCGCGAGCAGCCGACCCCGGAGGAATACGCCGCCGCCCCGTGGTGGGAGCGGCTCGTCTTCGACGGCGGCGAGAAGGTGGTGCGCGACGGCAAGGGCGAGGTGCAGCTCTCGGGCTATCCCGATCGCTTCATGAACTCGCTGATCGTCGCGATCATCTCCACCGTGCTCGCCGTCGGGATGGGCACCTTCACCGCCTACGGCTTCTCGCGGTTCAAGGTGAAGGGCGAGAACGACTGGCTGTTCTTCATCCTGTCGACCCGCATGCTTCCACCCGTGGTGGTGGCGATCCCGATGTTCCTGATGTACCGGACGTTCGGGCTGAACGACACGCACATCGGGCTGATCATTCTCTACACCGCCTTCAACCTGTCCTTCTCGGTGTGGCTGATGAAGGGCTTCATCGACGAGATCCCGAAGGAATACGAGGAAGCGGCGCTCGTCGACGGCTACACGCGCATGGAGGCCTTCTTCAAGGTGGTGCTGCCGGAGGCGGCGACGGGCATCGCCGCGACCGCGGTGTTCTGCTTCATCACCGCCTGGAACGAGTACGTCTTCGCCCTGATCATGACGCGGCGCGACGCCCAGACGGCGCCGCCGTTCATCCCGAGCCAGGTCGGCTCGGGCCTGCCGGACTGGACGGTGATCGCGGCCGGAACCTTCCTGTTCCTGCTGCCGGTGGCGATCTTCACCTTCCTTCTCCGCCGCCACCTCCTCAGGGGCATGAGCTTCGGAGCGATCCGCAAATGAGTTTCCGGGCGTTCAACCACCGCTTTCTGCACCCGGCGATGCAGGGCCTGATGATTTTCGGCATCATCGCGCTCTGCCAGCCCTGGAACTTCTTCCTGCACCGCTACGGAGTGACTTTGATCCTGATCGGGCTCGTCGGCTTCATGATCACCATCAAGATCCCGCCGCCGCCGCGGCCGGATGCCGGCGGCGATGGCCACGCGGCACGCGAGGGAGGCCACGGATGACCGAGATCGTGCTCCGGGGCATCCAGAAGTGGTTCGGCCCCGTGCAGGTCATCAAGGACCTGAACCTCACCATCGCGCCAAACGAGTTCATCGTCATGCTCGGCCAGTCCGGCTGCGGCAAGACGACGACGCTGCGCGCCATCGCCGGCCTCGAGACGATCGACGAGGGTGACATCCTCATCGACGGCAAGCCGGTCAAGCACCTGAAGTGCTCCGACCGCGACATCGCCATGGTGTTCCAGTCGTTCTCGCTCTACCCGCACATGACGGTCTACGAGAACATCGCCTTCCCGCTGCGGGCGACCCGCATGGCGAAGACCGAGATCGACACGTCCGTGCGCGAGATCGCTCGGGTGCTGCGCATCACCGACCTGCTCGACCGCCGGCCGTCGGCGCTGTCGGGCGGCGACATGCAGCGCGTCGCCATCGGCCGCGCCCTGGTGCGCCAGCCGAAGGCGATGCTGATGGACGAGCCGATCGGCGCGCTCGACGCCAAGCTACGCGAGGAGATGCGCGCCGAGATCAAGCGGTTGCATCTCAAGCAGGGCTCGACCACCATCTACGTCACCCACGACCAGGTGGAGGCGATGAGCCTTGCCGACCGCATCGTCATCATGCACGAGGGCGTGCTGCAGCAGGTCGGCTCCCCCGAGGAAGTCTACTCGCGGCCGCAGAACCTGTTCGTCGCGCAGTTCGTCGGCAGTCCGGTGATGAACGTGTCGCCGGCCGCTGTGCGCGACGAGGGCGGCGCCGTCAGCGTCGCCGTCGACAAGGCAACGCCGGGCTTCGCCTTCCCGCGCGAACTTCTCGGCCACCTCAATGGCCACGCGGCCGGCGGCGGGCTCGCCATGGGCATCCGGCCGGAGGGCGTGCTCGTCTCTCGCGAGGCGCGCGACGGCTACGTCCCCGTCGAGGTGCACCTGATCGAGCCGCTCGGCTCCTACGACATCGTCGACCTCAAGGTCGGCGAGGCAATGCTCAGGGCGCGGACGTCGGCCGGCTTCGTGCCGGCGGCGGGCGAGCGCGTGCACGCCCGCATCGACCCCGCCCAGGCGCACTTCTTCGACACCGCCAGCGGCCAGTCGCTCGGGGTGAGACTGTGATCGCGGACCGCCGTCCGGGGGCGCCGGCGCCGGCCGTCCCCGCTCCGTCCGTTCGCCGGGAGTTCCGTTAGTCATGGCGCACATCGAGCTCAGGAACGTCACCAAGAGCTTCGGCGGCAAGGCCGCCCTGAAGAACCTCGACCTCGAGATCGCCGACGGCCAGTTCTTCGTGCTGCTCGGCGAGACCGGCGCCGGCAAGACGACGACGCTGCGCATCGTCGCCGGCCTCGAGAAGCCCGACGACGGCACCGTGCTGATCGACGGTGTCGACGTCGGCAGCTGGGGTGCGGCGGAGCGCGACGTCGCCCTCGTGCTGCAGCAGTACTCGCTCTATCCGCGCTACACGGTGCGGGAGAACCTCGAGTTTCCGCTGAAGTCGAAGATCCGTCGCGTCGCCCCGGCCGAGATCCAGGAGCGCGTCGAACGGGTGGCGCGGACGCTGCGCATCGAGCACCTGCTCGAGCGCAAGACCGACCGCCTGTCCGGCGGCGAGATGCAGCGCGTCTCGATCGGCCGCGCCATCGTCCGCAAGCCCCGCGTCTTCCTGATGGACGAGCCGCTGTCGGCGCTCGACGCCAAGCTGCGCGAGGCGCTGCGCACCGAGCTGAAGCGCCTGCAGATCACCCTCGGCGCCACCTTCCTGTTCGTCACCCACGACCAGGTCGAGGCGATGTCGATGGGCGATCGCATCGGCGTGCTCGACCGCGGCCGCCTCGTCCAGGTCGGCACGCCCTCGGAGATCTACGCCCGGCCGACCAACACCTTCGTCGCCCGCTCCGTCGGCTCGCCGCCGATGAACCTCCTCGACGGCGCCGTCCGCGGTGGCTCGGCGGTCACCGAGGCCGGCTTCTCGCTGCCGATCTCGGTCGCGGCCGCCCACGAGGGCCGGCCGGTGACCTTCGGCGTGCGGCCGGAGCACCTCCGGCTCGATCCCGAGGCCCCTGCCAAGGCGCGCGTCCACGACATCGAGGACCACGGCGTCGAGAAGATCGTCACGCTCGCCACTGGCGACGCCTTCGTGCGGCTGACGGCACCGGCCACCCAGCACCCGCGCATCGACGACAGCGTCGGCTTCTCGTGGAATCCCGAGAAGATCATTCTCTTCGACCGCACCTCCGGCCGAAACCTCTCGGCCGCCTGACCGCCGGCGCCGGCGCGGGCGACGCGCCGGCGACCACGGATCGGAGCGAGTTCACTCCGATCTGATATAAAGAAATCGTTATATCCTTATTGAAGCGATCCGCCGGGGCGCCTATAACCGCGCCACGTTGCGGCGGACGCCGCGGCGGTGCCGTGCGCGAGGCGTGCGGGCCGCCGGAGCGCCGCGTCGCGTTCGCCAGAGACGTTTGCGGAGCCGCCGATGACCACCTTCACCGATTATGTCGTCAAGGACATTACCCTCGCCGACTGGGGCCGCACCGAGCTCGACATCGCCGAGACCGAGATGCCCGGCCTGATGGCCACCCGCGAGGAGTACGGGCCCTCGAAGCCGCTGAAGGGCGCCCGCATCGCCGGCTCGCTCCACATGACGATCCAGACCGCCGCGCTCATCGAGACGCTGGTCGAGCTCGGCGCCGAGGTCCGCTGGGCCTCCTGCAACATCTACTCCACCCAGGACCACGCCGCCGCCGCGATCGCCGCCCGCGGCATCCCGGTGTTCGCCGTCAAGGGCGAGACGCTCGAGGAATACTGGAACTACACCGACCGGCTGTTCGACTGGGGCAATGGCGAAACCGCCAACATGATCCTCGACGACGGCGGCGACGCGACGATGCTCTGCCTGATCGGCTCCAAGGCCGAGACCGATCCCTCCATTCTCGACAATCCGAAGAACGAGGAGGAGGAGTTCTTCTACGCCACCATCAAGGCCCGCCTCGCCAAGAACCCCGGCTGGTACTCGAAGGTGAAGGCGAACATCCGCGGCGTTTCCGAGGAGACGACGACGGGCGTCCACCGCCTCTACGAGCTGCAGAAGAAGGGCGAGCTGCCGTTCCCGGCGATCAACGTCAACGATTCCGTGACGAAGTCGAAGTTCGACAACCGCTACGGCTGCCGTGAGAGCCTGGTCGACGCGATCCGCCGCGGCACCGACGTGATGATGGCCGGCAAGGTTGCGGTCGTCTGCGGCTATGGCGACGTCGGCAAGGGTTCGGCGCAGTCGCTCGCCGGCGCCGGCGCGCGCGTCATCGTCACCGAGATCGACCCGATCTGCGCCCTGCAGGCGGCGATGGACGGCTACGACGTCAAGACGCTGGAGGAGGTCGTCGGCTCCGCCGACATCTTCGTCACCGCCACCGGCAACAAGGACGTCATCACCGTCGACCACATGCGCGCCATGAAGGACATGGCGATCGTCTGCAACATCGGCCACTTCGACAACGAGATCCAGGTCGCCGGCCTGAAGAACTTCAAGTCGAAGAACGTCAAGCCGCAGGTCGACCTGATCGAGTTCCCCGCCGGCAACCGGATGATCCTGCTCTCCCAGGGCCGGCTGGTGAACCTCGGCAACGCCACCGGCCATCCGAGCTTCGTGATGTCGGCGTCGTTCACCAACCAGACGCTCGCCCAGATCGAGCTGTGGACGAACCCCGGCCAGTACGAGAACAAGGTCTACGTGCTGCCGAAGCACCTCGACGAGAAGGTCGCCCGCCTGCACCTCGCCAAGCTCGGCGCCAGCCTGACCAAGCTCTCGGACGAGCAGGCCGCCTATATCGGCGTGTCGCAGTCCGGCCCGTTCAAGTCCGAGCTCTACAAGTACTGAGCCGCCGACGAGAGCGCTCCGGCCGCGGCCGGACATGAGACGGAGGGGCGGCCCCGGGGCCGCCCCTCGCCGTTTCTGGCACCCCGATCATCGCGATGGGGCTTCGTCGCAGAGCGCCCTTTGTCGAAGGCCTCCGGTTATCGTAAGCCTCGCGTCTCCCGTGCCTGGTGGAGCTCGCCGATGCTGACCCGGTTGCCGTCGTCCCTGTTCGCGATCGTCCTCGGTCTCGCCGGCCTTGGCGCCGGCTGGCGCGCCGCCGCCACCGTCTGGGGCGTGCCGCCACTGATCGGCGAGCTCGTGCTGGCGCTCGCCGCCCTCGTCTGGATCATCCTCGCGATCGGCTTCATCGCGCGCTGCATCGCCAATTTCGAGGCGGTGAAGGCCGAGCTCGAGCACCCCGTGCAGTGCTGCTTCGTCGGCCTCGTCTTCGTCGCCACGCTCCTGATGGTGGGCGCCGTCCGGCCCTACAGCGAGGCGCTCGCCTGGACGCTGCTGGCGGTCGGTCTCGGCGGCCACCTCGCCTACATCGCCTGGCGGGTCGGTGGCCTCTGGCTCGGCACCCTGCCGGCGCCGATGATCACGCCGGTGCTGTATCTGCCGCTGGTCGCCGGCAACTTCGCCGCCACCATCGCGCTCGGCGCCCTGCGGCTTCCCGAGGTGGGGATGATGTTCTTCGGCGCCGGCATGCTGTCCTGGCTCGCCATCGAATCCACCATCTGGGCCCGCTTCTTCAGCCATGAGCCGATGGCACCGGCGATCCGGCCACTGATCGGCATCCAGATCGCCCCGCCGGTGGTCGGCCTCGTCGCCTGGCTCGCCGTCACCGCCGGCACGCCCGGGCCGTTCGACTACGCGCTCCTCGGCTACGGCCTGATGATGATGCTCGTCATCGGCCGGCTGCTGCCGTGGGTGGCGGCGAACGGCTTTGCGCCGAGCTGGTGGGCCTTCTCCTTCGGCCTGGCGGCGGCGCCGCTCGCGGCGATCCTCCTCGTCGGCCGCGGTGCGCCGCCGGTGATCGAGTGGTTCGCCATCGCGCTGTTTGTCCTCGCCAACCTCGCGATCACGGCGCTGTCGGCGGCGACGCTGCTCCGCCTCGCCCAGGGCAGGCTGGTGCCCGCACCGCAACCGCGCTGACCGACGCGCCCGGCCGGCACGCTCCCGCGCCCCCGCATCGTCATCGACCCGTCGTCGAACCGAGACACGAGCGTCGTCCGCCGTCCCCATAAGCGGCCCACCGGCAGCCCCCGCCGGCATCCGCATTGTGGAGATCGGCCGATGACCTCGATCGTTCGAACGCTGGCGTCCGCGCTGGCCGTCGCCATCCTCGCCGCACCGGCCGCACTGGCCGACGGCACCTTCCCGGCCACCCTCGCCGGCCACGCCGTGCTGCCGGCCGCAACCTTCGTCGCGCCGCCGGCGAACGCCCCCGCCGACCTCGCGATCTCCGGCAAGTACACTGCGCCCGACGCCCGCCGCGTCGACGCGGTGGGCAGCGTGCCGGGCTCGAGCTTCCTGTCGTCGAAGGACGCGCCGCGGATGACCGGCATGGCGACCCCCTTCGAGGGCCAGCCGGTGCAGGGCTTCTCCGGCATCAAGGCCGCCGGCGACGGCTCCTACTGGGTGATCCAGGACAACGGCTTCGGTGCCAAGGCGAACTCGCCCGACGCCATGCTGATCATCCACCGCCTGCGCCCGGACTGGGACGCCGGCACCGTCAAGATCGAGGAGACGGTGTTCCTCTCCGACCCCGACAAGGTCCTCCCCTACCGCATCGCCACCGAGAGCAGCGACAGCCGCTACCTCACCGGCGCCGACCTCGACGTCGAGTCGATCCAGCCGGTGGGAGACTCGTTCTTCGTCGGCGACGAGTTCGGTCCCTTCCTCGTCGAGTTCGGCCGCGACGGCCGCGCCAGGGCCTTCCACGAGACGATGGTCGACGGCGTCGCGGTGCGCTCGCCCGACCACCCGGCGGTGACGACGCCGGCCGTGCCGGGTGGCAAGGTCGCCTTCACCGTCCGCCGCTCGCGCGGCTTCGAGGGCATGGCAGCCTCTCCGGACGGCCGTTTCCTCTATCCGCTGCTGGAAGGCCCGCTGTGGGTCGAGGCGGCCGGCGCGTGGGAGACGGTCGAGGGCCAGGAAGTGCTGCGCGTCCTCGAGTTCGACGTCGAGAAGGCAGCCTGGACGGGCCGCTCGTGGACCTACCCGCTCGACGTCGCCGGCAACAACATCGGCGATTTCAACATGATCGACGAGAAGACGGCCCTCGTCATCGAGCGCGACAACAACGAGGGCATCGCCGCCCGCGCCTGTGCCGAGGGCGACAAGGGTCCCGACTGCTTCGTGGCGCCTGCCGCCTTCAAGCGCGTCTTCAAGATCGAGCTCACCGAGGACGGCAAGGCCCGCAAGATCGGCTCGATCGACCTCCTGAAGATCGCCGATCCCGACGGCAAGGCGCGCCAGGGCGGGTCCGAGGGGTCGTTCGACTTCCCGTTCGTGACGATCGAGAACGTGGCGGTGGTGGACGAGGGCCACATCGTCGTCGGCAACGACAACAACCTGCCGTTCTCGGCCGGTCGCGAGCCGCAGAAGCAGGACGACAACGAGCTCATCCTGCTCGCCGTGCCGGAGCTGCTCTCGGCCAACTGACCGACCGAATGGACGGGCCGAACTGACGCCCTGACGTGACGATGAGGGCGGCGGGACGCCACCTGTCCCGCCGCCCTGTGCTGCGCGTCACGTCTCGGTCGGTCCGGGGGGCCGGAAGCCCGCCAACCCGCCGGGTTGTGACGCACTTCACATCGCCGCCATCCGCGAAGGCCTATTCCCCCTGCTCGTCCGACGGGTGATGTCGCCCGCTCGGACCGCCACCGGCGAGCCGGTGGCGTCTCAGAGCAAAAGGGGACGACCATGACACTCGACCAGGCGCGGCTCGACGCCTTCGTCGGCAGGATGCTCGGCGAGCTTGGAGCCGCCTCGATCGTTCCGCTGGTGCGGATCGGCGACGAGCTCGGCCTCTACGTCGCCCTGCGTGACGCAGGACCAACGACCGCACAGGAACTCGCCGAACTCACCAGAACCCACGAGCGCTGCATCCGCGAGTGGCTCGCGGCCCACGCCGCCGCTGGCTACCTCGACTACGATCCGATCAGCGACAGCTTCGAGATGACACCGGAGCAGGCGGCGGTGTTCGCCGACCCGGAAAGCCCGGTGAACATGCTCGGCGGCTTCGAGGTGATCGCCTCCAGCGTCGTCGACGCGCCCCGCATCGCGGAAGCCTTCCGCAGCGGCAAGGGCCTCGGCTGGCACGAGCGCTGCGACTGCCTGTTTTCGGGCGTCGAGCGCTTCTTCCGGGCCGGATACCACGAGCACCTCGTCCGCGACTGGCTGCCGGCGCTCGACGGTGTCGTCGAGAAACTCAACGAGGGCGGCCGCGTCGCCGACGTCGGCTGCGGCCACGGCGCCTCGACCATCCTGATGGCACAGGCGTTTCCGCGCTCGAACTTCGCCGGCTTCGACTACCACGCCGGCTCCATCCAGCGGGCGCGGGCGGCCGCGGAGCAGGCGGGCGTCTCGGCCAACACGCGGTTTGCCGCGCTGTCGGCAACGGACGTGCCGGTGCGCGGCTTCGACCTCGTGACGATGTTCGATTGCCTGCACGACATGGGCGATCCGGTCGGCGCGGCATCCCACCTGCGCACGACGCTGTCGTCCGACGGTGTCCTGATGCTGGTCGAACCGATGGCCGGCGACCGGCTGGAGGACAACCTCAACGCCGTCGGCCGCCTCTACTACGCCTCCTCGGCGATGATCTGCACGCCCGTGTCGATGGCCCAGGAGGTCGGGCTCGCGCTCGGCGCCCAGGCCGGCGAGGTGCGGCTGGCGGAAGTTCTCGCCGAGGCCGGGTTCTCGCGCGTCCGCCGTGCGGCGGAGACGCCCTTCAACATGATCCTGGAAGCCC
>CAZDCR010000074.1:0-11568 GCA_964503995.1 uncultured Segnochrobactrum sp.
CCCCGGGCAGCACGGCGGCCGCCTTCTCGACGGCGCGGACCATGCGCTGGTGGGCGCCGCAGCGGCAGATGTTCTGGTCGAGCGCCTCGGCGATCTCGCGGCGCGTCGGCGACGGGTTGCGGTCGAGCAGCGCCTTGGCGGCCACCAGGATGCCCGACAGGCAGTAGCCGCACTGGCCGGCCTGCTCGTCGAGGAAGGCCTGCTGCAGCGGGTGCGGCGCCTCCGGCGTGCCGAGGCCTTCCACCGTCGTCACCGCTTTGCCGGCCACCGACCACATCGGCTTGGCGCACGCCTTCTCAAGTTCGCCGTCGATCAGCACCATGCAGCAGCCGCACTGCTCGAGGCCGCAGCCGAAGCGCGATCCCTTGAGGTCGAGCGTGTTGCGCAGCACGTCGAGAAGCGGCGTCTCCTCGTCGACGGACACCGTCGCCGGCCGGCCGTTGACGGTGAATTCGATGGCAGTGGCTGTCGTCGTCACGCTCGGTCCGTCCTCCCGCACCGGCCTCGTCTGGGCCGTGGTGGCAGACTAATCGGTTCGTGCAAACGATTGAATAGAAGATTTCCGGACTTCCGCGCGGCCTCCGTGGCAGTGCCGGCCCGCTCGCCACAACCCGGGTCGATTGACGACGGGCGCCGGTGGCGCAACCATCGCGCCGGGCCGGGAGCCGCCCTCGCATCGCCGGAGCCACGACGTGCACAAAGTTCGACGCCTCCACCTGCCGCTCGCCGCGGCCCTGCTCGTGACGATCGGCGCGACGCCCCTTTTGGCTCAGGGAGCACTGCCCGTCGACATGCAGGGCACCTGGGCCTGGGACGACGAGGCCTGCGCCGAGCGTGTCAGCGACGGCCGCGTCGCCGTCTCCTCGCTGATCGTCGAGTTCTACGCGTCGGCCTATGCTCTCGACGATCCGAAGCCGGCCGAGGGTGATCGCTGGGTCTCGTCCGCCACGGTCCACGTCGAGGGCGAGCCGGCGCCCGAGGCCGGCACGATCGCGCTCCGCCTCGTGGGACGCGACGAACTCGAGATCCGCACCGGCGACGAGGCCCCGTCGATCTACGTGCGCTGCGCCGACGACCTGCCGGTGCGCTGAGGCCCCGTTCGGGAGGATCGCCTCCGATGATGTCCACGAACCCGGCCAACCGCCTCGCGACCATCCTCCTGGTCGCCACTGGATTTGCGATAGTCGCGATCCAGACGGCGCAGGCCACGGCGTTCTGCGAGGTTGTCGACACGCCGGACGGCTTCGTCGCCTTGCGCGAGGCGCCGGCGGCGGATGCCGCCCTCGTCGAGCGGATGCACGCTGGCGACGAGGTGATGCTGCTGCCGGAGAAGTCCGGCGCCCTTGTGCATGTGCGCTTCTGGCGCGCCGGCGAGAGGCTGCAGGACGGCGGCTTCGAGCGTTACCGGGTCGGCTGGGTCAACGAGCGCCTGATCGACCTGTGCGGCTGATCGCCAGCGCGACGCTCACCGCTCTCCTCGCCTAGACCGCGCCGTGTTTGCCCGGTACGGCTCCTGGCGAACAAAAAGGACGATCCGTGCGGCAGGTCACCGGCCGGCAGAACAGAGAGCATGCAGACGGACGGCCCGGCGCCTGGCGACGCGGCTGGCCGGTTCTGCTCGCGCTGTTCCTGCTCGTCACCGGCGGTGGGCTGAGCGGACCCGGCGGCCTCGTCCAGGCGCTGCGTGGCGGGCCCAATGCCGGCGCCGGCGCTGCCGACACCCGCGACCCGGCCCTGCTCCGCAATGGCGGCCGTCAGGCCGTCCTCACCCAACGCACGGCCGAGCCCGCCGCTGTCCCGGTGCCGCTCAAGCCGGCCCTCGCGCCCGAACCCGCCGCGCGCCGGCTGGCCGACGCTCGTGCCGCGTCGATTGGCGTGCCCCGCGCCATCGGCACGCCTGGCGGTCCGGATCGCAGCTACCAGGCCCGCGCGCCACCGGCGGCGGCCTGATCCGCGGCCGCCCCGCGGCCGAGCTTCCCGAGAACACATCCTTCCGCCCGGCCGCGCGGCCTCGTCGCGCCGGCCGCGAGCCGCATTTCCGGAACAGCCCCATGCGAACCTCCCGCTGGCTGGTCGCGACCTATGTCGCCATCATCCTGTTCGGCGTCTTCACCGCCCTGCCGAACGTCCTGCCGCAATCCGTCCTCGACCGCCTGCCCGCCTGGGCGAACCATCAGGTCTCGCTCGGCCTCGACCTGCGCGGCGGCTCGCACCTCGTCCTCGAGGTCGATTCCGCCGCCCTCGTCGACGAGCGCCTGCAGACGCTGTCGCGCGACGCCCGCCGCTCCCTTCGCGACGTCGGTGTCGACACCACTTCGATCCGCCGCCAGGGCGACGAGATCGCCATCGCGCTCGCCGACCCGGCCGATGCAGCCCGCGCCAACGAGGCGATCCGCGGCCTCGCCAACACCGTCGGCAGCTTCGGCCTCAGCGCCGGCGCCTCCGACCTCGCCATCGCCCAGAGCGGTGACACGCTGACGGTCCGCCTCACCGAGCAGGGTATCCGCGACCGCATCGACGCCGCCGTCCAGCAGAGCCTCGAGATCGTCCGCCGCCGCATCGACCAGGTCGGTGTCGCCGAGCCGACCATCCAGCGCGTCGGCGCCGACCGCATCCTCGTGCAGTTGCCCGGCGTGCAGGATCCCGAGCGCATCCGCGAGCTCCTCGGCTCCACCGCCAAGCTCACCTTCCACATGCTGGCCGACGTGCCGATCAGCGCCGCACCTCCGCCCGGCGTCACCGTCATGGACGGCACCACCGCCGGCGAGACCTATCCGGTCGAGACGCGCGCCGCTCTCGCCGGCGACCACCTCACAGACGCCCGCGCCGGCTTCGACGGCCAGACCAACGAGCCGATCGTCTCCTTCCGCTTCGACAGCGTCGGCGCCCGCGAGTTCGGCGACATCACCCGCGCCAATGTCGGCCGGCCGTTCGCCATCGTCCTCGACGACAAGGTGCTGTCGGCCCCCGTCATCCGCGAGCCGATCACCGGCGGCTCAGGCCAGATCAGCGGCAACTTCTCGGTTCAGGAGGCGTCCGATCTCGCCGCCCTGCTGCGCGCCGGCGCCCTGCCCGCCCCGCTCACCGTCATCGAGGAGCGCACCGTCGGTGCCGACCTCGGCGCCGACGCGATCGAGATGGGCGTCGCCACCGGCCTGATCGGCTTCGGGCTCGTCTTCGCCTTCATGATCGCGCTCTACGGGCGCTGGGGCCTGATCGCCAACTTCGCCCTCGCCCTCAACGTCATCCTGACGTTCGCGGCGCTGTCGCTGCTCGGCGCGACGCTGACGCTGCCCGGCATCGCCGGCATCGTGCTCGGCATCGGGCTCGCCGTCGACGCCAACGTGCTCATCAACGAGCGCATCCGCGAGGAGAGCCGCAAGGGGCTCGGCGCCTTTGCGGCGCTGGACGCCGGCTTCAAGCGGGCGTTCGCGACGATCGTCGATTCGAACGTCACGGCGCTGATCGCCACCGTGCTTCTGTTCATGTTCGGCACCGGCCCGGTGCGCGGCTTCGCCATCACCATGGGCCTCGGCATCGCCATCTCGATGTTCACCGCCGTCTCGGTGGTGCGCGTCATCATGACGGCGCTGGTGCGCCGCTTCCGCCTGAAGACGCTCCGGATCGAGCCGCCGTTCGGCATCAAGCTCATCCCCGACGGGACCAGCATCCGCTTCATGCGCGGACGCTTCCTCGGCATCGGCGTGTCGATCATCCTGTCGCTCGCCTCGGTGGCGCTGTTCTTCTCGCCAGGCCTCAACTACGGCGTCGACTTCAAGGGCGGCATCCAGATGGAGGTCGTCACAGAACAACCGGCGGACCTCGCGGCCCTGCGCGCCGGCCTCGGCACGCTCGGCCTCGGCGAGATCGCCCTGCAGGAGTTCGGCAACGACCACACCGTGCTGGTCCGGGCCGAGCGCCAGGCGGGCGGCGAGGCGGCGCAGAACACGGCCGTCTCGGAGATCCGCGCCAAGCTCGCCGAAATCGCGCCGGGCTCGTCGATCGAGCGGACCGAGGTGGTCGGCCCGAAGGTGTCGGGCGAACTCGCCACCGCCGGCGTGCTGGCGGTGGTGCTCGCGAGCATCGCCATGCTCTTCTACATCTGGTTCCGCTTCGAGTGGCCGTTCGCCGTCGGCGCCATCGCGACGCTGGTGCTGGACGTGACGAAGACGGTGGGCTTCTTCGCCCTCACCGGAATCGACTTCAACCTCACCGCCATCGCGGCGCTTTTGACGCTGATTGGTTACTCGGTGAACGACAAGGTCGTCGTCTACGACCGCATGCGCGAGAACATGCGGCTCTACAAGCAGATGAGCCTGCGCGACATGATCGACCTGTCGATCAACCAGACGCTCGCACGCTCGCTCTATACCTCGATCACGGCGTTCCTGGCGCTGTTGCCGATGGCGATCTGGGGTGGCAGCGCGGTCGAGAGCTTCGCCGTGCCGATGGTGTTCGGCATCGTCGTGGCGGCGTCGTCGTCGGTGTTCATCGCCGCGCCGATCCTGCTCTTCCTCGGCGACTGGCGGACGCGGCGGCGCGCCCGCATCGAGGCGGCCGCCCCGGCGGCCCCGGCGGCCCCGGCCTCCGGGACGCCGGCCAAGGCGGCCTGAGTCGGCCGGCCAAACGACGCAACGGCGGCCCGCGTACCGGGCCGCCGTTACTCTCTTGGACGATCCGTCCGCCCGTCACTTCATCTCGAACGGATAGATCACCTTCCAGTCGGTCTTCATGTCGACCACCGTCCAGCCGCGCTCCGGCGCCTGCACGAGCGCCTCCTTCAACTGGCCGATCACCGAGGGCGCGTCATAGGCCCACTCCCGCTCGGCATCGGTGTGGTGAACGATCAGACCGAAGGCCGGCCCGCTCCGCATCGTCGTCCACTGCAGCATCTGGAGGTCGCCGTCGGAGTTGCCGGCGGCGAACGCCGGCCGGCGGCCGATGACGCGGGCGATGCCGACCGCCTTGCCGGGGCCGTCGTCGATGAAGTCGACCTCAGGCAGCCGCACGATCACCGGCGTCTCGCCGTCGAGGCGGAACTCCGTCACCACCGTCGAGCCGATCACCTGCTCGGGCGGGATGCCGTAGGTCGCGTCGGCGAAGGCGCGCATGAAGTCGAGCCCGCCGCCTGACACGATGTAGGTCTTGAATCCATTCGCCCGGAGGTGCGCCAGCAGCTCCAGCATCGGCTGGTAGATCAGCTCGTCATAGGGTCGGTCGAAGCGCGGATGGCGCGCTGTCGCCAGCCAGTGCTTCACCTGGCCCTCGAAGTCCTCCACCGTCATGCCGGCGTGAGTGGCGGCGAGGAGGTCGGTGAAGGCCTGCTCGCCAAGGTTTGCGAGCACCGTGCGGTCGCCGGTGAGGATCGACTTGAAGGGCTCGGTCGTCGCCCATTCCGGATGCTGCGGCGCCAGCGCCCGCACCCGGTCGATGGCGAATTCGGCCTGGAAGTAGACCGGCTGCTCCGACCAAAGCGTGCCGTCGTTGTCGAAGGTCGCGATGCGCTCCGGCACCGGCACGAAGTCCGGCCCGCCCTCCCGCACGGCTTCTGCCACGAAATTGAGGATCGCTGCCTTCGTCGGGCCCTCGGTCCACGACGGCAAAGGATCGGGCTGCGCCCGTGCCGGCGGCGACACCGCCAGCGGCATCGCCGCGAACGCGACAAACAACAGGGCCAACACGACCCGGCGGACAACGCCGACACCCATCGCACTCGCTCCCTCGCGCCGGCCACCGGCCAGCGAACCCGCCCCATCATGCAGGATGCTCCCTGCGGCCGCGACGACATTCGCGCCCCGGCGGATCATCCGGCCGAACCGGCCGCATCACCCTCGATCAGCGGCCGGTGGCGGGCGATCTCGTCGGCGAGGAAGTCGAGCAGCGCCCGCACCCGCGCCGCCTTCCTGAGGTCTGGATGTGTCAGCAGCCAGAGGTCGGCGGCAAAGCGCGGCTCCGGCGACGCCAGCCGCACGAGATCAGGCCGCACGTCGCCGACGAAGCACGGCAGGTGGCCGATGCCGATGCCGGCCTCCACCGCTTCGGCGACAGCAAGCACGGAATTCGCACGGTAGACGACGCGGTGCGGTGGGTCGGCCTCCGCCGGATAGCGTGCCACCTTCATCGCCGACAGGTCGTCGCCGAGGGCGACCCACGGTTGGCTGGTGCCCGGCACGCCGTCGCTCGCCGTCGCCTGGCTGGCGGTGAGGACGTGGTCCCGCCGGCCGTAGAGGGCCCAGGCAATGCGGGCGACGCGGCGGCCGATCAGCGTCGGCGGCGGGTCGTCGCCGGCGCGGATCGCCACGTCGGCGTCGCGCTTCGACAGGTTCAGCGACTGGTTGGCGACGACGACGTCGAGCCGCACATCCGGGCAATGATCGCGGAAGCGGGCGAACAGCGGCGTCATCAGGTGCACGAGCAGGGAGTCGGCCGTCGTCACCCGCACCTCGCCGGCCGGCGTCGGTGCGCGGCCGGCGAGCCGGCGCGTCACCGCGGTGACGTCCTCGTCGAGGCGGCGGGCGAGCGCCACCACCTCCTCCCCCGCCGGCGTCGCCGCGTAGCCCTCGCGCCGGCGCTCGAACAGGGCGAGCCCGAGCGCCGCCTCGATGCGCCCGAGCCGGCGGAACACCGTCGAATGATCGAGCCCGAGCCGCAGAGCGGCCGCCGGCAGCGACCCGGCCTCGGCAACGGCCGCGACGACGCGCAGGTCATCCCAGGAGAGGTTGGCAAGGGAGGACGCGAGGTCGGTCGGGGGTGCGGCGCCCAGCTGCTGCATCGTCATCGACCTCTCGGCGTCATCCCGGACAAGCGAGGCGCAGCCGAGCGCCGATCCGCGTTGCTTCGCGTCCGGGATGACGCGTTTCTGCAATTTCGCAGGCCCTAGCGCAAGCGCGCAACATTCTCATTGCACCAACGCAATATCATCCCGCTGGCACTCCCCGCCGATCGGTCTATCTCTTGTCCACGAAGCGGCGCCGAGGTGCGCTGCCAGGGAGTAGATCCGATGACCCGCAACGGCATCCACCACGTCACGGCGATCGCCGGCCCGGCCCGCCGCAATCTCGACTTCTACACCCGCACCCTCGGGCTGCGGTTCGTAAAGAAGACGGTGAATTTCGACGATCCCGGCACCTATCACTTCTACTTCGGCGACGAGGCTGGCAGCCCCGGCACGATCCTCACCTTCTTCCCGTGGGATCACGTCGCGCCGGGTCGCCTTGGCGTCGGCGAGACGTCGGAGACGGCGTTCCGCGTCCCCGAGGCCTCGATCGGCTACTGGACGCACCGCCTCGTCGAGAAGGGCGTGCCGCACGATGCGCCGGTGAAGCGCTTCGGTGAGACGGTGCTCGCCTTCCGTGATCCCGACGGCATGCGCCTGTCGCTCGTCGGCGTCGCCGGCGCCGAGAACGAGCCCGCGTGGGGCGGCAGCGACGTGCCGGAAGACGCGGCGATCCGCGGCTTCCACAGCGTTCGCCTGCTCGTCGCGGACGCCGCGCCGACGGGTGCGATCCTGGCCGACGTCTTCGGCTTCACCGAAGTCGGCAAGGAGGACACCAACGTGCGCTACAAGGTCGAGGGCACCGACGTCGGTGGCATCGTCGACGTGCACGGCGCCGGCGGCTTCCTGCCCGCCCGCATGGGCGGCGGCTCGGTGCACCACGTCGCCTTCCGCGCCGCCGACGACGCGGGCCAGGCGGAGATGGTGAAGCGGCTCGCGGACAACCACGGCATCCGCACGACGGAGCAGAAGAACCGCGACTACTTCCGCTCCGTCTACTTCCGCGAGCCGGGTGGCATCCTGTTCGAGATCGCCACCGACGTGCCGGGCTTCGCCGTCGATGAGCCGGCGGCGAGCCTCGGCGGTGCCCTCAAGCTGCCGCGCTTCCTCGAGAAGCGCCGCAGCGAGATCGAGGCGATGCTGCCGGACCTGACGGAAGCCGCCTGACGATCCGGCGGCGGCGAAAGCGCCGCCGCCGAAACATTCTCCACTCCCCTCCGGTCGAAGCGACCGGAGGGGACGTTTCCTATTGCCCACGTCCGGCCCATCCTGCCGGCCAGAGCCACCAGGAGGTCGACCATGACGACCGCGACCACCCTCTCGTTCACCCACCGCTACGAGCCGGCGACCGCCGCCGGCCGCCCGCCGCTGCTCTTGCTGCACGGGACCGGCGGCGACGAGGACGACCTGCTCCCGCTCGGCCGGATGATCGCGCCGGGCTCGGCGCTGCTGTCGCCCCGTGGAAAGGTGCTGGAGCACGGCATGCCGCGCTTCTTCCGCCGGCTCGCCGAAGGCGTCTTCGACGAGGCCGACGTGGTCAAGCAGGCGAACGCGCTCGCCGACTTCGTGGCGGAAGCCCGTGAGGCTTACGGCCTCGCCGCGCCCGTCGCCGTCGGCTTCTCGAACGGTGCCAACATCGCAGCCGCGGTGCTCTTGCTCCGGCCCGAGGCGCTCGCCGGCGCGGTGCTGATCCGCGCCATGGTGCCGCTGGCGAAGCCACCGCAGCCGGATCTTTCGGGCAAGCCGGTGCTGATCCTGTCGGGCTCGTCGGATCCGATCATCCCGGCCGAGAACGCCGGCCGGCTGGCGCGCCAGCTGACCGAGGCCGGCGCCGTCGTCAGCCACGAGACGCTGCCGACCGGCCACGGCCTGACCCAGGCCGATGCGACCCTGGCGAAGCGCTTCCTCGACGACCTCGCCGCCTGACCATCGACGGCGCTTCGGACCCTTACCGGAGCGCCGTCAGCAGCCGCGCCAGCGTGGTGCGCTCCTCGGCCGAGAGCGGTGCGAGCGTCTCCTCGGAGACCCGCGCCGCTACCGGCGCGAGCTGCGCATAGAGCGCTGCGCCCTCCGCCGACAGCGAGATCAGCAGCCTGCGGCGGTCTTCCGGGTCCGGCCGCGTCGCCGTCAGCCCGCGCTTGGCGAGGCGCTCGGCGACGCCCTTGATGGTGGCGACATCCATCGCCGTCAGCCGGCCGAGCAGGTTCTGCGAGCACTCGCCGAGTTCGGCGAGCTTGGCGAGGGCGGCCCACTGCATCGGCGTCATGTCGTCGCCGAAGTGGCGGGCGAAAATCGAGACGTGCCGCTGCTGCACCAGCCGCAGCACGAAGCCGACCTGGTCGTCGAGCACATAGCCCGTGCCGCCGGCCGCATCGTCTACCGCCGCCTCGTCCGTCACCGTCGCCAAAACCGTCGCCTCTCCGTCGCACGTCTGGGGTCTCGCCCGCAGCTCGTTCGTATGCCAACAATGTCGCCTTCGCCAGAGGAGGCACGCATGGCCCACGACGCGCCGGCCGCACCGAGCGGCCCGCAGAAGCTCGTCATCCGCAACATCGGCCTCGTGCTGTCGGGCGACCTCGAGCGGCCGATCCTCGAGGCCGACACCGTCGTCGCCGTCGACGGCCGCATCACCGCGGTCGGCCGCTTCGGCGACCTCGACACCGACGGCGCGACGACGCTGGTCGACGCCGGCGGCGCAGCCCTCGCGCCCGGCCTGATCGACAGCCACGTCCACCCCGTCGCCGGCGACTGGACGCCGCGCCAGAACCAGATCGGCTGGATTGATTCCTGCCTGCACGGCGGCGTCACCACGATGATCTCGGCCGGCGAGGTGCACATGCCCGGCCGGCCGCGCGACATCGTCGGGCTGAAGGCGATGGCGATCACCGCCCAGCGCATCTTCGCCGGCTTCCGCCCCTCCGGCGTCAAGCTGCACGCCGGCGCGCCGGTGATCGAGCCGGGGATGGTGGAGCAGGACTTCGCGGATCTCGCGAGCGCCGGCGTCCGGCTGCTCGGCGAAGTCGGCCTCGGCGGCGTCAAGGACGGGGCGAATGCCCGCGAGATGGTGGCGTGGGCACGCAAGCACGGCATCCAGTCGACCATCCACACCGGCGGCCCGTCGATCCCCGGCTCCGGACTGATCGGCGCCGACGTGGTGCTGGAGGCCGACACCGACGTCGTCGGCCACATCAACGGCGGCCACACGGCGCTTCCCGACGCCGAGATCCGCTGCATCTGCGAGGGCTGCAAGCGCGGCCTCGAGCTCGTCCACAACGGCAACGAACGGGCGGCCCTCTACACGCTGCGGACCGCCAAGGAGATGGGCGAGCTCAACCGCGTCATCCTCGGCACCGACGCGCCGGCCGGCTCCGGCGTGCAGCCGCTCGGCATCCTCCGCATGATCGCGATGCTGTCAGCGCTCGGCGACGTGCCGGCGGAGGTGGCGATCTGCTTTGCCACCGGCAACACGGCCCGCATGCGGGCGCTCGATTGCGGGCTGATCGAGGCGGGCCGCTCGGCCGACTTCGTGCTGATGGACAAGGCCCAGCACTCCGCCGGCAAGGACCTCTTGGAGTCCATCCGCCTCGGCGACCTGCCGGGCATCGGCATGACTGTCATCGACGGCATCATTCGCACCGGCCGCAGCCGCAACACGCCGCCGGCCGGCCGCGTGCCGACCGTCCTGCACGGCTGAGGCCGCGCGCTCAGCCGATCGTCGCCGCCGGCAGCGTCCCCGTCGCGACGTCGACGAGGAGCTGGCGCTGCGCCGGCACGAGGTTCGCCGCCGCATAGCGCCCGAGGATGGTCGCGCGGGCGTTCGCGCGCACGCTCGCGAACGCCTCCGGCCGCGCCAGCACGTCGGCGAGCTTCGCCGCCAGCCGGTCGGCGTCGAAGAAGTCCGTCAGCAGCCCGTTGCGGCCATCGGCGATCACCTCGCGCACCGGCGCCGTGTCGGATCCGACGATCAGGCAGCCCGTCGCCATCGCCTCCAGCATCGACCACGACAGCACGAACGGCACCGTCAGATAGACGTGCGCTGCCGAAATACGGAACACTTGGCGCAGCGTCTCGAACGGCACCAGCCCGAGGAAGTGCACGCGCGCCGGATTGAGCGCGTGCTCGGCGAGCGCGGCTTCCTTGAACGTCCGCCCGTCGGTGCGCTTGCGGCCGTAGGCGACGCGGTCCGCCCCGACGATGACGACGTGCGCCGCCGGGCGCTCGGCGAGGAGCTTCTCGGCGGCCGCCATGAACTGCGGAAAGCCTCGATAGGGCTCCATGCCACGGGCGACGTAGGTGACGACCTCGTCGCCGGCCTTCAGCACGCGGCCGTCGGGCAACGTCAGCGTCGCGGCCGGATCGGGCGTCAGGTAGTCGGTGTCGACGCCGTCGTGCAGGACGGAGATGCGGCGGCGGAACTGCGAGGGGAAGCGGCCGAGCTGCCAGCGCGTGGGCGAGACGCCCCAGTCCATCGCGGCGAGGTCCATCAGGATCGACGCGTTGCGGCCGCGGGTGCGGAAACGGTCGGCCATCGTCACCGGCTGCTCCGGCAAGAAGCCGATGTCGGCGCCGTCCGTCCGGTAGAACCACTCGAAGTAGGAGAGGAGCTTCGCCTTCGGGAAGACGTCCTTGACGAACAGCGACGGCCCCCAGCCGGAATGGGCGCAGACGACATCGGGCTCGAAGCCGTCCCGCTTCAGCCCGGCCATCGCCGCGGCCGCCGCCTCGCCGGTGAGAACGGCGCGCTCGAGCGGCAGGCTCGCCGGCGACAGGCCCGCGAGCGGTTCCCGCGCGGG
>CAZDCR010000075.1:0-11247 GCA_964503995.1 uncultured Segnochrobactrum sp.
GCCCGGTTGCCGTCCGCTCCGCGGCGGACGCGGAACGAAGAACGGCGGCCCTCGGGCCACCGAATTCGACGCGGTGATAGACCGGCCGCGCAGCCCGGTCAAGTGCCGCGCTGCGGCATCGACACGAAAAACATCATAGTCTTCAAAGGATTGGATATGTGGTAATATATTACCTCAAGCTGAACGCGGCGGCAGCGAGTACGTCACCACCGCATGCGCCACGATTTCATCCGAACCGGCTGCCCGGATCGCGCAATCGACGACGGCAAGGCGCTGGCCGAGCTTGAGGATTCGCCCCTCCCCGACGAGGTCGCCCGGCGCCGGCTTGCGCAGGAAGTTGATGGAGAGGTTGGTGGTGACGGCGAGCGCCACCGGGCCGATGTGGGAGAGGATCGCCACATAGGCGACGAGGTCGGCGAGGGCCATCAGGCTGGGGCCCGCCACCGTGCCGCCGGGTCGCAGGTGGCGAGGGCCGGCCGCAAGCCGCATCGCCGCCCCGCCGGGATAGACGGCCTCGACGTAGAAGCTGCGGCCACCGTCGAGCAGCTGGGGGAATTCGAGATCCAAGAACTCGGTCAGTTCCGCAGGCGTCATCATCGGAGTCGGGTGAGGCACGGCATCCTCCACGGCTGCACCCGCCAGTAGCACGCCGGGCCGCCCCCATGCACGCACACGCTGCGATCGCCTCGCCCCACACATCGCCGCCGCCGCCACGGTCTCGCCGCGAACCGACATCGTGTATGGTCGCCCCATACCGCAACGGACCCCGTCGAGCATGAAAGCCCTGAGATGACCTCTTTCGTATCCCGCGTTGCACCCCGCCTCCTCGCCACCGCACGCACGTTCGCCGTGGCGCTCGCCCTCGGACTGTCGGTCCCGGCGATCGCCGTCGCGCAGTCTTCCGGCACGGAGGCCGCGATCGCCCAGATGCAGGTGCCGCTCACGGCGGACATGGTGCAGCGCTTCATCGCCAGCTGGCCGGAGTTCAAGGCCCTCGGCGACAAGCTGGCCGCGGACCGCGGCGTCGACCCGGACGCCGGAACACCCACCGCGGCGTTCGCGTCGTGGGCGAAGGAGGCCGATGCCAAGGCGGAAATCGACGCGGTGGTGACGAAGCACGGCTTCGCCTCGCTGCAGGACTGGATCGGGGTTGCCGACAGCGTGATGATCGCCTTCTCCTATGACGATGAGGAGCTGAGCGACGAGCGTCTGGCGGAGATCCTCGCTGAAGTCGAGGCGAGCCCACAGGTGCCGCCCGACCAGAAGGCAGCCGCAGCCGCACAGGTGCGCGAATACTTCGCCGCCGCGCGCACGCTGAAGCCGCTGCCTGGCAACCTGGAGACGATCGAGCCCTTCCTCGACGAGCTCGCGCTCGTCGCCGGCGGTGCACCCGACGAGGCCGGCCCGGCGGACAGCGGCGAGCCGGACGCTGGCGATGCCCCGGCGGGCGAAGCGGCTCCGAACTGACCGTGAGCACCGACACCGCCCGCAGGCCAGACCAAGCGCCCGCGCCCGAAGCGTCGCCGGCGCAGCTGGCAGCGGTCGCGCCGCTGGTGATCGAGGAGACCGTCGCGGGTGTGCGGCGGCTTGTCCTCAATGACGGGCGGCGGCGCAACCCGCTGTCGGAGGCGATGCTGCTCGCGCTGTCGGACGCCCTCAAGGCGGCGGCGGCCGACGCTGCCGTGCATGTCGTGGTGCTCGCCGCCGAAGGGCCGGCCTTCTCGGCCGGCCACGACCTCAAGGAGCTCACCGCCCACCGCGCCGATCCCGACCGCGGCCGGCGCTTCTTCGACTACACGATGCGCACCTGCGCCGACCTGATGACGCTGATCGTCCGGCTGCCGAAGCCGGTGATCGCCGAGGTGGAGGGCATCGCCACCGCCGCGGGCTGCCAGCTGGTGGCGAGCTGCGACCTCGCCGTCGCCGGCGCAGACGCCCGCTTCGCGACGCCGGGCGTGTCGATCGGGCTCTTCTGCTCGACGCCGATGGTGGCGCTGTCGCGCAACGTCTCGCGCAAGCACGCCATGCACATGCTCTTGACCGGCGACATGGTGGACGCGGCGCGCGCCCGCGAGATCGGCCTCGTCAACGAAGTGGTGCCGGCGGGCGAGGCCCGCGCCGCGGCGCATGCGCTCGCCGCCCGCATCGCCGCCCGCTCGCCCTTGACGCTGAAGATCGGCAAGGAGGCGTTCTACCGCCAGCTCGAATACGACCTCGACGAGGCCTATGCCTACGCCGCCGAGGTGATGGTCGAGAACATGATGGCGCGCGACGCGGAGGAGGGCATCGCCGCCTTCATCGACAAGCGCGAGCCGACGTGGGAAGGCCGGTGAGTTTGCCCGCATGAACCACGACAGCTATCCCGACGAGTACATCCGGACGATCCTCGACGAGGTGCGCACCATCGCCATGGTAGGCGCCAGCGCCAACGAGGTGCGGCCGTCTTTCTTCGTGCTGAAGTATCTGCTGGCGAAGGGCTACCGGGTGCTGCCGATCAATCCCGGCCTCGCCGGCAAGGAGCTGCTCGGCCAGCCGGTCTACGCCTCGCTTGCGGCGCTGCCGGAGCCGGTCGACATGATCGACGTGTTCCGTAACTCCGACGCCGCCGGCCAGGTGGTCGACGAGGCGATCGCGCTCGTCTCCCGGCCGAAGGTGATCTGGCTGCAGCTCGGCGTGCGCAACGACGCCGCCGCCGAGCGGGCCGAGGCCGCCGGCATCCGCGTCGTCATGAACCGCTGCCCGAAGATCGAGTACGGGCGGCTGTCGGGCGAGATCTCCTGGTCGGGCGTCAACTCGCGGACGCTGTCGTCGAAGCGGCCGGTGCGGCGCGAGGGCTTCCAGCGCCTCGGTCTGCGCGACAAGTAGGCCGCGCGCCTCCCCTGCTCAGGCGCGCGGTGGCTTCGCCCAGATGGCGCCGAGTTCGGCCCGCACGGCCTCGAAGCGGCCCTCGGCAATCGCCTCGCGCAGGGTCCGCATCAGCGCCTGGTAGGTGGAGATGTTGTTCCAGGTGATCAGCATGGCGCCGAGCGCCTCGCCGGCCTTCACCAGGTGGTGCAGGTAGGCCTTCGAATAGTCCCGCGCCGCCGGGCAGTCGCTTTCCGGATCGAGCGGTGTCGGGTCCTCGGCGAAGCGGGCGTTCTTCAGGTTGAGCGTTCCGGAGCGGGTGTAGGCGAGGCCGTGGCGGCCAGCGCGGGTCGGCATCACGCAGTCGAACTGGTCGACGCCGCGGGCCACCGCCTCGACGATGTCGTGCGGCGTGCCGACGCCCATCAGGTAGCGCGGCTTGTCGGCCGGCAGCACGCCGCAAGCCGTCTCCAGCATCGCCAGCATCACCGCCTGCGGCTCGCCAACGGCAAGGCCACCGATCGAGTAGCCCTCGAATGGCATCGCGGACAGCGCTTCGGCGGACCGGATGCGCAGGCTCTCGTCGTCGCCGCCCTGGACGATGCCGTAGAGCGCCTGGCCCTTGCCCGGGCCGCCCATCGCCTCGAACGCGGTGCGCGAGCGCTCGGCCCAGCGCAGCGACAGTTCCATGCCGCGCTCGATTTCCGCCCGCTCGGCCGGCAGGCGGACGCACTCGTCGAGCTGCATCTGGATGTCGGAGCCGAGCAGGCCCTGGATCTCCACCGAGCGCTCCGGCGACATCATGTGGCGGGAGCCGTCGATATGGCTCTGGAAGGCGACGCCCTCCTCGGTGAGCTTCCTGAGGCTCGCGAGCGACATCACCTGGAAGCCGCCGGAATCGGTGAGGATGGTCTTCGGCCAGCGCATGAAGGTGTGCAGGCCGCCGAGCCGCGCCACCCGCTCGGCCGTCGGCCGCAGCATCAGGTGATAGGTGTTGCCGAGCACCACCTCGGCGCCGGTGGCCGCGACGTCCCCGGGGAACATCGCCTTCACCGTCGCCTGCGTGCCGACCGGCATGAAGGCGGGCGTCTCGACGGTGCCGTGGGCGGTGTGCAGGCGGCCGCGGCGGGCGGCGCCATCGGTAGCGAGGAGCTCGAAGCCGAAGGGCGTCACCGCGGCGTCTCCGGGAACAGCAGCGACGCGTCGCCGTAGGAATAGAAGCGGTAGCCGGTGGCGACGGCGTGGGCGTAGGCGGCCTGCATGGTGGCAAGGCCGCTGAAGGCGGAGACCAGCATGAACAGCGTCGAGCGCGGCAGGTGGAAGTTCGTCATCAGCGCGTCGACGATGCGAAAGCGGTAGCCGGGCGAGATGAAGATGTCGGTGCCGCCGGCGAAGGGGTGCAGCGTGCCGGTCTCGTCGGCGGCGCTTTCGAGGATGCGCAGCGCCGTGGTGCCGACGGCGACGACGCGGCCGCCGCTCGCGCGGGTGACATTGATGCGCGCCGCCACGTCCGCGGCGATCGTGCCGTGCTCGACGTGCATGCGGTGGCCCTCGAGGGTGTCGGTCTTCACCGGCAGGAAGGTGCCGGCGCCGACGTGCAGCGTCACGAAGGCATGGCCGATGCCGCGGGCTTCCAGCGCCGCGAAGAGCTCGGGCGTCAGGTGCAGGCCGGCGGTGGGCGCGGCGACGGCGCCGGGCTCGCGGGCGTAGACGGTCTGGTAGTCCTGCCGGTCGGCAGCGTCCTCCGGCCGGCGGGCGGCGATGTAGGGCGGCAGCGGCATCCGCCCGATGCCGGCGACGGCGAGGTCGAGGTCGGGGCCGGACAGCTCGAAAGCGAGCACGATCTCGCCGGCGTCGCGCTTCTCGGCGACGGTGGCGTGGAGGGTCATGAGGGCACAGACGGGGGAGGACGGGGGTGCAGCGGGTGTCGCCGCTCCGGCTGCAAGGGCGGCGTCTGTGGCGGCCCCCCCTCCCCTGCCCTCCCCCGCGAGGGGGGAGGGTTCGCGTTGGGATTTGGGGTGATCGTTCAGTTCCAAATGGGGTGCGAACCCTCCCCCCTCGCGGGGGAGGGTAGGGAGGGGGGGCGCCGCGGATGGGGCGGCTGCCACCTTCTCGGCGGGTGCAAAACCCTCCCCGGCCAGCCCCTCGCCCATCGCCGCAAAGGTGATGCGGTCCCCGACCTTCAGCCGCTTGCCGGGCTTGGCGAGCGCCAGCCAGCGGTCGGGGGCGAGGCGCTCGATGAGGGTCGCTTCGACCTGCACGACGCCCGCTCCGTCGCGACGACGGAGGCCGTCGAGGCGGGCTTCGATGACGCGGGTGTCGTTGAGGACGAGGAGGTCGCCCGGCCGCAACAGGTCGGCGAGGTCGCGGACGATGTGGTCGGCGAGAAGCGGCGTCTCGCCCGGGCGGACGACCAGCAGACGCGCCGCATCGCGCGGCCTGATGGGGCGGAGCGCGATGCGGTCGTCGGGAAGCTCGAAGTCGAAGTCGTCGGTGCGCACGGCGCGTCCCCCGCCGCGCCGGCGCGGCCCGAAAACAGGCTCAGGCGGCGTCGGCCGCCACCTTCATCGACACGATCTTGTCGGGCTCGCGCACCGGCTCGCCGCGCTTGATCTTGTCGACGAACTCCATGCCCTCGGTGACCTCGCCCCAGACGGTGTACTGGCCGTCGAGGAAGCGGGACGGCGCGAAGCAGATGAAGAACTGGCTGTCGGCCGAATCCGGGCTCTGGGCGCGGGCCATCGAGCAGGTGCCGCGCACGTGTGCCTCGCGGGAGAACTCCGCCTTCAGCTTCTTGCCGGAGCCGCCCATGCCGGTGCCGGTCGGATCGCCGGTCTGGGCCATGAAGCCGTCGATGACGCGGTGGAAGACGATGCCGTCATAGAAGCCTTCGCGCGCCAGTTCCTTGATGCGGGCGACGTGGTTGGGCGCCAGGTCCGGGCGCAGCTTGATGACGACGCGGCCGTGCGTCGTCTCCATGACGAGGGTGTTCTCGAGGTCGGCAGCCATAGGTTCAATCTCCTTGCCGCGCCGGTCCTTCGACCCGGGCGCTGATGGTCTCGGCCGCGCCGGTCACTGGACCTTGGCGCTGATGATCTTGTCGGGATTGGTCGGCGGCTCGCCGCGCTTGATCTTGTCGACGGCGTCCATGCCACCCGTGACCTCGCCGACGATGGTGTACTGGCCGTCGAGCCAAGGGGCGTCGGCGAAAACGATGAAGAACTGCGAGTTCGCCGAATTCGGGTCGGCGGAGCGGGCCATGCCGATGGTGCCGCGCTTGAACTGCGCCTTGGTGGTGAACTCGGCCGGCAGGTCGGGCAGCTTCGAGCCACCCATGCCGGTGCCGGTCGGGTCACCGGTCTGGGCCATGAAGCCGTCGATGACGCGGTGGAAGACGACGCCGTTGTAGAAGCCTTCGTTCGCCAGCGTCTTCAGGCGCTCGACGTGGTTCGGCGCGAGATCGGGCCGGAGCTCGATCGTCACCGGGCCGTCCTTCAGCTCGAGCACCAGCGTCTCGGCACGGGCGGACAGGCTCCCGCCGGTCAGCAGCGCGGCGGCGAAGACGAGGGCCGCGGCAAATCTCAGCATCGAGGTTCTCCCAGGAAGCGGCGCGACGGCCGCGGACGTTTTTCTTCAGCGGCGGGCGAGGCGCCCGGTGCGCGTGAGCACGGCGGGCGGCACGAAGGGCGAGACGTCGCCGCCCATCGCGGCGATCTGGCGGACGAGCGTGGCGGTGATGTGACGGACGGGCGGCGACGCCGGCAGGAACACCGTCCGCACGTCGGGCGCCATGACGCCGTTCATGCCCGCCATCTGCATCTCGTAGTCGAGGTCGGTGCCGTCGCGCAGGCCGCGGACGATGATGGCAGCGCCGTGCGCCCGCGCCGCGTCGACGACGAGTCCGTCGAACGAGACGACGGAGACGCGCGCCGCCTCCGCCGGACCGAAGGCGGCCGCTGCCGCCTCGCCGATCATCTGGACGCGCTCGTCGAAGGTGAAGGCGGGAGCCTTGCCGGGATGGACGCCGATCGCGGCCACGACCCGGTCGGCGATCCCGAGCGCCTGGCGAAGCACGTCGAGATGGCCGTTGGTCGGCGGATCGAACGAGCCGGCGAAGAGGGCGGTGCGGGGGGCGGCGTCTTGCATCAGCGCCTCGATAGGGCAGCCGCCGCGCCTTGTCGAGCGAGCGATGCGGCACGCGGCGGTGTCGAAGCGGACCGCCGGCGGAACGAAACGGCGCTCCTGTGACTTCCATCACAAGCCGCCGGCGTCCTACCCGTTAAGGATTCCTTCATCAGGTTCGGCATCGGGCCGAGCCCCATCCACCGGCCACCCGCCAGGGGGCCGGCGTGAACCCCAGGGAGGGTTCGATGGCAAAGCACATGCAGACGAAGGCACGAACGGTCGCAGTCGCAGCGGTGCGCAAGGGCTTCAAGGCGGCTGATCTCGCCGTGTTCGGCGCGCTGGTGATTGCCGCGCTGCTGGTGGCGGTCGGCATCGCCCACTCGGGCGCCGAGAAGGTCGCCGTGAAGACGGACCGGATGACCGTCGCGACCACCATGGCGCCGGCGTCCGAGGAGATGGTGACCATCTCCCACACCGACAACACGACCCGCACCACGACGCTCACGCGAGTGCCGCGGGATGTGAACTTCGGCTACGGCCTTTAGCCGGTCGCAACCGGAGGCCGGGGAATAGCTCTGCGCGTCGATCGTTCAGAGACCGACATATCCAAGAATAACTGCTTTCAAGAAGAACAAGCACTGCGACGCGGGCCGCGCGCCATCACGCCGGCGACTGCGCCAAAGAACTCGGCCGGCCCGGATTTCCGGTGCCGGCCTCGTTCGTTCGTGCGTGCGGTGCGAGCGATCACTCGGCCTCGGGCGCGCCCTCGGCCTCGGCGGCGTCCTCGTCCTCGCTGATGCGCTGGACGGAGACGACACGCTCGTCCTCGGCGGTGTCGAAGACAATGACGCCCTGGGTGGCGCGGCCGGCGAGGCGGATGCCGTCAACCGGGCAGCGGATCAGCTGGCCGCCATTGGTGACGAGCATGATCTGGTCGCTCTCGTCGACCGGGAAGGAGGCGACGAGGCGGCCGTTGCGCCCGTTGACCGCCATCGCGACGATGCCTTTGCCGCCGCGCCCGGTGATGCGGTACTCGAAGGACGAGGTGCGCTTGCCGTAGCCGTTCTCCGAGACGGTGAGCACGATCTGCTCGGCCGCGCTCATCTCGGCATAGCGGTCGGCACCGAGCTCGACGCCGCCGTTGACGACGGCCCCCTCCTCCGCGTCCGCCTCGACTGCGCCATCATCGGCCTCGCCAGCGACCGCGCGGCGCATCTTGAGATAGGCCTGACGCTCCGCCGGGGCGGCGTCGAAATGGTGCAGGATCGACATCGAGATGACGGTGTCGTCGATGGCGAGCGCGATGCCGCGCACGCCCGTCGAGGTACGCCCGGCGAAGACGCGGACGTCGTCGACGGGGAAGCGGATGCACTGGCCGAGGGCGGTGGTCAGCAGCACGTCGTCACGCTCGGTGCAGACCTGCACGTCGACGATGCCGTCGCCCTCGTCGAGCTTCATGGCGATCTTGCCGTTGCGGTTCACCTGGGCGAAATCCGACAGCTTGTTGCGCCGGACCGTGCCGCGGGTGGTGGCGAACATCACGTCGAGTTCCGCCCACGACGCCTCGTCCTCCGGCAGCGGCAGGATCGAGGTGATGCGCTCGCCGGGATCAAGCGGCAAAAGGTTGACGAGCGCCTTGCCGCGCCCCTGCGGGGCGGCGATCGGCAGGCGCCACACCTTCATCTTGTAGGCCTGGCCGTGCGAGGAGAAGAACAGCACCGGCGTGTGGGTGTTGGCCACGAACAGGCGGGTGACGAAATCCTCCTCGCGCGTCGCCATGCCGGAGCGGCCCTTGCCGCCGCGCCGCTGCGCCCGGTAGGCGGCGAGCGGCACGCGCTTGACGTAGCCGGCGTGGCTGACGGTGACGACCATGTCCTCGCGCTGGATGAGGTCCTCGTCCTCGAGGTCGGCGCCGCCCTCCATGATCTCGGTCTTGCGGGGCGTGGCGAACTCGTCGCGGATCGCCGTCAGCTCGCCCTTGACGATCTCCAGCACCCGCGCCCGCGAGCCGAGGATCTCGAGGTAGTCCTTGATCTCGGCAGCGAGCTTCTCGAGCTCGTTGGCGATCTCGTCGCGGCCGAGTGCGGTGAGGCGCTGCAGGCGCAGGTCGAGGATCGCCTTCGCCTGCTCGTCGGAGAGGCGGTAGGTGCCGCCCTCGGCGAGGCGGTGGCGGGGATCGTCGATGAGGGCGAGCAGCGGCGCCATGTCCTTCGCCGGCCAGTCGCGCGCCATCAGTTGCGCCTTGGCGGTCGCCGGGTCCGGCGCCTGCCGGATCAGCCGGATGACTTCGTCGATGTTGGCAACGGCGATGGCGAGGCCGACGAGGATGTGGGCGCGGTCGCGGGCGCGGCCGAGCAGGTACTTGGTGCGCCGGCCGACGACCTCCTCGCGGAAGGCGATGAAGGCAGTGAGCAGGTCGGAGAGCGTCATCAGCTCCGGCCGGCCGCCGTTCAGCGCCACCATGTTGACGCCGAATGTCGTCTGCAGCGGCGAGAAGCGGTAGAGCTGGTTCAGCACCACGTCGGCGGTGGCGTCACGGCGCAGCTCAATGACGACGCGCAGGCCGTCGCGGTCGGACTCGTCGCGCATGTCGGAGATGCCCTCGACGCGCTTGTCGCGCACGAGCTCGGCGATCTTCTCGACCATCGACGCCTTGTTCACCTGGAACGGGATGCTGGTGATGATGATCGCTTCGCGTTCCTTGCGGATCGTCTCGATCTCGACATGGCCGCGCATGATGATCGAGCCGCGCCCGGTCAGGAAGGCCTGGCGGATGCCGGAGCGGCCGAGGATGATGCCGCCGGTCGGGAAATCCGGACCGGGCACGATCTCCATCAGCCGCTCGAACGACAGCGCCGGATCGTCGATCATGGCGATGCAGGCGTCGATGACCTCGCCGAGATTGTGCGGCGGGATGTTCGTCGCCATGCCGACGGCGATGCCGCCGGCGCCATTGGCGAGCAGGTTCGGGAACTTCGCCGGCAGCACAACGGGCTCGCGCTCGGACCCGTCGTAGTTTTCCTGGTAGTCGACCGTCTGCTTGTCGAGGTCGTCGAGGAGGCCGTTCGTCACCTTCTCGAGGCGGACCTCGGTGTAACGCATCGCCGCCGGCGGATCGCCGTCGACCGAGCCGAAGTTGCCCTGGCCATCGATCAGCCGGAGGCGCATGGAGAATTCCTGCGCCATCCGCACCAGCGCGTCATAGACAGACTGGTCGCCGTGCGGGTGATACTTACCGATGACGTCGCCGACGACGCGGGCCGACTTGCGATAGGGCTTGTTCCACTCGAAGCCGTTTTCCGACATCGAGAACAGGATGCGGCGGTGCACGGGCTTCAGGCCGTCGCGGGCGTCCGGCAGGGCGCGCGAAACGATGACGCTCATCGCATAGTCGAGATAGGATCGACGCATCTCGTCGGTGATCGACACCGGGCGAACGTCGGTCGGATCGGAGCCGGCGGCAGGCTGGTCTTTGTCGGCCAAGTCGAAGAAATCCGGGCAGTGGAAACGTTGCGCGCTTATAGCCGATTCAGGCAGCCGCCGCCACGCACGCAGTGCGCCGCAGAAACTTTCATTTTTCGATGTTTCTCAACCGGTTGCGCCAATTGCGGCGATCTCGCGCGTCGGCGGGCGGCTCGCCGACGGCTGTCGCCGCCCTCGACGGCCCGCACCGCCGGCCCTATCGTCGCGAGGCTTCGGCGGAGCGGCGGCTGCGATGGACACCGAATATCTCATCAGCGCCTTCACGACGCTCTTCGTCATCATCGACCCGCCCGGTCTCGCGCCGATCTTCATCGCCGTCACCGCCGGCCTCAGGCCGGAGGAGCGGCGGCTGGTGGCGATCCGCAGCTGCATCGTGGCGACCCTGATCCTGCTCGCCTTCGCCCTCGCCGGCTCGCACCTCCTCGCCTTCCTCGGCATCTCGCTGTCTGCTTTCCGCGTCGCCGGAGGCCTGCTGATGTTCTGGATCGCCTTCGAGATGGTGTTCGAGCGCCGGCAGGACCGGAAGGCGGCCTCGGCCGAGCGCGCGCTCCACGTCGACGAGATCCACGGCATGGCGGTGTTCCCGCTGGCGATCCCGCTCATCTCCGGACCCGGCGCGATCTCGGCCACGGTCGTCATCGGCTCGCAGGCGCCGTCGGTCGGGCACTTTGCCATCCTCATCGGCATCGTGCTCGCCATCATGGCGATGACGCTCGCGGTCTTCCTCGCCGCCGGCCCGATCGACAAGCGCCTCGGCGCCACCGGGCGGGCGGTGATCACCCGGCTGTTCGGTCT
>CAZDCR010000076.1:0-11098 GCA_964503995.1 uncultured Segnochrobactrum sp.
CCCGCTACCTCGCCGGCCGCAAGGTCACGCCGACGCACGGCCTGCAGCAGACGATCGACCAGCTCGCTGCCGACGGGGCCAACCTGAAGCGCGACCTGCCGGCCTTCCTCGACGGCCTGCGCAGCCACCTCTGGCTCGACGGCGGCCGTCTCGCCGTCGCCCATGCCGGGCTCAAGGAGGAGATGATCGGCCGCGCCTCCGGGGCGGTGCGCGAGTTCGCGCTCTACGGCGAAACCACCGGCGAGATCGACGAATTCGGCCTGCCCGTGCGCGCCGACTGGGCGCGCCACTACCGGGGCAAGACGGCGGTCGTCTACGGCCACACGCCGCTCCTGTCGGCGGAGTGGCTGAACAATACGCTCTGCATCGATACCGGCTGCGTCTTCGGCGGCAAGCTGACGGCGCTGCGCTGGCCGGAGCGCGAGCTCGTCGACGTACCCGCGCGCCAGGTCTGGTTCGAGCCGACCCGTCCGCTCGCCCCGCCACCGGGCGACGGCCGCACCGCCCAGTCCGCCTCCGACGACGTGCTCGACATCGAGGACGTCACCGGCCGTCGGTGGGTCGAGACGGAGTTGCGCGGCCGTGTTGTCGTCGCCGAGGAGAACGCTGCCGCCGCCCTGGAGGTGATGAGCCGCTTCGCCCTCGCCCCGAACTGGCTCGTCTACCTGCCGCCGACGATGTCGCCCGTCGAGACGAGCACCCGCGACGGCTGGCTCGAGCGCCCGGAGGAAGCCTTCGAGCACTGTCGCCGGCGCGGCATCACCGAGGTCGTGTGCGAGGAGAAGCACATGGGCTCGCGGGCGGTCGTCGCGCTCTGCCGCGACGCCGCGGCCGCACGCGCCCGCTTCGGCGCCACCGGTGGCGAGACCGGCGCGGTGTGGACACGCACCGGCCGCGCCTTCTTCACCGACACCGCGACGACCGAGGGCCTGCTCGCCCGCCTGCGCGCTAGCGCCGACGCCGCCGGCCTCTGGGAAGAGCACGCGACCGACTGGCTGCTGCTCGATGCCGAGATCATGCCGTGGTCGGCGAAGGCCGGCAGCCTGATCGAGGGCCAGTACGCCCCCGTCGCCGACGCCGCCCGCGCCGGCCTCGCCGCCGCGCGGGAAGCCATCGCCCGCGGCGCCAAACGTGGCCTCGAGCTCGGCGCCCTCGTCGACCGCTTCGCCGACCGCGCCGCCCGGGCCGACCGCTATGCCGACGCGTGGTCGCCCTATGTCTGGACGGTCGCCGGCGTCGCCGACCTGAAGGTGGCGCCGTTCCACCTGCTCGCGAGCGAAGGCCGCGTCTGGTTCGACGCCGACCACGCATGGCACATGGGGATCGCCGACCGTCTGTCCGCTGCCGGCGATGGGGTCGTCGCGCCGACGCGCTGGCGCCGCGTCGATCTCGCCGACGACGCCGCGTGTGAGGACGCCATCGCCTGGTGGGAAACGCTGACGGCCTCCGGTGGCGAGGGCATGGTGGTGAAGCCGCTCGCCTTCGTGCCGCGCGGCGACAAGGGCGTGCACCAGCCGGCGCTGAAGGTGCGCGGGCGCGAGTACCTGCGCATCATCTACGGCCCGGAATACGACGCGCCCGAAAACCTCGTCCGCCTGCGCGAGCGCGGCCTCGGCGGCAAGCGCAACCTCGCCATCCGCGAGTTCGCCCTCGGCCACGAGGCGCTCCGCCGCTTCGTCGGCAGGGAGCCGCTGCGTCGCGTCCACGAGTGCGTCTTCGCCGTGCTGGCGCTTGAAAGCGAGCCCGTCGACCCGCGCCTCTGAGAGGCGCTGATCGGCAGGTTGGTGTTGCCCCGCTGCCAGCGGTCCACTGATAAGACGCTGCCCGGGGAGTCCGAGATGACGGACGCTCAAAGCAAAAGGGGCACACCGATGGTGCGCCCCCTCGCCTCTTTTGTGCCTGTCGTGGGGTCGAGGCGACCGGTCAGGCCGCCTTGAACTCGCTCACGAAGGTCTCGACGACCCGCCGGAGGTCGCCAGCCTGGTTCGACAGGCCACCCGACAGCGTCATCAGCTGGGCCGAGGCCGCGCCGGTCATCTCGGCCGCCTGGCCGACGCCGGAGATGTTCTCGGTCACCTGCTGGGTGCCCGCCGCCGCCTGCTGGCAGTTCTGGGCGATCTCGGTGGTGGCCGCGCCCTGCTCTTCGACCGCGCCGGCGATCGTCGAGGCGATCTCCTTGACGTTGCCGATCACCCGGACGATCTGCGTCATCGACTTCACGGTGCCCTCGGTGGCGGCCTGGATCTCGGCCACCTTCGCGCCAATCTCCTCGGTCGCCTTGCCCGTCTGGGTGGCGAGCTGCTTCACCTCGGCGGCGACGACCGCAAAGCCCTTGCCGGCCTCGCCGGCGCGCGCCGACTCGATCGTGGCGTTGAGGGCGAGGAGGTTCGTCTGGTCGGCGATCCCCTTGATCAGGTTCAGGACCTCGCCGATCGCGGTGGCAGCGGTGGCGAGTTCGGCGATGCGGACGTTGGAGGCCTCGGCCTCGTTGAAGGCGGTGTCGGCGACGTTGGCGGAGTGCACCACCTGGCCGTTGATCTCGCGGACGGAGGCCGCCATCTGCTCGGAGGACGCCGCGACCGTCTGCACGTTGGTGGCAGCCTGCTCGGCCGCAGCGGCGACGGCCTGGGCCTGCCGCGAGGTCTCTTCCGCGGTGGCGGAGAGGTTCTTGGCGGCGCTCGCCACCTCGCCCGACGACTGGGCGAACCCCTCGGCGAGGTTCTGCATCTGGCCGACGAAGTCACCCGCGAGCTTCTCGCGGCGGGCGAGGGCCTGGCGCTCGACCTCCTCGCGCGCCGCCTGCTGCTGGCGGACCTTCTCCGCTTCCGCCAGGCTGTCGCGGAAGGCGAGGAGAGCGGCGCTCATCATGCCGACCTCGTCCTTGCGGTCGGTGCCGGTGATCGCGATCCCGTACTCGCCGTTGCGCAGCCGCCCCATGGCCTCGACGGTGGCACGGATCGGCGCCGCGATGAGCTTGTTCAGGCCGAACGCGATGATACCGGCGAGAAGAATGATCACGACGATCGACAGGCCGACCGAGAAGAGGATCATCGACTGGGCGGAGGCCATCGCCTCGCTACGCGCGCCGAGCAGCGAGCTCTCGGCGTCCTTCAGCTCGGCGACGAGGGCGCGGATCTGGTCGAAATTCTGCTTGCCCCGCCCGGAGCGCTCGATCTCGCGCGCCGCGTCCTCGGAGCCGGGAGTCCGCATCAGCTCGATAGCGGCTCCAGACACGGCGCTCTGCCAGTCGTCGACCTGCTTGTGCACGGCGTCGAGCCGCCCCTGCTGAACCGGATTGTCGCTCGTCAGCTCCTTCAGGAGCGTCCAGGATTCCTCGAACGCCTTCGCACCCGACTTCAGCGGATCGAGGCTGCCCTCCTCGCCGGTGATGAGGTAGCCGCGCAGTCCCGTCTCCTGGTCGACCATCGCCGCCATCATGATGTCCGTTGCCTCCATCACCTTGTAGGTGTGGACCGTCCAGTCGACGTTCTTCTCAAGCTGCAGGCTCGAATAGAGGATGATGCCGCCGGTGATCAGGTTGGCGACGAGCACCAGCCCGAAGGCAGCCAGGATTTTCATGCGGATCGAGAGGTTCGCGACAGACACGGGTATGCTCCAATTGCGAGGCGAACGGCTGGTCCGCAGCACGCTCAAGTGGAGCCTTCGCCTTGCGCGAGGCTGCCCACGGGGCAAAGGCGAGCCAGGCCACCGGCCGGGCAGCTTCGTCCTTATCAAAGCCTGCTGCCCGGCCTAGGCTCGCCATTGGCCCGCAAGGCGGGTTCTGTACGTGGAGGGTTCGCCATGACGAAATCCTTGTTTCGCCCGTTGCTGCCGGCGTTGCTGGCGCTGGCGCTCGCCGCCGGCCCCGCGCTGGCCGCCGGCACCTACAACCGCGGCAACTCGGCCGACCCGGAATCGCTCGATCCCCACAAGACGTCGACGGTCTACGAGGCCCACATCCTGCGCGATCTCTTCGAGGGGCTCGTCATGCAGGACGGCACCTCCGACCTCGTCCCCGGCGCCGCCGAGAGCTGGACGGTGTCGGACGACGGCACCGTCTACACCTTCAAGATCCGCGACGACGCCGTCTGGTCGAACGGCGACCCGGTGACGGCCGAGGACTTCGTCTACTCGCTCCGCCGCCTGCAGGACCCGGCCACCGGCGCCGAATACGCCTCGATGTTCTACGTGGTGAAGGGCGCCGAGGAGGTGAACAGCGGTACGGGCAAGCCGGAGGACCTCGGCGTCCGCGCCGTCGACGACAAGACCCTCGAGATCACCCTGAAGGCGCCGACCCCGTACTTCCTCGAGATGCTCACCCACCAGGCGGCCTATCCGGTCCACAAGGCGTCGCTCGACAGCCTCGGGGCCGAGTGGATCAAGCCCGGCAATCTCGTCTCGAACGGCGCCTTCACGCTCACCGAGTTCGTGCCAAACGACCACATCAAGCTGACGAAGAACCCGAGGTTCCACGCCGCCGACACCGTGGCGCTCGACGTCGTCAACTACATTCCGACCGAGGACCGCTCTACCGCCATCAAGCGCTTCGAGGCGGGCGAGCTCGATTCCAACGACGACCTGCCGACCGAGCAACTCGCCGACCTCAAGGCGAAGTTCGGCGACCAGATCAAGATCGGACCCTATCTCGGCACCTACTATTACGCCGTGAAGCTCGACAAGGAGCCGTGGGAGAACGCCAGGCTCCGCCGCGCCGTGTCGATGGCGATCGACCGCGACTTCCTCGCCGAGAAGGTCTGGGGCAACAGCATGATCCCGGCCTATTCGATGGTGCCGCCCGGCATCGAGGGCTATACGCCCGCCACCGCCGATTATGCCGACATGCCCCAGCTCGACCGAGAGGACGAGGCCGAGGCGATCCTGACCGAGCTCGGCTACGGGCCGCAGAACCCGCTGAAGCTCGAGATCCGCTTCAACACCTCGGAGAACCACCGTAACACCGCCGTCGCCATCCAGGAGCAGCTGAAGCCGCTCGGCATCGAGGTGACGATGGTCAACACCGACACCAAGACCCACTACGGCCTGCTCGAGCAGAAGGGCGACTTCGACTGCGCCCGCGCCGGCTGGATCGCCGACTACAAGGACCCGGAATCCTTCCTCGGCATCTCGCGCAAGGCGAGCGGCAACAACTACTCGAACTATGACAGCCCCGCCTTCGAGGCGGCGATGGATGCGGCCGCCGCCGCCGGTGGCGATCCGGCGCTCCGCTTCGAGAAGCTCGCCGCGGCCGAGAAGATCCTGGTCGACGATCTCGCGAACATGCCGCTGCTCTATTACAGCTACCACAATGTCGTCTCGCCGAAGCTCGGCGGGTGGCAGGAGAACGTCATGGACGTCCACCCCTCCCGCTACGTCTCGAAGAACTAGGCAGCGGACGACGGCGGCCGGTCTGCCCGGCCGCCGCCATCCCCCGCGAGGCGACCGCCCGGTGATCTCCTACGCCCTCCGACGGCTCCTGACCGCCGTGCCGACCCTGTTCGTGATCGTCACGATCTCGTTCTTCCTGATGCGCCTCGCCCCGGGCGGCCCGTTCAGCCAGGAGCGCGGCCTCAACCCGACGGTGAAGGAGAACCTCGACCGCCTCTACCGTCTCGACGAGCCCCTGTGGCGGCAGTACCTCGACTATCTCGGCAACCTCGCGCGGGGCGATTTCGGGCCGAGCTACAACCTGCCGGACTTCACGGTCGCCGATCTCTTCCGCGTCGGCCTTCCCGTCTCGATCGAGCTCGGCGCCTCGGCGCTGACCCTCGCCCTTCTCGTCGGCACGCTGCTCGGCATCGTTGCGGCCCTCCGGCAGAACCGGCCGACCGACTACGCCGTCACCGCGCTCGCCACCGCCGGCAGCACCATCCCGACCTTCGTGGTGGCGCCGCTCTACCAGCTCGTCTTCGCGCTGAGCCTCGCCTGGGTGCCGGTCGCCGGCTGGGGCGGCGGCGCGCTCGTCAACAAGATCGGCCCGGTGGTAGTGCTGGCGCTGCCGCAGATCGCCATCGTCGCCCGGCTGATGCGGGCATCGATGATCGAAGCCCTCACCTCCCACCACGTCCGCACCGCCCGCGCGCTCGGCCTGTCGGAGGCGACGGTGGTGGTGAGGCATGCGGTCCGCGGCGCGCTGCTGCCGATCGTCTCCTACGCCGGACCGGCGGCGGCGGCGCTGCTGACCGGCTCCGTCGTCGTCGAGACCGTCTTCGCCATCCCCGGCGTCGGCCGCTACTTCGTCGATGCGGCGCTCAACCGCGACTACACGCTGGTGATGGGCACCGTCGTCGTCGTCGCGGTCTTCGTCATCGTCTTCAACCTCGCCGTCGACCTCCTCTACGCCGTCATCGACCCGCGCGTGCGCCATGACTGAGGCGGCGCCCCTGGCTCCTCCCGCCGAGGCCGGCCGCTCGCTCTGGGCCGACGCCTGGCGGCGCCTGAAGGCGAACCGTGCCGCCGTCGTCAGCGCCGTCTATCTCGTGCTGATGGCGCTCGCCTGCGTGTTCGGCCCGCTGTTCACCGGCCACGCCTTCACGACGATCTATCCCGACTATGTCCGCACGCCGCCGAGCCTCTCCGCCCACCCCTTCCCCGAGGAGATCGACGGGGCGCTTTCCGAGGCGCTGCGGCGGGCGCGCGTCGAGCCGACGGCCTGGCAGCAGCACGGCGGCCGCATCGAGGTGACGGTGACCTCGACGCGCCCGATCGACCCACGCATCGGCCGCTATCTCGACCGTTCCTCGAGCTTCGAGGCGGCGCAGGTGATCTCCACCGCCCCCGACGGCCTTTCAATGACGCTGACAGCCGACCTCGAGCGCCAGCGCTTCCTGTTCGGCACCGACAACACCGGCCGCGACCTCCTCACCCGCACCCTGGTCGCCGGCCGCGTCTCGCTCGCCATCGGCCTGCTCGCCGGCCTCGTGGCGGTGACCATCGGCGTCCTCTACGGCGCCGCTGCGGGCTTCTTTGGCGGCCGGGTCGACGAGGCGATGATGCGCTTCGTCGACGTGCTCTACTCGCTGCCCTTCATCTTCCTCGTCATCATGCTGGTGGTGTTCCTCGGGCGGAACTTCATGCTGATGTTCCTCGCCGTCGGCGCCGTGCTGTGGCTCGACATGGCCCGCATCGTCCGCGGCCAGGCGCTGGCCATCCGCCGCCAGGAATATGTACAAGCCGCCCAGGCCCTCGGCGTCTCGCCCTTCGGCATCCTCTGGCGCCACGTCATCCCGAACACGCTGGGCCCCGTCGCCGTCTACATGACGCTGCTGGTGCCGCAGGTGATCATCCTCGAGAGCTTCCTCTCCTATCTCGGCCTCGGCGTTCAGGAGCCCTTGTCGAGCTGGGGCGTGCTGATCGCGCAAGGGGCGAAGAACATCCCCTCGGCCAACTGGCTTTTGATCTTCCCCTCGATCTTCCTGACGACGACGCTGTTCGCGCTGAATTTTCTCGGCGACGGCCTGCGCGACGCCCTCGATCCGCGGGACCGCTGAGGATGGCGGACGCCACACCCCCACCGATCACCGACCCGGTCCTAGAGATCGACGACCTCCGCGTCAGCTTCGCCACGCCGCAGGGCGTTGTCGAGGCGGTCCGCGGCCTGTCGATGACGGCCGCCGCCGGCGAGACGGTGGGCGTCGTCGGCGAATCGGGCTCCGGCAAGAGCCAGGCAATGATGGCGGCGATGGGCCTGCTCGCCCGCAACGGCCGCGCTACCGGCGCCGTCCGCTACCGCGGCCGCGACATTCTCGGCCTGCCGTCCCGCGCGCTGAACGACATCCGCGGCGCCCGCATCGGCATGATCTTCCAGGAGCCGATGACCTCGCTCGACCCGCTCTACCGGGTCGGCAGCCAGATCGCCGAGCCGCTGGTGCGCCATCGCAAGATGACATGGAGCGCCGCCCGCGCCCACGCCGTCGAGCTCCTCCGCCTCGTCGGCATCCCCGAGCCCGAGCGCCGTGTCGCCGCCTATCCGCACGAGCTCTCGGGCGGCCAGCGCCAGCGCGTGATGATCGCCATGGCGATCGCCAACGAGCCAGACGTCCTCATCGCCGACGAGCCGACGACGGCCCTCGACGTCACCGTGCAGGCGCAGATCATCGACCTCCTGCAGGACCTGCAGGCCCGCTTCGGCATGGCGATCGTCTTCATCTCCCACGATCTCGGCCTCATCCGCCGCATCGCCGGCCGCGTCGTCGTCATGCGCCACGGCGAGGTGGTCGAGACCGGCCCGACCGCCGACGTCTTCGAGCGGCCGCAGCACCCCTACACGCGCATGCTGGTCGATGCCGAGCCGCGCGGCCGCAAGGCCCCGCCCCCGCCCGGTGCGCCGGAGGTGCTGCGGGCGAGGGACGTCGCCGTCGAGTTCAAGCTGGGTGGCGGCCTGCTGCGCGGCGCACCCCTCGTCATCCGCGCCGTCGAGGGCGTGAACCTCAGCCTCAGCCGCGGCGAGACCATCGGCATCGTCGGCGAATCGGGCTCGGGCAAGTCGACGCTCGGCCGGGCGCTGCTGCGCCTCGTGCCGTGCGCGGGCGACGTCACCATCCTCGGCCAGCGCCTCGCCGCCCTCGATCCCGCCGCGCTCAGGGCGCTCCGGCGCCGCGTCCAGCTCGTCTTCCAGGATCCGTTCGGGTCGCTGTCGCCACGCATGACGGTGGCCGACATCGTCGGCGAGGGCCTGCGCGTGCATGCGCCGGAGCTCTCCGCCGCCGAGCGCGACCGCCTCACCGTCACGGTGCTCGAGGACGTGCAGATCGATCCCGCGACGCGCGGCCGCTATCCGCACGAGTTCTCCGGCGGCCAGCGCCAGCGCATCGCCATCGCCCGCGCGATGATCCTGCGGCCGAACATCGTCGTCCTCGACGAGCCGACCTCGGCGCTGGATCGCTCGGTGCAGAAGCAGATCGTCGAGCTGCTGCGACGCCTGCAGCAGCAGCACGACCTCTCCTATTTGTTCATCAGCCACGACCTCGCCGTGGTGCGCGCCATCGCCGACCGCGTCATGGTCATGCAGCGCGGACGTGTCGTCGAAGCGGGTCCGACCGAGGAGATCTTCGAGGCGCCGCGGACGGACTACGCGCGAGAGCTCATCGCGGCGGCCATCACCTGAGCGCCGCTCCGTCGGAGATCGGTGCCAGGACGGACGACAACCGTCGCCGGCGAGGCACCCCGAAAAAGCGAAGGCTCCGCTCGATGTCTCGAGACGGAGCCCACGCAATTCTCAATTCGCCACCCGCGAGTGGGCGGCGGACGTCGGTCAGATGTTGACCGAGTCCTTCAGCGGCTTGCCGGAGCGGAACTTCGGCACCTTGGCGGCCGGGATCTTGATCGTCTCGCCGGTGCGCGGATCACGGCCCTCGGAAGCGGCACGCGAGTTCACGACGAACGAGCCGAAACCGACGATGCGGACTTCCTTGCCCTGCGCCATCATCGCGGTGATCGCGTCGAAGGTGGAGTCGACGGCCTTGGCGGTGTCCGCCTTGGTCAGGCCGGTCTTCTCGGAGACGAGCGTCACGAGCTCGCCCTTGCCGACGCGCTCGACAGCCGCCTTGCTGGCTTTCGCGGGCTTCGCAGCCTTTGCCGCCTTCTTTTCCATCTGGTGTCCCTTCTTCCGATCGGGGCCCGGGACACGCAGGTCCCGTCGCCATCGCCCTCTTGGTGAGCGGAATCGTCGGTAAAGGCAAGCCGGAAACGCCCCGGAATCGGGGCGTTTCCTAGGTTTTTTCGGGTTTTTCGGGCGTTCGGCCGCCTTAGTGGGCGGTGATCGCCGCGACGTCCTCTTCCACCCGCTTGGCGCGAGCGGCTTCGGCGTCCGCCTCGGTCCACGAGATCGCCTCCGGCATCCGCACCAGCGCCCGCTTCAGGACGTCGTCCATCCGCGCGACCGGCACGATCTCCATGCCGCTCTTGACGTTGTCGGGGATGTCCGCGAGGTCCTTGGCGTTCTCCTCGGGGATCAGCACGGTTTTGATACCGCCGCGCAGAGCCGCCAACAGCTTCTCCTTCAGGCCACCGATCGGCAGGACGCGGCCCCGGAGCGTGATCTCGCCGGTCATGGCGAGGTCGCGCCGGACGGGGATCCCCGTCATCACCGAGACGACAGCCGTCGCCATCGCGATGCCGGCGGACGGGCCGTCCTTCGGGGTCGCCCCCTCCGGAACGTGCACGTGGATGTCGCGCCGGTCGAACAGCGGCGGCTCGATGCCGAAGTCGATGGCCCGCGAGCGCACATAGGATGCGGCCGCGGAGATCGACTCCTTCATCACGTCGCGCAGGTTGCCCGTCACCGTCATCTTGCCCTTGCCGGGCATCATCAGGCCCTCGATCGTCAGCAGTTCGCCGCCGACCTCGGTCCAGGCGAGACCGGTGACGACGCCGACCTGATCCTCGAGCTCCACCTCGCCATAGCGATAGCGGGGCACGCCGAGGAACGTCTCGAGCGTCTTCTCGGTCACCTTCACCGTCTTCTTCTTGCCCTTGGCCTGCACGAGCTCACGCACCGCCTTGCGGGCGAGTGTGGCGAGCTCGCGCTCGAGATTGCGGACGCCCGCCTCCCGCGTATAGCGGCGGATGACGGTGCGCAGCGCCTTCTCGTCGACCGCGAACTCCTTGGGCGCGAGCCCATGGTCACGCTCGACCTTCGGCAGCAGGTGGCGGCGGGCGATCTCGACCTTCTCGTCCTCGGTGTAGCCGGCGATCCGGATGATCTCCATCCGATCCATCAGCGGAGCCGGGATGTTGAGCGTGTTCGCCGTCGTCACGAACATCACGTCCGAGAGGTCGTACTCGACCTCCAGGTAGTGATCCATGAACGAGCCGTTCTGCTCGGGATCGAGCACCTCGAGCAGCGCCGAAGACGGATCGCCGCGGAAGTCCATGCCCATCTTGTCGATCTCGTCGAGGAGGAACAACGGGTTGTTCTTCTTCGCCTTGCGCATCGACTGGATGACCTTGCCGGGCATCGAGCCGATGTAGGTGCGCCGGTGGCCCCGGATCTCCGCCTCGTCCCGCACGCCGCCGAGCGACATGCGCACGAACTCGCGGCCGGTCGCCTTGGCGATCGACTTGCCGAGCGAGGTCTTGCCGACGCCGGGCGGGCCGACGA
>CAZDCR010000077.1:0-10715 GCA_964503995.1 uncultured Segnochrobactrum sp.
AGGCCGTCGCGCGGCAGCGACATCGGCGTCTTCGTCACCCAGGTATCGGTCGAGGGCGTGTAGCGCTCGAGGGTGGCGTAGCGGCCGAGGCCGGAGTTGGCGCCGCCGACGACGTAGATGTGGTTGCCGATCGCGCCGATGCCGAAATAGAGCCGCGGCGTCGGCATCAGGGCCTTGGCGGTCCACAGCATCCGCGTGTTGGTGATGGTGCAGGCGGAGGCCTGGCCGGCGACGAGCGTGACGGCACCGGAGGCGTTGCAGTCGCCGGAATAGCTCGGCACGAACTCGCCGAGCGACGTGGCGGCGCCGGCCGTCTCGCCGACCTGGTGGGGGCCAGGCGGCAGCACGACGAGCCCGGTGGTGCCGCCGTGGCCGACGTTCGCGGCCCACACGGTGCCGTTGATGGTCAGGTTGAAGATGCCCTTCGCCCCGCTCGGCACGACCACCTTGGTGACCTTCAGCGACGTCCGGCCGGTCGGCTTCGGCGTGTTGACGATGATGCAGGTCTTGGCGTCCCCGCGCTTCAGGATGACTTCGCCCTTCGCATTACACGCGCCCCGGAAGGTGCGGGTGTAGTCGGAGAGGCGGGTGCCGGGGGCGGCCGTTTCGCTGACGGTGTGCACGCCGGGATCGAGCGGGACTGCGCCGGTGGTGCCGCCGTCGCCGACGGCGCGGGCGCGGACGCGGCCGTCGATGCGCAGGTTGAAGCGGCCGCGGTCGCCCGTCGCGTCGACGCGCTTGATGACGGTCAGCGTCGTCTTCGCGCGGGTCTCGGCGGCGTGCGGCGGCGGGGAGGGCGAGAGGAGGGCCGCTCCGAGGGCCGCAGCGAAGAGGAGCGCGCGTGTCCGGGAACGCCGGAGCGCACCGGCGCGCGGGTGGGCGGCGGGGAAAGACGGCATGACGGCCTCCGGCATGGCGGCCGGCTTCGGCCGCGCGGAACGAGGCGGATTTGTTGTGGTGCCGGAGGCCCGCCCCCCAGACAGGCGTCTTCCTCGAGCGAGTGAGGGGAGACTAGCCGAAGACGGTCCCGCGCCGAAGGGAAATCGGGAAGCTGCCTGACAACTTGCGGCGGCGCCGCGGGGCGGGGGGAAGTGCGGTTGAAAGGGGACTGTCTTCTCCCGGCCGACGGCGGGGAGAAGGTGCCGGCACGCGGATGAGGGCGCGCGGCGTGAGCCGCGCGGGGGGTGTCTCGACGGTGGTGTGTGGGTCTTCGGCGCGCTGTGCGCGCCGCCCTCATCCGCCCCCTTCGGGGGCACCTTCTCCCGCTCGTGCGGGAGAAGGGAAGAGGCGGCGCGGCGGTCGGCGCCGGCCTAGTTGCCTCAGCCCTAGAAGTCGAACCAGTCCTTGGTGACGTCGGTGACCTTGTAGCCTTCGACGAGGACGGCGGTGCCGGTGTCCTTCACGGTGATCAGCACGCCGTCGGGGCCGTTGGTGAGCTTGAGGTCCGACAGGGAGCCGGCGCTCGCATCCGTGAAGTCGATGCGGTCCGACGTCGTGTCGAAGTCGGTGATGGTGTCGGTGCTGCCGCCGTCGGCGAAGACGAAGCGGTCGGCGCCGTCGCCGCCGGTCAGCAGGTCGCGGCCGGCGCCGCCCTCGAGGCGGTCGTTGCCCGCGCCGCCATCGAGGGTGTCGTTGCCCTCGTCGCCGAACAGCTTGTCGTTGCCGGCCATGGCGAAGATCTTGTCGTTGCCGCTGCCGCCAAAGCCCTTGTCGTTGCCGTCGCCGAGGTCGATCGCGTCAGCGCCGCCGCCGCCGAAGGCGATGTCGTTGCCGCCACCGGCGGAGATCTGGTCCCGGCCGTCGCCGTTCGCTTCGGTCTCGTCGTCGCCCCAGATCTTGTCGCTGCCGGAGCCGGCGGTGATCGTGTCGTTGCCGCTTCCGCCGACGACGCTGTTGTTGCCGTCGCCGGCCTCGATGGCGTCGTTGCCGGCGCCGGCGTCGATCCGGTCGTTGCCGTCGCCGCCGGAGAGGCTGTCGGCGCCGTCGCCGCCGTCGAGCTTGTCGTTGCCGGCACCGGCATCGAGGACGTCGGCATCGCCGCCGCCGTCGAGCTTGTCGTTGCCGTCGCCCCCGACGAGGCTGTCGCGGCCGTCGCCGCCGGTGAGCTTGTCGTTGCCGGCGCCGCCGTCGAGGCTGTCCCGCCCGTCGCCACCATCGAGGATGTCGTTGCCGAGGCCGCCGGCGAGGGTATCGTCGTCGCTGCCGCCGTAGAGCTTGTCGCTGCCGGCGCCCCCGTCGAGGGTGTCACGGCCGAAGCCGCCGTCGAGCAGATCGTTGCCGTCGCCGCCCGACAGGGAATCGTCGCCATACTCGCCGTAGAGCTTGTCGCTGCCGGCCCCGCCCAGCACGACGTCGCGGCCGCCGCCGGCGAAGACCTTGTCGTTGCCGTCGCCGGCGTCGATGACGTCGTCGTCGCCGCCGGCCGCGTCGCCGACGAGGTCGCCGTAGATGCGGTCGTGGCCCTCGCCGCCGTCGAGGCTGTCCTTGCCGTAGCCGCCGACGAGCTCGTCGTTGCCGGTGGCGCCGAGGAGGGTGTCCTCGCCGGTGCCGCCGTCGAGCTTGTCGTTGTCGAGGCCGCCGTCGAGATGGTCGTTGCCGTGGCCGCCCGAGATCTTGTCGGTGCCACCGCCGCCGAACAGCGAATCGTGGCCGACATCGCCGGAGAGGTTGTCGCTGCCGGAGAGGCCGAAGATGACGTCGTTGCCGGCATCGCCGGAGATCTTGTTGGCCGAGCCGTTGCCGACGATCAGGTTGTCGCGCCAGTTGCCGACGACCGTGCCGCCGCCGCCGGACTGGTTGAGGGTCAGGCCGGAGAGCTCGCCGGACATGGTGAAGGTGCCGGTGAACTTGGAGGCGAAGACCCCGTAATTGTAGGCCGCCCAGTCGTAGGCCGGCGGGTTCAGCGGATCGAGGCTGAAGAGGGTGATGTCGGCGGGGTCCGGCAGCAGCGCGTCGATGAGGCTCTGCTCGAAGGCCGTGAAGACGAGGCTCTCGCCGCCCGGAACCTGTGTCATTTTTGCCCCTCCCGCCCGATTCCCGGCCCGCGGACCCTGGGTCCCGCTGGTGCCGATCGGGTTTTCACGGCGCGAGGCGGCCGATCTGGATCAGCCTTCCCGGGCCGCCGGCCCCTTTTCTGTCGCGACGTTGTAGCGGAATTCCGGGGGTTACCCAAGCAAAACACGCAGTCTTGCGAAAACGCGGGCAGAGACATGCGGCCTTGCATGGAAAGGGGGGCGTTGATCCGAAGGCCGCGTCTCTCGCCTCAGGCCGCCGTGGCGCGGAAGAGGTAGTAGCCGATCGTCGCGAACAGGTGCTCGGCGCGGTAGTGCGCCTCGAGCTCGCCCTGCCACTTCGCTGCCTCCTCGGCGGTGATGACGCCGGCGTCGCGGGCGGCGCGGCCCATCTGGCTGAAGTAGCCGTAGGCGAGGTCGGCCGTGAACAGCACGATGCGGGTGTCGATGTGGACGTCGCGGAAGCCGGCGCGGCGGAGCATGCGGGCGAGGTCACGCACCAGCCAGCCGTTGACGACGCCGCTGTCGCACGCGTGGGCGAGCACGCGCCGCGTCAGCAGGCGGTCGGAGAGATTGATGGCGTTGCTGTCGAAATCGGGCTCGAGCAGGGCGACGGTGCCGCCCCGGCGGGTGACGCGGCGAAGTTCGCCGAGCGCCTTGTCGGGATCGGCGAGGTAGGTCAGCACGCGCTCGGCGCGGCTGGTGTCGAAGGCCGCGTCGGGGAAGGGCAGGGCCTGGGCGTCGCCGGCCTCGAAGCTGGCGTCGATGCCGGCGGCGCTCGCCCGCCGGCGCGCCTCGGCGATGAAGGCGGGGCTGTGGTCGAGGCCGACGGCGCGGCCGCCGGGGGCGACGAGGGCGGCGAGGCGATGGGTCTCCAGCCCGAAGCCGCAGCCGACGTCGAGGACCGACTGGCCCGGGCCGATGCCGGTGCGGGCGAGCGTCTTCAGTTGCTGCATCTCGCGCAGGCCGTCGAGGGCCTCGAGGGCGACGGCGTATTCATGTACGTCGCCGAACTGTTGTAGCGCGGTGTCGGCGGCGGGCGAGACACCGTCCGCACCGGATCGGGATGCCGCATCGCTCATGGCCGACCTCCGCCGCGACACGCGCGCCCGACCGATTCGGGCGCCGGCCCGCCGGCTGGTTCGGGAGAGGCTAGTACAGCGTCGCCTTGTAGTCGTCGGCGATGGCCTGTTCGCTCAGCACCTCGCCGAGCTGGCAGTGGTCGCGGAAGATGACGCCCATCGGCGGCAGCACCGAGCGGTCGACCCAGGTCTCGGGCTTCCACAGCTGCGAGCGCAGGAAGGCCTTGCCGCACTGGATGTAGGCCTGGCGGACGGTGATGACGACGACGGAGAGCGGCAGGCGGCCGTTGGTCTCGAACAGCGCCTTGAGCTCGGCATCGTCGCGAAGCTCGGCCGTGCCGTTGACGCGCAGCGTCTCGGAGAGGCCGGGGACGACGAAGAGCAGCCCGACGGCGGGGTTGTCGAGGATGTTCGTCAGCGTATCGAGGCGGTTGTTGCCGGGCCAGTCGGGGAGCGCGATCGTGCGGTCGTCGAGGACCTGGATCTGGCCGGTGCGGTCGCCGCGGGGCGTGACGTCGCCGAGGCCGTCGGCCCCTTGCGTGGCGATGACGTAGAAGCGGCTCTCCGCCAGCAGGGCGCGGCAGTGGACGTCGAGGAAGGGCAGTTCCTTGACGAGCACCTCGCGTACCGGCTCGTCGTAGAGGCGCCGCAGCGCCGCCTTGTCCGCGATCTTCGCCATGGCCTGCCTCTCCCGATTCGAAACTCGGTCGTGCGGGCGCCGCCGCTCAGGGCAGCGCGTCGAAGCCTTCGCCGAAGCCGGTGAGCGAGATCGGGATGCCGATGCCCTCTTCCGGCGTCTGGAAGATGATGAAGGTGGCGGTGGAGCCGCCACGCAGCCGGCCGATCAGGTCTTCCTCGAGAACGACCTCGGCGATGCAGCCGTTCGGCAGGCAGCGCACGAATCCGGCGCGGCCGACATTGTGGTCGAGGGTGTCGACCTTGATCGAGGTGGCGTCGTCGCCGGTCCAGCGGAGGATCGCGTTGCCGTCGCGCACGCTCATCACCTCGAGGACGCGCTGCGGGTCGGCGGTGCCGACGATGTCGCCCGGCTGCAGGGCGAGGCCCTGGGGAATGGCGCCGCGCGCCACCGCCTCGTCGCCGCTGCGGTCGATGGCCACCGTCATGGTGGCATCGACGTCTTCCAGCACGCGCAGGCCGAGGCCGGAGGGAAGAAGCACGCCGAGCGGGGCGAGCACGCGCAGGATGCGGGCGCTCTGGTCGGCCGTCTTCAGGACGATGACGGTGAGGCCGACATTCTCGCGGTCAGCGGCGGTGACGTTCTGGAGGAGGGCGCACTGCTCCTCCTGGGCACCGGGCAGGGTATCGCAGCGGATCTGCCAGTCGCCGTGCACGCCCTTGACCTCGCCCTGGGCGAAGGCGGCGGAGGGGACGGTCGCGGCCGCGAGGACTGCGAGCACGGACGCTGCCGCGCGGGAGAAACGGCGTGGCAAGGAAGGCACCTCCACTGCGACGACGGTCAGCGGACCGTCGGGAGAGACCGCGTGCGGACGACGGAATGCGGCGCGCGGGCGATTCGGCCGCACACTGCCCGATCGTCGCGGCGGATGAAAGGCCGGGGCGCCGATGGCTCGCCCGCTAACGGAGCGGTCTGATGGCGCGAGAATGGCGCGTGGCTGGCACGATTGCGGCGAGGGGAGGGCCTGCGGCGCGGTGCCGCTTTCTTCATCGCCGGTCCTGCGCCATAACAGGCCTTGGCCGGCCAGTGGACATTTTGCCCAACGGACGGGAGCCCGGCGGGAACGACCGGGCCGGCGCTGCAGGGCAGCGGCCGGTTCGTCCCGATGGTTCGGCCAGCGCCCATCCCCGGGATGGGCATCGTGGAGAAACACGGGAACGAGCCCGCACCCCGACATGGTGCGGATGCGGGTGCGTTCCGACCATCGAGTTCGAGGAGAGCCACCGGTGACGACCCCTCGCCTGACGTACCCCGGCGCGACGACCACGGACGCGACGTCTCTCGGCGCGACCACTCTCGGCGCGACCCTGGGCGCGACGCTCTCCCGCCTGGCGCTCGGCGCAGCCGCCGCCTGCGGGCTCGGCGGCGCGGCGCTGGCGGCGCAGCCGGAGCCCTGGCAGATGGGCCTGCAGCCGGCGGCGACCGAGGTGATGGCCTCGATCCGCTGGTTCGAGAGCTTCACGCTGATCATCGTCACGGTGATCACGCTGTTCGTGCTGGCGCTGCTGCTCTACTGCGTCTTCCGCTTCAATTCGAAGGCGAACCCCACCCCCTCGCGCACCTCGCACAACACCGCCATCGAGGTGGTGTGGACGGTGGCGCCGATCCTCATCCTGGTGATCATCGCGATCCCGTCGTTCCGGCTGCTCTACAAGCAGCTCGACATCCCGGAATCGGACCTGACGCTGAAGGTCACCGGCTACCAGTGGTACTGGGGCTACGAGTATCCGGACGAGAAGTACGCCGGCATCTCCTTCGACAGCTACATGCTCGACGACGCCGGACGGCAGCAGCTGATGCAGGAAAAGGGGCTGACCGAACAGCAGGTGCCGCGCCTGCTGGCCGTCGACAACGACGTCGTCGTGCCGGTCGGCAAGATCGTCCGCGTCCAGGTGACGGCCGGCGACGTGCTGCACTCCTTCGCGATGCCGGCCTTCGGCATCAAGATCGACGCCGTGCCGGGTCGCCTGAACGAGACGTGGTTCCGCGCCGACGCGCCGGGCGTCTACTACGGCCAGTGCTCGGAGCTTTGCGGCACCAACCACGCCTTCATGCCGATCGCCATCCGCGCCGTGCCGGAAGAGCAGTTCGAGGCCTGGGCCGAGGCGGCGAAGACGGACATCGGTGCGGCGAATGCCCTCCTGGCGGAGATGCAGAACGGCACCGCGGCCACCGAGACGGTCGCCGCTACCCAGTGAGCGCCGGCGCGGGCGCATCCGGGGCCGACACGGTCGGCGCCGGATGGACCCGGGACCTGAGCGCGTTCGAGACAGAGATCCGGCGATGCCGGGCGAGACGGACGGACGGTCGGACCCGCTATGGCGCGGCGGCCGGAAGGCAACAGGGAGCCTGAAGACATGGCGAGCAGCGCGGCGCACGCGGGGGCACACGGCCACCCGACCGGATGGAAGCGCTACGTCTATTCGACGAACCACAAGGACATCGGCACGATGTACCTGATCTTCGCCATCATGGCGGGGATCGTCGGTGGCTTCCTGTCGATCGGCATCCGCATGGAGCTCCAGGAGCCCGGGATGCAGATCTTCACCAACCCGTGGACATTCAACATGTTCACGACGGCGCACGGCCTCATCATGATTTTCTTCATGGTCATGCCGGCGCTGATCGGCGGCTACGCCAACTGGTTCGTGCCGATCATGATCGGTGCGCCGGACATGGCGTTCCCGCGCATGAACAACATCTCGTTCTGGCTGCTGCCGCCGGCCTTCCTGCTCCTGGTGCTGTCGATGTTCGTCGAGGGCGGCCCGGGTTCGCACGGCGTCGGAGGCGGCTGGACGATCTATCCGCCGCTGTCGGGCTCGCTCGGCACGCCCGGACCGGCGATGGACTTCGCCATCCTGGCGCTGCATCTCGCCGGCGCGTCGTCGATCCTCGGCGCCATCAACTTCATCACCACCATCCTGAACATGCGCGCCCCGGGCATGACGCTGCACAAGATGCCGCTGTTCCCGTGGTCGGTGCTGGTGACGGCGTTCCTGCTGCTCTTGTCGCTGCCGGTGCTCGCCGGCGCCATCACGATGCTGCTCACCGACCGCAACTTCGGCACGACCTTCTTCGAGCCGTCGGGCGGTGGTGACCCGATCCTGTTCCAGCACCTGTTCTGGTTCTTCGGCCACCCCGAGGTGTACATCCTGATCCTGCCGGGCTTCGGCATCGTCAGCCACATCATCTCGACCTTCGCCCGCAAGCCCGTGTTCGGCTACATCGGCATGGCCTACGCCATGGTGGCGATCGGCGTCGTCGGCTTCATCGTCTGGGCCCACCACATGTTCACGGTCGGCCTGTCGGCCGACACCCAGGCCTACTTCGTGTTCGCCACGATGGTGATCGCGGTGCCGACGGGCGTGAAGATCTTCTCGTGGATCGCCACGATGTGGGGCGGCTCGATCGACTTCCGCACGCCGATGCTGTGGGCGGTGGGCTTCATCTTCCTGTTCACCGTCGGCGGCGTCACCGGCGTGCAGCTCTCCAACGCCGGTCTCGACCGGGCGCTGCACGACACCTATTACGTCGTCGCCCACTTCCACTACGTGCTGTCGCTCGGCGCGGTCTTCGCGATCTTCGGTGCCTGGTACTACTGGTTCCCGAAGATGAGCGGCTACATGTACAACGAGACGATCGGCAAGGTGCACTTCTGGGTCACCTTCGTCGCCGTGAACCTCGTCTTCTTCCCGCAGCACTTCCTCGGCCTCGCCGGGATGCCGCGCCGCTACGTCGACTATCCGGATGCCTATGCCGGCTGGAACTACGTGTCGTCGATGGGCTCCTACCTCTCGGCCTTCGCGGTGTTCATCTTCCTCTACGGCGTCTTCGAAGCCTTCGCGAAGAAGCGGGTGGCCGGCGACAATCCGTGGGGACCGGGTGCGACGACGCTGGAGTGGACCCTGTCCTCGCCGCCGCCGTTCCACCAGTTCGAGGTTCTGCCGCGCATCAAGTGAGGCGCTGACGCTCGGACGCGGGGGCCGGAGCCCGGGGACGCGATCCCCGCTCCGGCCCCCGCACCGCACTCTCGACCGCCACCAGAGGCGGCTCCGCGCCCGGCGCGGGTTCTGGAACGAGACGAATGAAATGCCCGGGGGGACGGGCCGGACAGGACAGGACTTGCGAGCGTGAGCGACGTCGGCTCGATCAACGAGCGCTACGAGACGGGCGACGGCGTCGGCGACGCCTCGGTCGGTGATTTCTGGGCGCTGCTGAAGCCGCGGGTGATGTCGCTCGTGATCTTCACGGCCCTGGTCGGGCTCGTGCTCGCACCCGGCAACCTGCACCCTGTGCTGGCCGTCACCGCGCTGATGTGCATCGCCATCGGCGCCGGCGCCTCGGGCGCGCTCAACATGTGGTACGACGCCGACATCGACGCGATGATGTCGCGCACGGCGAAGCGGCCGGTTCCGGCCGGTCGGGTGACGCCGGGCGAGGCGCTCGGCTTCGGGCTGGTACTGTCGGTCGGCTCGGTGCTGATCCTCGGCCTCTTTGTCGACTGGCTGGCGGCCTCGCTGCTCGCCTTCACGATCTTCTTCTATGCCGTCGTCTACACGATGTGGCTGAAGCGCTCGACGCCGCAGAACATCGTCATCGGCGGTGCCGCCGGGGCGCTGCCGCCGGTCATCGCCTGGGCCGCGGTGACGGGCCGGGTCGACCTCGCGCCGCTGTCGCTGTTCCTGCTGATCTTCCTGTGGACGCCGCCGCACTTCTGGGCGCTCGCCGTCCTGAAGACGCGCGACTACGCCCGCGCCGGCGTGCCGATGCTGCCGGTCGTCGCCGGCGAGCGCTCGACGCGCTGGCAGATCCTCCTCTATTCGGCGCTGCTGGTGCCGGCCGGCGTGCTGCCGGCGGCCTGCGGCATCGCCGGTGTGCCCTATGTGATCGTCTCGCTCGTGCTCGGGCTTGCCTTCGTCTGGTTCGCCGTGGCGATCGTGCGGGCCGTCGACCAGCCGGCGCTCGCCAAGGCATGCGGGCGGCTGTTCGGCTACTCGATCCTCTATCTGTTCGCGATGTTCGCGATGCTGCTCGTCGAGCGGGCGGCCGGAGTGGCGCCGCTGCCGGCGATGATCGGCGGATGAGCGACATCATGGCGGATGACAAGGACGGCGTCCGGCTGACGGAGCAGCAGCGGCGCAGGCGGCGGTCACGGTCCATCGCGATCGCCCTGGTGCTGGCGGCCCTCGTGGTGCTGTTCTACGTGGTGACCATCGTGAAGCTCGGCCCGGGCATCCTCGACCGGCCGATGTGAGAGGGAGACCGACGTGGCGACGGGTGAAGCGGAGCGGCGAAAGGGTGGGGCGAACCTGCGGGTTGCGGCCTATTGCCTGACGTTCGTTGGCGTCATGGCCGGGGCAGCCTATGCGTCGGTTCCGCTCTACGACCTGTTCTGCAAGGTCACCGGATACGGCGGCACGACGCAGCGGGTCGAATCGGCGGCAGTGACGCCGATCGACCGGATGGTGACGGTGCGCTTCGACGCCAACGTGCGCTCCGGCCTGCCGTGGTCGTTCACGCCGCTGCAGCGCCAGGTGAGCCTGCGCGTTGGCGAGGTCGCCGAGATCGCCTACGTGGTGGAGAACCTCTCCGACGAGGAGACGGTGGGCACGTCGACCTTCAACGTCACGCCGATGTCGACGGGCGCCTACTTCGCCAAGATCACCTGCTTCTGCTTCACCGAGCAGCGGCTGAAGCCGGGCGAGCGCCTGGAAATGCCGGTCGTCTTCTATGTCGACCCGGCGATCGCCGACGAGCCGGAGCTCGATTCGGTGAAGGAGATCACGCTGTCCTACTCGTTCTTCCCGGTGAAGGAGCCGTCCCGCCCGGTGGCGGCGGCGCCTCAGCCGGAGACGGACCAGGGCAGTCTCTGAGCAACGGACGGAACGGGCGGCCGCACACTCGGGCGGCCGGGATCGAGGAAGA
>CAZDCR010000078.1:0-10612 GCA_964503995.1 uncultured Segnochrobactrum sp.
GACGACGGCACCAAGATCGAGAAGGACGTCTACACCTTCCCGGGCGCCGGCGTCGCCATGGCGATGTACAATCTCGACGAATCCATCAAGGATTTCGCTCGCGCCTCGTTCAATTACGGCCTGATCCGCAAGTATCCGGTCTATCTCTCCACAAAGAACACCATCCTGAAGGTCTATGACGGCCGCTTCAAGGACATCTTCCAGGAGATCTACGACGCCGAGTTCAAGACCGAGTTCGCCAAGCACGGCATCCACTACGAGCACCGGCTGATCGACGACATGGTCGCCTCGGCGCTGAAGTGGTCGGGCGGCTACGTCTGGGCCTGCAAGAACTACGACGGTGACGTGCAGTCCGACATCGTCGCCCAGGGCTTCGGCTCGCTCGGGCTGATGACCTCGGTGCTGATGACGCCGGACGGCAAGGTGGTCGAGTCCGAGGCCGCCCACGGCACCGTCACGCGCCACTATCGCCAGCACCAGCGCGGCGAGGAGACCTCGACCAACTCGATGGCCTCGATCTTCGCCTGGACGCGCGGCCTGATGCATCGCGCCAAGCTCGACGGCAACGCCGACCTGCAGCGCTTCGCCGAGACGCTGGAGAAGGTCTGCATCGAGACCGTCGAGGCGGGCTTCATGACGAAGGACCTGGCGCTCCTCGTCGGCGACACCCAGAGCTGGCTGTCGACCACCGGCTTCCTCGAGAAGGTCGCCGCCAACCTCGAGACGAAGATGGCGAGCTGGAAGTAAGGCGAGCCGGCGGCAGTCGCGAAGACGCGGCGGCGGTTGATCGTCCCTCCCCTGCCAGGGGGAGGGACCGACCGCGAAGCGGTCAGGGTGGGGCCCGTGAATCGCGGGCTCGACCTCTCCGGCGTCGCATTCGGATTGACTGGCCCCACCCTGGCGACCTGCGGTCGCCTGTCCCTCCCCCTGGCAGAGGAGGGATGAAGCGCAGCGGTCGACTGCCGGCTGTCGGCCTCAGCCCGCCGCGAACTCCGCCGCCCGGTACCCCTGGAAGTACAACAGCGCCGTCAGGTCCCCGTGATCGACGCGCGCGTCCGCCTCGGCCGCCACGGCAGGCTTGGCGCGGTAGGCGACGCCTAGGCCGGCGTCGCGGATCATCGCGAGATCGTTGGCGCCGTCGCCGACGGCGAGCGTCTCCGCCAGCGACAGCCCGAACCGCGCGGCGAGCGCGTGCAGGCGCTCGCGCTTGGCGTCCTGGCCGAGGATCGGCTCGCTGACGCGGCCGGCGAGACGCCCCGCCTCGACGACGAGTTCGTTGGCGTTGTGCTCGTCGAAGCCCAGCGCCGCGGCGACGCGCTCGGTGAAGACGGTGAAACCGCCGGAGACGATCGCGGCATAGCCACCGCTCGCCCGCATCGTTGCCGCGAGCGTCGCCGCCCCCGGCGTCGCCCGGATGCGCTCGCGCCAGACCGTCTCGACGACGCCGGCGTCCAGTCCCGCGAGCAGCGCGACGCGCTCGCGCAGCGCCGGCTCGAAGGCGATCTCGCCGCGCATCGCCCGCTCGGTGATCGCCGCGATCTTCGGCTTGAGGCCCAGTTCGGCGGCGAGCTCGTCGATGCACTCCTGGCCGATCAGGGTCGAATCCATGTCGGCGACGAGAAGCCGCTTGCGGCGACCCGCGGCCCGCTGCACGAAGACGTCGACCGGGCGAGCCCCGAGGGCGGCGCGGACGGCGTCCTCGATGGAGCGGATCGCACCGCGGGCGGCCGGTCCGTCCGCCTCCGCAACGCCGTCGGCGGTGAAGGCGAGGTCCGCGGCGACGCCGGGCGCGAGCACCGTCGTTTCGCCAGGCGCCGGCAGGGCGGCGCGGACGGCGGCGAGCGCGGCGTCGTCGACGGCGGGCGCGGCCGGGTTCGAGACGAGGGTGGCGACGAGGGTCATGCAGGAAATCCGGGGCGCGGGGATACGCGGGGAGGGGCGCGCGCGGGCGATCCTGATAGCCGGGCCGACGGCGAGCGGCAAGTCGGCGCTGGCGCTCGCCGTCGCCGAGCGCACCGGCGGCTTCGTCGTCAACGCCGACGCCATGCAGGTCTACCGCGAGCTCAGGGTCCTCACCGCCCGCCCGCCGGCGGAGGAGGAGGCGCGCGCCGGGCACCGCCTCTATGGCCACGTCACCGGCGCAGAGGCCTATTCGGTGGCCCGCTGGCTCGCCGACCTCGCGCCGGTGCTGGCGGAGGCCGAAGCGACCGGCCGTCCGGCGATCATCGTCGGCGGCACCGGGCTCTATTTCGAGGCGCTGACGCGCGGCCTTGCCATGGTGCCGGAGATCCCCGACGCGGTTCGCGAGAAGATCCGCCAGCAGGCGGCCTGCCTCGGCCCCGTCGGCCTGCACGCCCGCCTCGCCGCCCGCGACCCGGCGAGCGCCGCGCGCCTGCGCGACAGCGATCCGCAGCGACTGATGCGGGCCCTGGAAGTGTTCGAGGCCACCGGCCGCTCGCTCACCGCATGGCAGGCGGAACCGCCGCCGCCACCGCTGCTGCCGGACCCCGCCGTGCGCATCGTCATCGCCCCCGACCGCGCCTGGCTGCACGGCCGCATCGCCGAGCGGTTCGAAGCGATGGTGTCGGCCGGTGGCGTCGAGGAGGCGGCGGCCTTCGCGGCGCTCGGCCTCGACCCGACGCTGCCGGCGATGCGGGCGATCGGCGTCGCCCCGCTGGCGGCCGCGGCACGCGGAGAGGTGCCTCTCGAGCAAGCGATCCAGCGCGCCGTCGTCGACACCCGCCGATACGCCAAACGTCAGGAAACCTGGTTTCGCAACCGGATGGGCGACTGGGGCCGGATCGAGCCGCGCAACATTGCGGAAGCTGCGGCGACTATTTCGCAACATCCGGAAATCGCCCCTTGACCGCCCGCAGGGCCGCGTCTACGGTCTGCGGCGAAATCGACGGATAGCAGAGGCCTTCAGGCCGGACGCGCCGGGCGGGAAGACCGAGAGACCGGGTACCGAGACAGCCATGACGAGCCTGAAGCTTATCGTAATCGGGAGGCGCGCCGCCGGGATGGTATGACCATCCGGGTCTACGGTGGTGCGCACACGCGAGGCTCCTTCGGGGGCCTTTTTTGTTGCCCGCGCGACAGGCGGGCTTGAGACGGCGGGAACAGCCGAGGCGGAGTGAAGACGATGACGCGGGAGATGACGGGAGCCGAGATGGTCGTCCAGGCGCTGGCCGACCACGGGGTCGACACGCTGTTCGGCTATCCGGGCGGCGCGGTGCTGCCGATCTATGACGAGATCTTCCAGCAGGAGAAGGTCCGCCACATCCTCGTGCGCCACGAGCAGGGCGCCGGCCATGCCGCCGAGGGCTATGCCCGCTCGACCGGCAAGCCGGGCGTCTGCCTGGTCACCTCGGGTCCCGGCGCGACCAACATCGTCACGCCGCTCACCGACGCGCTGATGGATTCGATCCCGATGGTCGTCATCACCGGCCAGGTGGCGACGCACCTGATCGGCAACGACGCCTTCCAGGAGTGCGACACCGTCGGCATCACCCGTCCGTGCACCAAGCACAACTGGCTGGTGAAGCGCATCGAGGACCTGCCGCGCATCCTGCACGAGGCCTTCTATGTCGCCACCAGCGGCCGCCCCGGCCCCGTCGTCGTCGACATCCCCAAGGACATCCAGTTCACCCGCGGCATCTACACGGGCCCGAAGAACGTCGTCCACAAGACCTATCGTCCGAAGGTGAAGGGCGACCTCTCGGCCATCCACGCGGCGGTCGAGCTGATGGCCCACGCCAAGCGGCCGGTGTTCTACACCGGCGGTGGCGTCATCAATTCCGGTCCGGCGGCGAGCCAGCTCCTGCGCGAGCTCGTCCGGCTGACCGGCTTCCCGATCACCTCGACGCTGATGGGTCTCGGCGCCTTCCCGGCCTCCGACCGGCAGTGGCTGGGCATGCTCGGCATGCACGGCACCTACGAAGCCAACCTCGCGATGCACGACTGCGACGTGATGATCTGCGTCGGGGCGCGCTTCGACGACCGCATCACCGGCCGCCTCGACGCCTTCTCGCCGAACTCGAAGAAGATCCACATCGACATCGACCCGTCCTCGATCAACAAGACGGTGAAGGTCGACGTGCCGATCGTCGGCGATGTCGCCCACGTGCTCGAGGACATGGTCCGCCTGTGGCGCTCGGAGGCGCACGTCTCCGATCGCAAGGCGCAGGAGCGCTGGTGGAGCGAGATCGACGGCTGGCGGGCGAAGAAGAGCCTCGCCTACCAGCGCCGCCGCGACGTCATCATGCCCCAGTACGCCATCGAGCGGCTCTATGCGCTGACGCGCGACAAGGACGTCTACGTGACGACCGAGGTCGGCCAGCACCAGATGTGGGCGGCGCAGTTCTTCAAGTTCGAGGAGCCGAACCGCTGGATGACCTCGGGCGGCCTCGGCACCATGGGCTACGGCCTGCCGGCGGCGATCGGCGTGCAGCTCGCCCACCCGGACAGCCTCGTCGTCGACATCGCCGGCGACGCCTCGGTGCTGATGACCATGCAGGAGATGTCGACGGCGGCGCAGTACGACCTGCCGATCAAGATCTTCATCCTCAACAACCAGTACATGGGCATGGTCCGCCAGTGGCAGCAGCTGCTGCACGGCAACCGGCTGTCGCACTCCTACACCGAGGCGCTGCCGGACTTCGTCAAGCTCGCCGACGCCTATGGCTGCCACGGCATCCGGGTGGAGAAGCCGGACGAGCTCGACGACGCCATCACCGAGATGATCTCGGTGAAGCGGCCGGTGCTGTTCGACTGTCGCGTCGCCAATCTCGCCAACTGCTTCCCGATGATCCCGTCGGGCAAGGGGCACAACGAGATGCTGCTCGGCGAGGAGGTCACCGACGAGGACCTCGCCGAGGCGATCGACGACGCTGGCAAGATGCTGGTTTGAGGGCGATCCGATGCTGATGAAGGTTGAAGAGAAGAAGAACCCGATGCGCGCCCCCGATCCGAGCGAGAAGCACACGCTGTCCGTCGTCGTCGACAACGAGCCGGGGGTGCTCGCCCGCGTCATCGGGCTGTTCTCGGGCCGCGGCTACAACATCGACAGCCTGACGGTCTCGGAGACGCAGCACGACAAGCATGTGTCGCGCATCACCATCGTCACCACCGGCGCGCCGATGGTGATCGAGCAGATCAAGAGCCAGCTCGCCCGGCTGGTGCCGGTGCACCGGGTCGCCGACCTCACCGTCGGCGGCGCCGCGATCGAACGCGAGCTGGCGCTCGTCAAGCTGATCGGCCGCGGCGAGGCCCGCGTCGAGGCGCTGCGGCTGGCGCAGGCCTTCGCGGTGAAGACGGTGGACGCGACGCTCGAATCCTTCGTCTTCGAGATCACCGGCCAGACCGAGGAGATCGACCGCTTCATCGACCTGATGGCGGCGCTCGGCAAGGTGGAGGTGTCGCGCACCGGCATCGCCGCCATCGCCCGCGGCGCCGAGGGCCTCTGAGCCTCGCAGACCTTGAAGACGACGGCCCGCGCCACCCCGCGCGGGCCGCGTTGCGTCGCGGCGCGCGCCGGCTTAAGACGCGCGCGTGATCTTCTGAGCCGGCGGACGCCGGTCCTCTACCCACCGAGCGTGACACTCCGCCCAAGCGGTGATTTTCCGCCAAGCAAGGACAGAACAACGATGCGCGTCTACTACGATCGGGATGCCGACCTGAACCTCATCAAGGGCAAGAAGGTCGCCATCGTCGGCTACGGCAGCCAGGGCCATGCCCATGCGCTGAACCTGAAGGACTCGGGCGTCAAGGAGGTGGCGGTGGCGCTGCGTCCGGGCTCCCCCACGGCCAAGAAGGCCGAGGCCGCCGGCCTGCCGGTGATGAGCCCCGCCGATGCCGCCAAGTGGGCCGACGTGGTGATGATGCTCACCCCCGACGAGCTGCAGGGCGACATCTACCGCGAGAGCCTCGCGCCCAACATGAAAGAGGGCGCCGCGCTGCTGTTCGCGCACGGCCTCAACGTCCACTTCAACCTGATCGAGCCGCGCGCCGACCTCGACGTGCTGATGGTCGCCCCGAAGGGCCCCGGCCACACGGTGCGCTCGGAGTACCAGCGCGGCGGCGGCGTGCCCTGCCTGATCGCCATCGCGCAGGATTCCTCCGGCAACGCCCACGACCTCGGCCTCTCCTATGCGAGCGCCATCGGTGGTGGCCGCGCCGGCATCATCGAGACGACGTTCCGGGAAGAGTGCGAGACCGACCTGTTCGGCGAGCAGGTCGTGCTCTGCGGCGGCCTGGTCGAGCTCATCAAGGCCGGCTTCGAGACGCTGGTCGAGGCCGGCTACGCGCCGGAGATGGCCTATTTCGAGTGCCTGCACGAGGTGAAGCTGATCGTCGACCTCATCTACGAGGGCGGCATCGCCAACATGAACTACTCGATCTCCAACACCGCCGAGTTCGGCGAGTACGTCACCGGCCCGCGCATCATCACCGATGAGACGAAGGCGGAGATGCGCAAGGTGCTGAAGGACATCCAGGGCGGCAAGTTCACCCGCGACTGGATGCTCGAGAACAAGGTCAACCAGACCTCGTTCAAGGCGACGCGCGCCGCCATGGCCGCCCACCCGATCGAGGAGGTCGGCGCCCGGCTTCGCGACATGATGCCGTGGATCAAGGCGAAGGCGCTGGTCGACAAGACGAAGAACTGAGCGGGCGACGGCCCGGCTGCTCGCCGGGCCTCGTTCTGCGTTTCGTGACGACGGCGGCGCCTTGCGCCGCCGTTCTCATTTGCGCCGACCAGGTCTCAGCTCGCCATCGCCTCGGCGCCGCTGGTGTCGAGCTTCAGCGGGAAGGAGAGGCGGACGCGGGTGCCGCGCTCGACCGGGTCGAAGATGATCTCGCCGCCGAGCTTGGCCGCCATCGCGGCGACGATGCGCCGGCCGAGCCCGGTGGAACGGGGCGCGCCGCCGGTGTCGAAGCCAACACCGTCGTCCTCCACGATCAGGTCACACTCGTAGCTCTCGCGGCAGCCGAAGCGCACCCGCACCGGACCGCTGCCGCCGGGATAGGCGTACTTCTGCGCGTTGAGGATGAGCTCGGTGACGACGACGCCGAGCGCCACGGCCCTGTCCGGCTCGATCTCGATCGGCTCGGCGTCGACCGAGATCATCGCCGCCGAGCGCTCGGCGTGGCCGGCGAGGCGGATGTCGGAGACGAGCGAGCCGAGATACTGGTCGACGCCTACCGTGTGCACCTGCCCGGAGGCGTACAGGCGCCGGTGCACCTGGGCGACGGCGATGACGCGGTTGCGCGCCTCGGAGAGGGCGTCGCGGATCTCCTGGTTGGTCGCGGCGGTCGACTGCAGCTGCAGGAGGGCGGCGATCAGCTGCAGGCTGTTGCCGACGCGGTGGTTGACCTCGTTCAGCAGCACCGCCCGCTCGGTGGCGAGCGCCTCGAAGCGGTCGCGCGAGGCGCGCAGCTCTGTCTCGGCGGCATCGCGCTCGCGGCGCACGCGCACCGTCTCGAGCGCACCGTCGATCGCGGCCTGCAGGAGCTCGAGAAACTCGCCCTGCACGTCCTTGACGACATAGTCGACCGCGCCTGCCTTCAGGGCCGCGACGGCGACGCTGCCCTCCTGGGTACCGGTGACGTAGACGACGGGGGGCGGATCGATCATCTGCCGGACAGCGGCGAGCGTCGAAAGCCCGTCGCGGCCAGGCATGTAGTGGTCGAGGGCGACGACGTCGACACCGCCCGCCGCGATGCGGGAAAGGCCAGCATCGCCGTCGGGGGCGGTCTCGACATGGTAGCCGCGGCGCTGAAGGTGCTTTTGCACGAGCCGCGCCAGGCCGGCGTCGTCATCGATATAGAGGACGCGCACCGCCCGTTCGCCCATCACTCCGCCTCGGGGACCTGGATCACCGCGAAGAACAGGCCGAGCTGCCGGATGGCATTGGCGAAATTCTCGTAGTTGACCGGTTTCGTCACGTAGACGTTGCAGCCGAGATCGTAGCAGCGCTGAATCTCGCGCTTGTCGTCGGTGGTGGTGAGCACGACCACCGGGATGCGCTTCAGGTGCTCGTTCTCCTTCACCCGCTTCAGGATGTCGATGCCGGTCATGTCCGGCAGGTTGAGGTCGAGCAGGATCAGGAGCGGCTTGCCGCGGTTGACGAGAGCGGTGCCGTCGGCACCGAACAGGTAGCTGATCGCGCCGGTGCCGTCGCGGAACGGCACGATTTCATTGTTGACGCCGGCGCGGCGGATGTTCTTCTCGATGAGGCGCGCGTGGCCCTCGTCGTCTTCGATCATGACGATAGTGACGGGAACGGTCATCCCGGTTCCTCCTGCAGTCGTTCCTGGGTCGGCGGCAGCCAGCGCCGCGGCAGGCGCACCGTAAAGGTGGTTCCCTTATTCAATTCTGAGCGCACCGTGATGGCACCGCCGAGACGGCGCACCAGCGTCTTCACGTGGGCGAGGCCGATGCCCTCGCCGGGCTGATCCTGCGCGCCGGCGCGGCGGAAGAGCTCGAACACGCGGTCGAGGTCGCGCGTGTCGATGCCCCGGCCGTTGTCGCCGACCTCGTAGACGACCGAGCGGCCATCGAACCGGCCACTCATCTCGACGCGGGCCGGCACGTCGCGCCGCCGGTACTTGATGGCATTATCGATGAGATTGGTGAAGACCTGTTCGAGCGCCAGCCGGTCGGTCTCGAGCGAGGGCAGCGTGCCGATCACCAGTTCCGCCTCGATCTCCTGCAGGCGATGGGCGAACGAGGCGCCGATCCCCTCGGCCAACGCCTTGGCATCGATCACTTCCGGGCGGAACTCGCGCCGTCCTTCGCGCGACAGCCGCAGGATGGCGTTGATGAGCCGGTCCATCTTGTCGATCGACGACTTGATGAAGCGCAGCGCCTCGTCGAAGTCGGAGGCGAGTTCGCCGTCCGCGTCCTCCTCCTCGCCCGCCTTGGAGCGCAGCTGCTGCAGGCGTTCGAAGGCGTCCGAGCGCAGCGCCTCGAGCTCGCTCGTGAAGCCCATGATGTTGACGAGTGGCGCCCTGAGGTCGTGGCTGACGATGTAGGCGAAGCGCTGGATCTCGAGGTTCGCCTCGCTCAGGTCGGCGGTGCGCTCGGAGACCCGGGCCTCGAGGTCGAGGTTCGCGTCCGCCAGCGCCTTGTGCGCCTCGGCGAGCTGCCGGGTCGCCCGGCCGACGGCATAGAGCGCAGCGGCGGCGACGGCGAGGATGACGAGGATGCCGACGATGGTGACGACGACGAGCGCGATGCTCGAGGTGCGGGCCGCGCTGGAGCGCTCGGCGAAATCGCGCCGCTCGACCTCGCGCATCGCCTCGAAGCCGTCGGCGATCTGCTCCATCAGGCTTTCGCCGCGACCGCTGCGGACCGTCGCCAGCGCGCCGGCCGCATCTCCGGCTTGGACGAGCGCAACGGTCTCTTCCAGCTCCAGGAGTTTGGCTTCGATCACCGGGACGAGCGCCTCGAGGCTCCGGAGCTGCTCGGGATCGTCGGCGAGGACGTCGCGGAGGCGCTGCGTCGCCGGTTGCACCAGCGCGGCCGACTGCTCGTAATCCTCGAGCATCCGCGGCTCGCCCGTGAGGACGTAGCCGCGCTGGAAGCTCTCGGCCCGGCGGATGCGGGCCTGCTGGGTGGTCAGGTCGTACTGGACCTGCACGCTCGCCGCGACCGCCGCCGCGTCCTCCTGCGACTTGAAGACGAGCCACGCCGAGGTGGCGCCGATGGCCGCCAGGACGAGCAATCCCACCAGGATCAGCATCGGCTGACCGGTGTACCAGTGCGGAGTGTAGGTGATGGTGCGTGGCAACAGGGGGGAATCCGTAGGGGGTCAAGACGACGCGATTAACCGCACCGGAAGGCCGGTCACCCGGCACCCCAGAGCGGCGCATCGTCTTCCCGCCCGTCTAACCCTTCTGCAAGGAGAAGGTTCCCGAAGAGCGAAATTATTTTTTTTCAGTGCGGCATTTGGCTTGGACGGCACCAGCGGCCTCGGCCACCTGCCGGCTGTCAGCGGCTGCTGTCCAGCGCCTCGCGCGCGGCGGTTCGGTGGTCCTCGGTGATGTGCGCGCGCACCACGCCGAGGACGCCGAGGAGGACCGTGACGTCGTCGGTGAAGCCGATGCCGGCGAGGATGTCGGGGACCATGTCGACGGGCATGACGAAGTAGGCGAGCGCACCCAGAAGCATCGCCCGCACGCGCATCGGCGTGCGCCGGTCGAGCGCGCAGTAGTAGGCGGCGACCACCTCATCGGCGAACGGAACGTGGCTCGCCGCCCGCTTCATCGTCGGCCAGAAGCCGCGGCGGACGCGCCGCTCATTGCCCTCGGCACGCGCCTCGTGCGCGAAGCCGCCATAGGCGGTGTCGGCGTCGAAATCGTCACCGGGATAGGTGGCGGAGGCGGACGGGCGGGGCATGGCGATGGATTCTCCCTGACCGGCGGACAACGCGGCGCGCCGGCATTGGTTCAGATCGCAGATGGCCCCGGTGGGGCAGCGGTGCAAGAGGACGGCCCAGATCCGGGCTGGTGCAGCGGGGCTCGCACGCGTCGCGACGTTGGCGCCTCAGCGGCTGCCGCAGTTCTTCTTCGCGAACTGAGTACGGTAGATTACCCACATAAATGTTCATGG
>CAZDCR010000079.1:0-10482 GCA_964503995.1 uncultured Segnochrobactrum sp.
GCGAGCCCGAACGGCTTGTTGAAGACGAAGACCTCGCGGTCCTCGTAGAGCAGCATCGACCGCAGCGCCTCGGCGTCGCCGGCCCGCCCGGTGCCATACTTGGTAACGACGGCCTTGCCCGAGGCGGCCTTGCCGGTGGCCGCCTTGCCGGCGGCCTTGCCGGCGGGTTTGGCGGCCCCCTCCCCGGCGGCGGCGAGCGCCTTCGCCTTGGCGCGCGCCCTCGCCAGCTTTGAGCCCGTCAGGCCGGCAAGGTGGGCCGCGTCCGCCTCCGGCTCAACCGAGCGGTCGTCGTGGGGGTCGCCCTGCCCGTCGTCGCGCGGGTCGCCGTACCGATCGTCGTCGTCCTCGTCGTCGCGCTCGGCGTCATGGCCCGGCGGCGCCGTCAGCGGTGGCACGCGCACCATCTGGCCGGGCTCGAGCCGGGTCGAGGTCTTGACCCGGCCGCCGTCGACCCGCACCTGGCCGGTGCGCACCAGCTTCTGCAGCCGGCCGAAGGCGAGATCGGGGTAGTGCGACTTGAACCAGCGGTCGAGCCGCATTCCGGCTTCGTCGCGGCCGACGGTGATGGTGGCGATTCCTGACATGGCCGCATTGTCAATCAGGAACCGGCTTGCGGCACAAGGCGAAGCGTGGCTTGAGGCCAGGTGACGGGGCAATCGAGGCGGTGATGGCCGAGGAACAGCTGCGTAGCATCGAGACCGACGCGGACGTGACGGCGGGCGTCGCCGCCCTCGTCGCGGCCGACCCGCGGCTCGCGCCGATCGCCGCCGTCGCCGGCTCGCTGCCGCTCCGGCGCGGCAAGCCGGGGTTCGAGGGGCTGGCGCGCATCGTCATGGGCCAGCAGGTCTCGACCGCGAGCGCGGCGGCGATCTTCGGCCGCCTGCACGCCGCCGGCGGCCACGAGGCGTTAGCCTTCGCGGCCCTCGACGACGCGGCGCTGCGCGCCTGCGGCCTGTCGGCGGCGAAGGTCAGGACGATGCGGGCGGCCGCCGCCGCCGTCCTCGAGGGGCGTCTCGACCTCGATCATCTCGCCTCCCTCCCGGCCGACGAGGCACATGCGGCGCTGACGGTGCTGCCGGGCGTCGGGCCGTGGACGGTCGACCTCTATCTGCTGTTCTGCGCCGGCCACCCGGACGTTTTCCCGTCCGGCGACCTTGCCCTGCAGGTGGCGGTGGCCGACGGGCTCGGACTGCCGGCCCGGCCAAAGGCGAAGGCCCTCGACGCCATCGCCGCGCCGTGGTCCCCGTGGCGGTCGGTGGCCGCACGGCTTTGGTGGGGCTACTATCGGGCGCGCCGCGAAGGCCGCGAGGGCGCGCCGCTCTGAGCCAGAGCGGGGCCGCGGCACAGCGCCAGCCGCCGCTCGCCTCCTGGCCGAGACCAACTCAGGGACCCCGCCCGCCATGCTCGACGGACCCCGCCTGCCCCCCGCCTCCGGACGCCCGGCGAAAGGGCTCGTGGTGTTCGTCCATGGCTACGGCGCCGACGGCAACGACCTGATCGAGCTCGGTCGCCACTTTGCCCGCGACCTGCCCGACATCGCCTTCGTCGCCCCGCACGCGCCGGAGCCGTGCGCGATGAGCCCGGGCGGGCGGCAGTGGTTTCCGCTGACGATGCGCGATCCGGCGGAGGTGCCGCGCGGCGTCGCCCGCGCCGCCCCAGTCCTGGACGCGTTCCTCAGCCAGGAGCTCGGCCGGATGCGGCTGCCCGCCTCGGCGCTGGCGCTGGTCGGCTTCAGCCAGGGCACGATGATGGCGCTCGACGTCGGCCTTTCCCGCAAGCCGGCGATCGCCGCGATCGTCGGCTTCTCCGGCCTGCTCGCCCGCCCCGACCAGCTCGCCGCCGCGCCGCGGCCGTCGCCCCGGGTGGTGCTGGTGCACGGCGACCAGGACGACGTGCTGCCGGTGGAATACATGCCGATGGCGTGCGCGGCGCTGGCGGCGGCCGAGATCCCGGTCGAGTGGCACATCGCGCCCGGCCTGTCGCACGGCATCGACGAGATGGGCCTCGCGATCGCCGCGAGCGTGCTGCGCCGCGCCCTGCCGCACTGATCGCAAACATCGCCCGCTGCGATGAATTCTGCCCGCGGGTGTGTCGTCGCGTCGACTTCACACGGCTGACACGGAGGCTATAGACTATCCACGGTACTTGAGAATCGTTCGTCCGGGCGGTGTGTGCGGGACTGGCCGGACGACTGGAGTGGTGTCTTGACCATCCACGTCTCTCCCGACGCGCATCCGACCCTTGTCCTGAACGCCGACTACCGGCCGCTCAGCTACTACCCCTTGTCCTTGTGGTCGTGGCAGGACGCCATCAAGGCGGTCTTCATGGACCGCGTGAACATCGTGTCGGAATACGACTTCACGGTGCGCAGCCCGTCGTTCGAGATGCGGCTGCCGAGCGTCGTGTCGCTGAAGACCTACATCCGCCCGGCGCGCAACCCGGCGTTCACGCGCTTCAACGTCTTCCTGCGCGACCGCTTCGAGTGCCAGTATTGCGGCTCGACCGACGACCTCACTTTCGACCACCTGATGCCGCGCTCGAAGGGCGGGCAGACGGAATGGGAGAACGTGCTCGCCGCCTGCTCGCCCTGCAACCTGCGCAAGGGCAACAAGCGCTGCGAGGAAGTGGCGATGTTCCCGCGCCAGCACCCGTACCGGCCGACGGTCCAGGACCTGCACAACAACGGCCGGCTGTTCCCGCCCAACTACCTGCACGACAGCTGGATGGACTTCCTCTACTGGGACGCGGAGCTGGAGCCGTAGGCCCGGGCGTGGTGGCCGGGCACGGCCCTGCGAGAACTCGCCGTCCGTTCCTCCGGCGCAGCCGTCGCCCCGCCCTGTCGTTCAGGAGAGGCGAAACATCAGGAATTCCACCTGCCGCCGCTGCTGGAACATGAAGCCCTTGAACAGGACGTTCGTGTTGCCGGACTTCCTGAAGCCGCGGAACTGCCACCGACCCTTGAAGGAGCCGCTCTTGATCAGGAAGTCGGCAGTGAGCCGGCAGTTCCGCTCGAGCCTCAACTGACCATGCACCGTGGTGTCGGCCCGCGTCGTGGCGCCGATGAAGCATCTCCCCTCTCGCATGTTCCCGGACCGCTGGACATCGATCAGGCAGGTGGGAAATTGGCCATCGGTCGGGGAGGCAACCCACAACCCCTCGAGGTTCTCAGGCTTGCAGTTGGCCGCGGCGGCAGAGATCGCCGAGGCGACGAGCAATGAAAGTGCCAGCGGCACGACGGCGAATCGGCGTCTCATGGTGCGAATTCCCTCCCCGGCCGTGCTGCGCGCACGAGATCGACGCGTCGCAGAGGCTCTGAACTTTCCGCATGCCACCAGCGGCTGCGTGTAAGCTAGGGGATGAGGGAGTCGACGTCGAGCGGCCGGCTTGCGCTTTGGATTGTGAACGCGTGCTGTCTCGTTCAGCGGCGCGCAGTTCACGATGGCCGCCGTGCCGGCGCCGCCTGCCGCGAGGACCGGCTGAGCCCACGCGGCCCGGCCGATCCCCGCCTTCCGCCGCTCAGTCGAGCTGGCGGATGAAGCGGTAGGCTTCCTGGGCGCCGAAGATGACGAAGTCGCCGGCCATCTTCTGGCCGTTCGCCGTCATCTTGCCGCGGAACTTCGCCGGGTCCGTCACCTTGCCGCTCTTGAACTGGAACGTCGCCTTGACGGTGCAGTCCTTCTCGAGCGTCACCTTGCCGTCGAGGGTAGCCTCGGGCTTCAGCGTCTTCGGATTGAAGCAGCTCGACTGCGCGACGACACCCGACTTCTTCACGTCGATCAGGCAGTAGAGGTCGACCTGGACGGTGGCGTGGCCGACCCAGAGGCCGGCGACCGACTCGGGCTTGCAGGATGCGGCAGCGGCCGGGACGGCGGAAGCGGCGGCGAGCAGCGCCACCGCCAGTGACGCAACGGCAATACGATCTCTCATGACGGCTGATCTCCCCCGCGCGCGGTCCGCGCGCGCTCACTCTACGCGCGCTGCGGGCCGATCCTTCGCGCGTCCCGCCGGCCTCGCCGCCTCAGAGGATGAAGCGGCTCAGGTCGGCGTTCTTCGCGAGCTCGCGCACCGTCTCGTTGACGAGGTTGGCGTCGATCGTCACCGTCTCGCCGGCGCGGTCGGGGGCAGTGAAGGAGAGCTCGTCCAGCACCCGCTCGATCACCGTCTGCAGCCGACGCGCGCCGATGTTCTCCACCGTCGCGTTGATCTCGACGGCGAGCTCGGCGATGGCGTCGATGGCATCGGGGGTGAAGGCGAGGGTGACGCCCTCCGTCCCCATCAGCGCCACCGACTGCTTGATCAGGCTCGCCTCGGTCTCGTTGAGGATGCGGACGAAGTCGGCCTTGTCGAGGGGCTTCAGCTCGACGCGGATCGGCAGGCGGCCTTGCAACTCGGGCAAGAGGTCGGAGGGCTTGGCGACATGGAAGGCGCCCGAGGCGATGAACAGCACGTGGTCGGTCTTCACCGGCCCGTACTTGGTCGTCACCGTCGTGCCCTCGATCAGGGGCAGCAGGTCGCGCTGCACGCCCTCGCGGCTGACGTCGCCGCCCATGCGGCCCTCGCGGGCGCAGATCTTGTCGATCTCGTCGAGGAAGACGATGCCGTCGTCCTCGACCGAGCGGATCGCCTCGGCCACCACCTGGTCCTGGTCGAGCAGCTTGTCGCTCTCCTCGGCGACGAGGATCTCGTAGGAATCCTTCACGCTGACGCGGCGCGCCTTCTTGGCGCCGCCGAAGGCCTTCCCGAGCATGTCGGAGAGGTTCATCACGCCGATGCTGCCGCCCGGCATGCCGGGCATGTCGAAGCTCGGCATCTGCGCCGCCTGCGTCACCTCGATCTCGATCTCCTTGTCGTCGAGCAGGCCATCGTGCAGCTTCTTGCGGAAGGCGTCGCGGGTCGACGGGCTCGCCGCCTTGCCGACGAGGGCGTCGAGCACGCGCTCCTCCGCCTGCAGGTGCGCCTTCGCCTGCACGTCCTTGCGCTTCCTCTCGCGCACCAGCCCGATGCCGACCTCGACGAGGTCGCGGACGATCTGGTCGACGTCGCGGCCGACATAGCCGACCTCGGTGAACTTCGTCGCCTCGACCTTCAGGAACGGCGCGCCGGCGAGCCTGGCGAGGCGGCGGGAGATCTCCGTCTTGCCGACGCCGGTCGGGCCGATCATCAGGATGTTCTTGGGCAGCACCTCTTCGCGCATCTGCCCCTGGAGCTGCTGGCGGCGCCAGCGGTTGCGCAGCGCGATGGCGACCGACCGCTTCGCCGCCTGCTGGCCGACGATGTAGCGGTCGAGCTCGGAAACGATCTCGCGGGGAGAGAAATCGGTCATCTCATCTGCTTTCGTTGCGGTCGCGGGTCATCAGGACCACCGCGACATCGCCGGCGGCCACCACCACGCGACGGACGCTGTGATGGCGGAAGCCGGCCTTCTCATAGGCACGAATGGCGTTCCGGTTGGCCGGATCGGGGTCGATCAGGAGCCGCGGATGGCCGGAGGCGAACAGCCGCTCGGCCATCGCCTGGAGCAGTCCCGGGCCGTGGCCGAGGCCGGTCATCGACTTTTCGCCGATGTAGAGGTCGAGGCCGCGCGAGCCACGCGGCTGGTCGCGGTAGGGATTGTCCTCGTCGGCGAAGGGGTCGGTCACCTGGAGATAGGCGAACGGCCGTCCGTCGACGTGCACCAGATAGGCATCGAACCCCGGCTCGTCGAGGGCGTGGGACAGCGCCGCCAGCTCGCAGTAGACGTCGCCCCACCAGCGCGCCACGTGCGGCTCGCCCATCCACCGCATCAGGATCGGGAAGTCGTCGCGGGTGACGCGGGAGAAGCCGTAGGCGGCGCCGGTGGTCATGCCGGGTGCACCGGCGGCAGCCGCGCCCTCAGCCCCGCCGGCAGCAGGCGCAGGACGCCCCGGCGCGCCGGCTGCCAGCCGCTGCCGAGCGCCACCATGACGAGGCCGAGCACCACGAGGGTAGCGGCGATGATCGTCTCGCTCGTGAACTCGGTGGCGGCGATCAGGCGGCCGATGGCGAAGCCGAGATAGCCGAGCCCCGCGACGAGGAGCGCCCGCCGGTCGACGGCGAGCGCGACGAGGCCGAGCGCCACGACGATACCCACCACCACGAGGGCGTCCTGGAGGCCGAGGTCGAAGCGGCTCTCGATGCCGAACAGGCCGATCGCGGCGTAGACGATCACCGGCGCCGCCACGAGATGGAGCCAGAAGGCGTTGTCGGAGCCGAGGCCGCTGCGGCCGGGGTCCTCGAGGTCGAAGATCATCGCGAGCGCGAACACGGCAAGGCCGGTGGCGAGCGTGACGAGCGAGAAGAGGCGGTCGCCGGCGCCCCACCAGAGGAGCGCAATGAGCACCAGCACCACCGCCGACAGCGCCGCCGCCCCGAGCGCGAACGGCAGGCGGAAGCGGGCGAAGAACGCAAGCGCCGCAACGATGCCGCCGGCCGCACCGGCGATCCCGATACCGCCCTCCGACCAGTCGGCCGGCAGGTCGGACGAGCCGGCGGTCGCGAGGTCGAGGCCGAGGGCGTAGAGCGTCGCGACCGTCAGGCCCACGGCCGCCGTGAAGGCGGCCGCCAGCACGATCGACGGCAGCACCAGCTTGCGGCGGCGCGCGAACACCTCCGCGAGCCCCCAGGCGACGACGGCCGGCACGATCGTGCCGACCGGGATGCCCGCGACCAGCATCGCGGCAAAGCCGACGCCGAAGACCAGGATCGCGACGCCGATCGCCAGGAAGACGTCATGGAAGCCGCGCACGAAGCGCACCGCCTCGGCATCGCCGGCGAACGCGGCGCGCTCGCGGGCGGCGAAAAAGGCGGCGAGGCGCTCGGCATCGGCGCGGTCGACGAGGCCGGCGGCGACCGCCGCCGACCAGTCGTCAGGCGTCGGCACCAAGGCTCTCCACGATGACGTTGCCGTTGGTGTAGACGCAGATCTCGGCGGCGATCGCCATGGCGCGACGGGCGATCTGCTCGGCGTCGAGGTCGGTATCGGCGAGCGCCTTGGCGGCGGCGAGAGCGTACATGCCGCCGGAGCCGATGCCCATCACGCCGCCTTCCGGCTCCAGCACGTCGCCGGTGCCGGTCAGCACCAGGCTGGACGACTTGTCGGCGACGATCATCATCGCCTCGAGCTGGCGCAGGTAGCGGTCGGTGCGCCAGTCCTTGGCGAGCTCGACGGCGGCCCGCACCAGCTGGCCGGGATACTGCTCGAGCTTGGTCTCGAGGCGCTCCAGCAGCGTGAAGGCATCCGCCGTGGCCCCGGCGAAGCCGGCGATGACGTCGCCCTTGCCGAGCGGGCGCACCTTGCGGGCGCTCGCCTTGATGACGGTCTGGCCGAGCGAGACCTGGCCATCGCCGGCGATCACCACGCGGCCGTTCTTGCGAACGGTGACGATGGTCGTGCCGTGCCAGTTCGGGAAACGGGAAGACATGTTCGGGCCAGCGCCCGAACCGAGGAATTCAGTCATGTCGGGGAGCATCCGGGAGTGCGACCGCCGATATGTAGGCGGTGCCGCGCCGGATGCAAACGGCCCCCGAGCAAACGGCCCCTGAGCAAGCGCCCCCTCGAAGGCAAGCCGGCGCTTGGCGGCCTCAGGCCGGAACCGCCTCCGTGCGATAGACCCAGACGCGCGCCGGCGGCACGTTGCGCAGGATCCACGGGCTCGTCCAGATCGTCGTTCGACCTGTCTCGGCCGGCACCGGCGGCACCAGCGCGTAGGAGAACTGCACGAACGGCGCCCCCGGCGCGAGCAGCCGGAAGGACGTATCCATCAGCTTGCGGCGCATCTCGATCGGCTTGGTGAACAGCGGCAGGCCGGAGATCACCGAGGCGAGCGAGCCGTCGGCGGGGTGGCCGAGGGTGCGGTCGAAGTCGTAGGCGTCGCCCTCGATCACCGTCGCGGCGGGGAAGCGCTTGCGCAGCAGTCTGCAGAACTCGCCATTGTACTCGATGAGCACGAGGCGATCCTGCGGCACCCCGCGCGCCACCAGAGCGTCGGTGACGACGCCGGTGCCCGGGCCGAGCTCGACGATCTTGCCCGGGCGGTCGATCTCGACCTGGGCGGCGATGGCGCGGGTGAGGAAGGGGCTCGACGGCGTCACCGAGCCCATCGTCAACGGCTTTTCGATCCAGGCGCGAAAGAAGCGCACCTCGTCGCCGACGAAGGTAGATAAGCGACGTGCATTGGCTTTCATATCGATCTGCCACTCGAGGGAGGTAAGACGATTCGCCAGACTGGACTGAACGTTACGCCAGAGCCGATGACGACCTTATAACAACTTCTGTTAGCGATCGGTTCACTGCGAACTGTGACTTCTTCGTGACGTCTCAGCCGCTCAAACCGTCGAAGAAATCCTTCACGCGGGCAAAGAATCCCTGGGCATCGGGGTGCGTGTCGGTGGACTGGTCGCGCTGGAATTCCTCCAGCAGCTCGCGCTGCCGGCGGGTGAGGTTGCGCGGCGTCTCGACCGCCACCTGAATATACATGTCGCCGCGCTGGGCGCTGCGCAGAACCGGCATGCCCTTGCCGCGCATGCGGAATTGCCGGCCGGTCTGGGTGCCCTCCGGTACCCGGACGCGGGTGCGGCCGGAATCGATCGTCGGCACCTCGAACTCGCCGCCGAGGGCGGCGGTGGTCATCGAGATCGGCACGCGGCAGTAAATGTCGGCGCTGTCGCGCTGGAAGAACTCGTGCGGCTTGATCGACACGAAGATGTAGAGGTCGCCCGCCGGGCCGCCGCGCGAGCCGGCCTCGCCCTCGCCGGCAAGCCGGATGCGGGTGCCGTCCTCGATGCCAGCCGGAATGTTGACCGAGAGCGTCCGCTCCTTCGTCACCCGGCCAACGCCGCCGCAGGCGGTGCACGGGTCGGCAATGGTCTCGCCGCGGCCCTGGCAGGTCGCACAGGTGCGCTCGAGGGTGAAGAAGCCCTGCTGGGCGCGCACCCGGCCGGTGCCGCCGCAGGTGCGGCAGGGGACGGGCTTGGAGCCCGGCTTCGCGCCGGTGCCGTTGCAGGGCTCGCAGGCGATCGACGAGGGGATCCGCACCTCGACGGTCTTGCCGGCAAAGGCCTCCTCGAGCTCGATCTCGAGGTTGTAGCGAAGATCGGCGCCGCGCTCGCGGCCGCCGCGGCCGCCGCCGCCGGCGCGCCGGCCGCCGCCGCCCATGCCGAAGAACTCATCGAAGATGTCCGACATCGCCGAGGCGAAATCGTTGCCGAAGCCCGGGCCGCCGCCCGCCCCGCCCTCGAAGGCGGCGTGGCCGAAGCGGTCGTAGGCCGCGCGCTTCTGCGGGTCCTTCAGCGCCTCGTAGGCCTCGCTGACCTCCTTGAAGCGGTTCTCGGCCTCGCCGTCCCCCGGATTGCGGTCCGGGTGGAACTGCATCGCGAGCTTGCGGTAGGCGCTCTTCAGGGCGGCCTCGTCGGCGTCGCGTGCCACCCCCAGCACGTCGTAATAGTCGCGCTTCGCCATCTGTCAGCGTCTCGGAATGGGGCCGGCCGGCGGGCGGTCGGCGCCGCCCGCAAAAGAGCGGCTCCGGCCGGCCGATTCGCAAGTGTGCGACGCGGCGACCGGAGCCATCGGTTCAGTCTCGGCCGTCGATCAGGCGGACTTCTTGCGGTCGTCGTCGCGGACTTCCTCGAAGTCCGCATCGACGACGTCGTCCTGCTTGGCCTCGCCGCCGGACGGGCCGGCGCCGTCGTCGCCGCCATCCTGGCTCGACTGGTACATCGCCTCGCCGATCTTCATCGAGGCCTGCGCCAGGGCATTGGTCTTCGCCTGGATGTCCTCGACGTCCTCGCTGGCGAGCGCCGTCTTGAGGTCGGCCACCGCCGCCTCGACCACCGACTTGTCGGCCGCCGAGACCTTGGCGCCGTGCTCGGCGAGCGTCCGCTCGGTCGAATGCACCAGCGCCTCGCCGTGGTTGCGGGCCTCGACCAGCGCGCGCCGCTTCTTGTCTTCCTCGGCGTGCGCCTCGGCGTCCTTCACCATCTTCTCGATGTCGGCGTCGTTGAGGCCGCCCGAGGCCTGGATGCGGATCTGCTGCTCCTTGCCGGTGCCCTTGTCGCGCGCCGACACGTTGACGATGCCGTTGGCGTCGATGTCGAAGGTGACCTCGACCTGCGGCACGCCGCGGGGCGCCGGCGGGATGCCGACGAGATCGAACTGGCCGAGCATCTTGTTGTCGGCCGCCATCTCGCGCTCGCCCTGGAAGACGCGGATCGTCACTGCGGTCTGGTTGTCCTCGGCGGTCGAGAACACCTGGCCCTTCTTCGTCGGGATCGTCGTGTTGCGCTCGATCAGGCGGGTGAACACGCCGCCCAGCGTCTCGATGCCGAGCGACAGCGGCGTCACGTCGAGGAGGAGGACGTCCTTGACCTCACCCTGCAGCACGCCGGCCTGGATCGCCGCGCCGATCGCCACCACCTCGTCGGGGTTGACGCCCTTGTGCGGCTCCTTGCCGAAGAACTGCTTCACGA
>CAZDCR010000080.1:0-10469 GCA_964503995.1 uncultured Segnochrobactrum sp.
CGTGCGCTACGAGGCGGAGATCGATCCGGACGACGTCTCGATCTGCCACTGCACCGACTGCCAGAGCCTCACCGGCTCGGCCTTCCGCGTCACCGTCGAGACGGCGGCCGAAAGCGTCCGCCTCACCGCCGCGCCGCCGAAGCTCTACGTCAAGACCGCCGCGAACGGCGCCAGGCGGCTGCAGTATTTCTGCGGCGAGTGCGGCTCGCCGCTGTTCACCACCGGCGACGGCGAGGCCGCCGCCTTCTGGGGCATCCGCTGGGGCGGCATCCGACAGCGTACCGAGTTGGTGCCGCAGCGGCAGATCTGGTGCCGCTCGGCCGTTCCGTGGATCGCCGACGTGCCGGGGCTGCCGGGGGTGGCGGGGGATTGAGCGAGAGCATTCGCACTCGCTCCGTCGTCGCCTCCCTCTCCGTCATCGCCCGGCTTGACCATCCATCCAGCGCGAGAACCTCAGTTGTTTCCGTGGGATGGATGCCCCGGTCAAGCCGGGGCATGACGGGGAGAGGTAGGAGCGCGCGGCCTGAAGCACTCCGGCGCCGACCACCCCGGAAGGCGCAAGCACGAGCGTGCAATCTCCTTCGACCTGCGTCACGACCGGCCTCACGATCCGCCACGCCAGATCACGCCCGCCAGCACAAGCTCGCCATCACACGCCCCGCCGCCTCACGCCCCGCCCCGCCACGTCACCGCCGCGACGCCCGCGCCGATCAGCAGCGTGCCGCCGACCCGGTTCACCGCCCGCTGCACGGACGGGCGGCGGATCTGGGTGCGGGCGGCGGAGGCGGCGAGTGCGTAGGCGAGGGCGTTGAGCGCCGCGAGCGTCACGAAGGTCGCCTCCAGCACGATCATCTGCGGGGCGAGCGGCGCGGAGAGGTCGAGGAACTGCGGCAGGAAGGCGACGAAGAAGACGAGGCTCTTCGGGTTCAGCGCCGTCACCACATAGGCGTGGCCGAACATCCGCCACGGCCGCAGCGCAGGGCCGGCGACGTCACCCCCGGTTTCGTCGCCGGTGCCGGCGCCCGCCTCCACGGCGGCGAGCGTCGGCGGCGCGCGCCAGAGCTTGATGCCGAGCCAGACGAGATAGGCGGCGCCGAGCCACTTCAGCGCCGTGAACAGCATCGCCGACGTGGCGAGCAGCGCGCCCAGGCCGAGCATCGAGCACGTCATCGCGGTGAAGTCGCCGAGCGCGACGCCGGCCACCGTCGACAGCGCCGCCCGCCGCCCGTGGCCGAGGGCGTAGGAGACGACGATCAGGATCGTCGGGCCGGGAATGGCGAGCAGGATCGCCGAGGCGGCGACGAAGGCGAGCCAGAGCTCAAACGACATCGGAAGGGCTCCGCGTGAGGTGCGGAGGGGAGCAAGCTCCGGTTCTCCGGCGAAGGCAAGAGGCCGGCGCCGTCACACCGCGGTGACAAGGAGCCGACGGTCATCCGGTCGGTGAGCAGCAACGGGTTGCGACTGTCGGTCCCGATCTGCCGCGTCGTGATCACCGGGCGCCCGCCAACGGGCGACGACCGGCCGGCGCGCCCGCTCAGTCGTTGCCGAAATACTCGCTGCGGGCGACGAGGGCGTCGTCGCGGTGCTGGTCGGCGAGGAGCGAACGGCAGCGGGCATAGTCCGTCGAGCCGGGCTGCAGGCCCTGGCCGACGCAGATCGCGTCGTCGCGGCTGCCGACCTCGCCGGTGGTGGTGCAGGCGGCGAGCGTCGCCGCCACCGCTGCGACGAGGAGGCCGCCGGCGAGACGACGAGAGGGAACGGAACGCGTCGGCACGGCAACTCCTGGGTTCGTAGGCACAGGCTGAGATAGCACGGGGGTGCGCAGCGTCGAACTCCGTGAGACGCCTCCGGCGCGGCGCCACGACCGGAACGACGCCGGAACCGTCCGCACGCCGGACCGGTCGGGCGATCGCCGGCCGTCACATGGACGTCGAAGGCGAGCGGCGCGCCCGCATTCGGCGGCCCGCTTCGCTCACGCCCAGCCGGCGTCGACGATGAACTCCTGCGCCGTGATGGCGCGCGCGGCGTCGGAGGCGAGGAACATCGCCATCTCCGCCACGTCGGCGGGGCCGATCTCGAGGTCGAGGCACTGGCCTTTCTTGCGCTCGGCGTCCGCCTCCGGCGTCAGCCAGAGCTCCTTCTGGCGCTCCGTCAGGATCCAGCCGGGCAAGAGCGAGTTGACGCGGATGCGATCGGGGCCGAAGTCGCGGGCGAGGCCGCGGGTCAGCCCGTGCACGGCCGCCTTCGCCATCGTGTAGGCGGGCATACCGCCCTGGCCGAGCCGCCACGAGATCGAGCCGAAGTTGACGATCGCGCCGCCGCCGCGCCGCTGCATCTGTGGGATCGCCGCCTGGGCGGCGAAGAACATCGGCCGCTGGTTGATCGCCATGCGCCCGTCCCAGTACTCGGGCGTAACGTCGAGGACGGCGTGGCGCTCGTCGTTGGCGGCGTTGTTCATGAGAACGGCGACATCGCCGAGCTCCGCTCCCGCCCGCTCGACTGCTGCCTTGAGGGCCGCGACGTCGCGGATGTCGCAGGGGATGAACAGGGGCGCGCCGCCGGCGCTGTCGGCGAGCCGCGCCACCAGCGCCCGGCTCGGTTCCTCGGCGATGTCGACGAAGGCGACGCGGGCGCCCTGGGCGGCGAAGCCCTCGGTGAGGGCGGCGCCGATGCCGCTGCCACCGCCGGTGATGAAGACGGTCTTGTCGGCAAGGTCCGGATAGATCGCCGTCCGCTGCATGAGCGCTCCCAGGGTGATGTCGCAGGCCTCACCCAATCGCGGAGGAGGACCGTTGGTTGCGGCGCATCTTTGATCCGTTCGCGGGCGGGCGACAAGGCGGCCGGTGAGCCGATGGAGCGGTGGTGAAGCCGCGGCGTCATCACGAATGAAGCTGCGGCGGCGTCAAGAATCGGGATGCCGGCGTCCGTCTCCGCGCCTAGGGTGCGCCGTCTCCCACCGCCGGTGCCCCTTGCCCCCTACGCCCTCGCCTGCCGCGTTTGCCCTGCGTCCGCTCAGCCTCGCCGACTGGGGGCTGCTCGTGCTGCTGTCGCTCCTGTGGGGCGGCTCGTTCTTTTTCGTGGCGATTGCGGTGGCGGAACTGCCACCGCTCGTCATCGTCGCAGCCCGCGTGCTGATCGCGGCGCTGGCGCTCCATCTCGCACTTCGCATCGGCCGCGAGCGGCTGCCGACCACGGCGGCCGCCCTCGGCGCCTTCGCGCTGATGGGGGTGTTCAACAACGCCATCCCGTTCACGCTGCTGGTCTGGGGCCAGAGCCACATCGCGAGCGGGCTCGCGGCGATCCTCAACGCCACGACGCCGCTGTTCACCGTGCTCGTCGCCCACTTCGCCACCACCGACGAGCGGCTGACGCTCGGGCGCATCGCCGGCGTGCTGGTGGGCTTTTCCGGCGTGGTGGCGATGATCGGCCCCGGGGCCCTCGCCGGTGTCGAGGCTGACGTGCTCGCGGAGCTCGCCTGCCTCGGCGCGGCGCTCTGCTACGGGCTCGCCACCGTCTTCGGCCGCCGCTTCCGCCGGCTCGGGCTGTCGCCGGTGCAGACGGCGACCGGCCAGCTCACCGCCTCGACGCTGATCATGGTGCCGATGGCGCTCGTCTTCGCGGCGCCGTGGACGCTGCCGGTGCCGAGCACGTCTGCGATCGGCTCGGTGGTGGCGCTGGCACTCGCCTCCACCGCGTTCGCCTATATCGTCTTCTTCCGCATCCTCGCCCGCTCGGGGGCGACGTCGATCTCGCTCGTCACCTTCATGGTGCCGGTGAGCGCCATGCTGCTCGGCACGCTGGTGCTGGGCGAGCGGCTGGCGCCGGAGCACTTCGTCGGCATCGCCTTGATCGGGGTGGGGCTGGCGCTGATCGACGGGCGGCCGCTGAAAAGACTGAGGGCGGCACTCGGCCGCCCTCGGTAACGCTCGCGACCGGCGCCGCAGCGCAGGTCGTCTTCAGACGAGGCTCGCTCAGGCGACGAGCTCGATCGTCTTCTTCAGCTTGCCCATCAGCTCGTCGATCTCGCTTTCGCTGATGACGAGCGGCGGCGAGATGGCGATGGTGTCGCCGGTGATGCGCATCATCAGGTTGACGTCGTGGAACGCCTTCTCGAGCGCCGTGTAGGCGCGCAGGCCCGGCGCACCGGGGATCGGCGCGAGGTCGACGGCGCCGACGAGGCCGATGGTGCGGATGTCCTCGACCAGCGGCAGGCCCTTGATGGTGTCGAACAGCGCGTCGGCGAACGGCGCCTCCAGCGCGGCCGAGCGCTCGAACAGCTTCTCGTCGCGGTAGACGTCGAGGGCGGCGAGGCCGGCGGCGCAGGCGAGCGGGTGCGCCGAGTAGGTGTAGCCGTGGAAGAGCTCGATGACGTGCTCCGGGCCCTGCATGAAGGCGTCGTAGATCGGCTTCGAGCAGAGCACGCCGCCCATCGGCACGGTGCCGGAGGTGACGCCCTTGGCAAACGTGATGAGGTCGGGCGTGACGCCGAAGCGCTCGGCGGCGAACGCCGTACCGAGGCGACCGAAGCCGGTGATGACCTCGTCGAAGATCAGCAGAATGCCGTACTTCGAAGTAATCTCCCGCAGGCGTTTCAGGTAGCCCTTCGGCGGCGGCAGCACGCCCGTCGAGCCGGCCATCGGCTCGACGATGACGGCGGCGATGGTGTCGGCGCCGTGCAGCGCGACGATGCGCTCGAGCTCGTCGGCGAAGTGGGCGCCGTATTCCGGCTCGCCGCGCGAATAGGCCTGCTTGGAGCGGTCATAGGTGTGCGGCAGGTGGTCGACGCCGGCGAGCATCGCACCGTACATGCGCCGGTTGGCGACCATGCCGCCGACCGAGATGCCGCCGAAGCCGACGCCGTGATAGCCGCGCTCGCGGCCGATCAGGCGCGTGCGCTGGCCCTCGCCGCGGACGCGGTGATAGGCGAGCGCGATCTTCAGCGCAGTGTCGACGGCTTCCGAGCCGGAATTGCCGAAGAAGACATGATCGAGGTTGCCCGGCGCCATCGCGGCGATGCGGCTCGCCAGCTGGAAAGCCTTCGGGTGGCCGAACTGGAACACCGGCGCGAAGTCGAGCGCCTGCGCCTGGGCCTGGATCGCCCCGACGATTTGCGGGCGGGCGTGGCCGGCATTGCAGCACCAGAGGCCCGCCGAGGCGTCCATCACCGGCGTGCCGTCGGGCTTGAAGTAGTAGACGCCCTCGGCGCGGTTGACGATGCGCGGCCGCTTCTTGAAGGAGCGGTTCGACGTGAACGGCATGAAGAAGGCTTCGAGGTTGTTCGGGGTCGGCTCGAAGCCGGCGTCCACGTCCGTTGCGCGGTCCATCATTCACTCCTGAGCGGTCGCTCGGCCTGGGTCACGGGTCGTCCCCTTTTATCAGGGTCCGCGCCGCAAAGAAACGCAGGCGCGAGGTGGCCGGCAGTCGCTGCTGGGGGAGTAGCGATAGGCGACGGCTGCACTCGCTGGTAGCCGGCAACAGAGTCGGGTACTTTGGGAGTTGGCCCCGTGGGACGAGGATTGCGTGTTGGCGTTCACGTGCACGATCGTGCCGCCGGCGGACGGCGTGTTTCCCATGACGTTCAAGCGATGGATCGCGCGGCCACGCTCTGTATTCGGAGCTGGCGATGAGCTCTTCATACTACGGATCAGCGGGCAGGATGTGCGCTTCAGAGCAAATATGCCCGGCCTTCTTGCGGAACAACGGGCCGTGTCGGGCAACAAGCTGGAACCTGAAACACCCATTGCCATTGCGTGGGTCGAGGGCGAGGACATCCCCTATGGTCGCCCCTACATCAGCAGGGTCAATGATCAAGTGTAGTGCCCTCCGCGGGGATGGGGGCGATAAGGCATGCCAACTGTAACCCGCCCCTGGGACCCCGCCGAGCATCTCGACAGCGATGAGGCGGTCGCCGCCTATATCGCAGCCGCCCTGGAGGACGGTGATCCGACGCTGCTGGCCGCGGCCCTCGGTGATGTCGCCCGAGCGCGCGGCATGTCCGACATCGCCCGGGCGGCGGGGCTGTCGCGGGAGAGCCTCTATCGCTCGCTGAGCGCCGACGGCAATCCGTCGCTGGACACGTTCCTCAAGGTAGCGAAGGCGCTCGGCCTGCGCCTTTCGGTCGTGCCGGATCGCGACGCGGCGGAGTAGCGTCCCCACCCTTCCACCCCCGGCGCGGATCAGCTAAGCCTCGGCCTTCCCGTTCGCCCTCCGGCTGCCCGATGTCCCCCGCCCCTTCCGATCTCATCCGCCGCGCCCGCGATGGTGACGGTCCCGGCATCGCCCGGCTGATCGCAGGCGTCTTCGCCGAGTATCCCGGCTGCTATTATGTCGAGGCCGAGTTCCCCGAGCTCGCCCATCCCGCGACCCACTACGCGGCCCGCGCCGGTGCCCTCTGGGTCGTCGAGGAGGACGGAGCGCTCGTCGGCTCGTTCGCCGTGGCGGCGACGACGGATCCCGCCGTGTTCGAGATCGCGAAGGTCTACCTCGCCGCCCCGGTGCGCGGCCGCGGCCTCGCCAAGGCCTTGCTCGGCCTCGCCCTCGAGCATGCGCGGGCGCAGAACGCCCGAGCCGTGCGGCTGTGGACCGACACCCGCTTCGTCGACGCCCACCGGTTCTACGAGGTCAACGGCTTCACTCGCGTGCCGGGCGTGCGTTTCCTCGGCGACCAATCCTCCTCGTGGGAGTTTCCCTACGCCCGCGCGCTCGGCTGAGGGAAAGAGCCCCGTGAAACCGCTTCGCCACGACGTCTCGTTCGTGCCGCTCGCCGTCGCCGCCACCGGCATCGGCGTGTTCATCGGCATGGACGCGGTGATGAAGGGCCTCGTCGCCTTCTATCCCGTGCTGATGGCGGTTTTCCTGCGCTATGTCGCCGGCACGCCGATCGTCTGGGCGGTGTTCCTGCGCCGGCCGCAGCGCCTCGGCGCCCGCTCGATCATCGCGAACGGCCTGCGCGGCGGCCTCATCGTCGTCGTCGCCTCGTCGTTCTTCTTCGCGGTGACGATCCTGCCGCTCGCCGACGTCATCGCGGTGAGCTTCCTGGCGCCGTTCTTCATCGCCATCCTCGGCCGCACGATGCTGAAGGAGCCGCTGCCGCCGCGCGTGCTCGTCGGCCTCGGCATCGGCTTCATCGGCGTGCTGGTCATCCTGCACGGCCAGTTCATCCTCGCCGAGCGCGAGAATGCGCCGCTCGGCTTCGCCGCCGCGCTGCTGAGCGCCGTCACATACGCGCTGTCGAACGTGCTGGTGCGCCGCCAGTCGATGCACGACTCGGTCGAGGCGATGGTGATGCTGCAGACGACGGCGGCCGCGATCGTGCTGATCCCGTTCGGCATCGCCTTCTGGCAGCCGGTCGAGCTCTCGCACGTCTTCCTGTTCGCGCTCTGCGGCCTGCTCGGCACCGGCGGCCAGCTGATGATGGCGTGGGCGCTGTCGCACGCACCGGCCTCGCGCCTCGCGGTGCTGGAGTACACGTCCTTCCTGTGGGCGGCGCTGTTCGGCTGGCTCGCCTTCGACGAGATCCCGACGGTGTCGACCATCGCGGGTGCCGCCATCATCATCGGCGCCTGCCTCGTCGCACTGAAGCCGCCCGGCACGTCGGCCCGCGGCCGCGCCTCGGCGCGCGGCACCATCGCCGCCGGCCGCGATCCCGGCGCAGAGGCGAAGGCCTCCCCCGAAACGACGGACGGCGCGGACCGCTGAGCGTCCCGCGCCGTCGTCTGATCTCCGGGACCGGCGGTCAGCCCGCCGGCTGTTCGCCTCAGGCGGAGAGCTTCGCCGCGATCTTGGCGACGTGTTCGCCCTGGAAGCGGGCACCCGCGAGTTCGACCTCGCTCGGCTGGCGCGAGCCGTCGCCGCCGGCGATCGTCGAGGCGCCATAGGGCGTGCCGCCCTTCACTTCGTCGACGCCCATCTGGCCCTGGAAGGCGTAGGGCAGGCCGACGACCACCATGCCGTGGTGCAGGAGCACCGTATGGAACGACAGGTTGGTGCTCTCCTGGCCGCCGTGCTGGGTGGCCGACGACGACATCGTCGAGCCGACCTTGCCGACGAGGGCGCCCTTCGCCCACAGACCGCCGGTCTGGTCGAGGAAGTTCTTCATCTGCGCGGCCATCATGCCGTAGCGGGTCGGCGTGCCGAAGATGATCGCGTCATAGTCCGCGAGCTCGTTCGGGTCGGCAATCGGCGCCGCCTGGTCGAGCTTGTAGTGGAACTGCTTGGCGACCTCGATCGGCGTCAGCTCCGGCACCCGCTTGACGGTGACGTCGGCGCCAGCGGCGCGCGCGCCTTCGGCAGCGGCATTCGCCATCTGCTCCATGTGGCCCCAGCTGGAATAATAGAGAACGAGCACCTTCGTCATCGCAGTCGGTCCTTCCGGTCGCGCCGCGTGGGAGGGCGCGGCGGCTGACGACGACTTAGTGCGTCCGGCGGAGGCGTGCACGCGGGTGAACAATCTGTCGACCATAGGCATGCCAACGGCGACGATCGACGGCGGCGACCAGACGCTCGCGCCGCCATCGAACGCGGTGGGCCGGCGGCGTCAGACGCGACAGCCGAGCACGGCGATCCACGGCCGTGTCACCGTGGCGGAGCCAGCCTTCTCCTTGCGTGGCTCGAGCAGCCCGTTGGCGTCGATCGCCACCGTCTTCTCCTTGACCGAGTTGCCGAGGTTGCCGCCGATGACGGTGAGCGCCTTCTTCGTCTTGTCGACGGCGACGACGATGTCGCCGTGGGACGGGTAGAAGGAGTCCGCCTCGTAGGTGGCGCGGGCCTCGTGGTAGTCGTAGTTGATTGCATATTCGCGGCCAGCGACGAGTATATCGCCGACACTGACGATATACTCGTCAGGCTGGAAGGCGTAGTACGCCGCCGAAAGCAGGCCGAATTCCCGGGCGCGGATCGCATCTTCTACATAGTGGCTGTGCGCTTCCGCATACTTGAAGCCTTCGCCGGCCCCTGCCTTCCGCACACAGAAGGAGACGAAAGCGGCGGACCAGGCCGGGCGCTGTTCCGTCCCGTCGGAGCGCTTGAATGTCGTCCTGCCAGTCAATGACTTCTTGATTCCTGTCCAGTACTCTCCGACGTAGAGATATTGTGGATCTGCCGTCTCCGTTTTCTTTCCCCTTTCAAACCGCTCCCATTCCGTCCTGGCCGCAGCCACCAGGGCATCGGTGAAAGTCGACATTGGATCCCCCGCCAGTTCGCATCGCTCCGCACCGTTGCGGGCGACTACACGCACCGCGAGCACTAATAGCATTGATGCACGTTTAACTTCATCACATTGCCGTTTTGCCCGCTCCACCGCGGGACCGTTGACAGTCGCACCCACCGTCCCTAAGTCCTCAGCGCCGCTGGCACTCGGCAAAAGCGAGTGCTAGCAGCACGGGGGTTTCGGCCATTCACCGGCTCGGCGCGACTGCGCGGACGAGCGGCCGGGCCGGATCCGGATCGCAAATTCGAACGCAGAGAAAGAGCCAGCGATGAAGTTCCGTCCGCTGCACGATCGCGTCGTCGTCCGTCGCCTCGAGTCCGAGGAGAAGACCAAGGGCGGCATCATCATTCCCGACACCGCCAAGGAGAAGCCCCAGGAGGGCGAGGTCGTCGCCGTCGGCCCCGGCGCGCGCAACGACAAGGGCGAGCTCGTCGCCCTCGACGTGAAGGCCGGTGACCGCATCCTGTTCGGCAAGTGGTCGGGCACCGAGGTGAAGATCGACGGCGAGGACCTTCTGATCATGAAGGAGACCGACGTCATGGGCGTGATCGATGCCGTTGCGAAGGCGAAGAAGGCGGCCTGAGCCGCTTCCGCCCCACTACGCCATCCACAACAGCCAGAATATTCGGGAGTTGAAGTCTCATGTCTGCCAAGGACGTACGTTTCTCCACTGACGCGCGCGACAAGATGCTGCGCGGCGTCGACATTCTCGCCAACGCCGTGAAGGTGACGCTCGGCCCGAAGGGTCGCAACGTCATCATCGACAAGTCGTTCGGCGCGCCCCGCATCACCAAGGACGGCGTCACCGTCGCCAAGGAGATCGAGCTCGAGGACAAGTTCGAGAACATGGGCGCCCAGATGGTGCGCGAAGTGGCCTCGAAGACCAACGACATCGCCGGTGACGGCACGACGACGGCGACCGTTCTCGCCGCCGCGATCGTCAAGGAAGGCGTCAAGTCGGTTGCCGCCGGCATGAACCCGATGGACCTGAAGCGCGGCGTCGATCTCGCCGTCGAGGCCGTCGTCGCCGAGCTGAAGGCGCAGGCCCGCAAGGTCACCTCCAACGAAGAGATCGCCCAGGTCGGCACGATCTCCGCCAACGGCGATGTCGACGTCGGCCGCTTCCTCGCCGAGGCGATGCAGAAGGTCGGCAACGAGGGTGTCATCACCGTCGAAGAGGCGAAGTCGCTCGACACCGAGCTCGAAGTCGTCGAGGGCATGCAGTTCGACCGCGGCTACCTCTCGCCCTACTTCATCACCA
>CAZDCR010000081.1:0-10355 GCA_964503995.1 uncultured Segnochrobactrum sp.
CTGATCTTCTGCCTGATGGTCGGCACCGCCTCGCTGCCGCACATCCTGATGCGCTACTTCACCACCCCCAGCGTCCGTGCCGCCCGCAAGTCGGTCGCCTGGTCGCTGCTGTTCATCTTCCTGCTCTACTTCACGGCGCCGGCCTATGCGGCCTTCGCCAAGCTGGAAGTCTACCAGAACGTCATCGGCGCCGGCATCGAGTCGCTGCCGCAGTGGATCTACACCTACGGCAAGATCGGCCTGGTGAAGGTCTGCGGCGTCGACGCCTCGACGGTCGAGGCGATCACCGCGGCCTGCGGTGCCCTCGAAGGCCACGGCGGCGTGCTGCGGCTCTCCGATCTCGCCATCAACGCCGACACGATCGTCATCGCCACACCGGAAATCGCCGGCCTGCCCTATGTCATCGCCGGCCTCGTCGCCGCCGGTGGCCTCGCGGCGGCGCTGTCGACCGCCGACGGTCTGCTGCTCGCCATCGCCAACGCGCTGTCTCACGACATCTACTACAAGATGATCGACCAGAACGCGCCGACGCACCGGCGGCTGCTGATCGCCCGCATCCTGCTGGTGATCGTCGCCATCGCCGCCGCCTACGTCGCCTCGACGCGACCGGCGGACATCCTGGCGATGGTGTCGTGGGCGTTCTCCCTTGCCGCCGCCGGCAACTTCCCGGCCCTGGTGCTGGGTGTCTGGTGGAAGCGGACGACGTCGGCCGGTGCCGTGTGCGGCATCATCGCAGGCTTCGGCATCACGCTGCTCTACCTGCTGGTGACCCGCTACTACCCGGTGTTCGGTGTCGAGGTTCTCGGCATGACGTCCCTCACCAACGCGCTCACCGGCGCACCGGTGGTCGACGTCGCGGCAGCCCTCGCCAATCCCGAGACGGCGTTTGCCGCCCTGCACTCGAAGATCGGCTGGTTCGGCGTCAACAACATCTCCTCGGCGCTGTTCGGCCTGCCGGTCGGCTTCCTGGTGATGATCATCGTCAGCCTGCTGACGCCGGCACCCTCGAAGGAGATGCAGGCCTTCATCGACGAGATCCGCAAGCCGCGCGGCCCGACGGTGATGCAGGAGAAGACGGCCTGACGGCTGCCTTCCGCCAGATAACCGACGACCGGCGGGGCCCTCACGGGCCCCGCCACTTTTCCACCGCCGGCATTGCCGCCGCCGCGTCCGCGTGCTTCAAGCGGACCGACCTGCCCCCGCCGACGAGGAAAACACCCACGTGACGGACGCCGGCTTCTGGGACCTGTGGTACTTCCACGTCCCCAACTATCTTCTCGCCGCCCTGATGTACTCGATGATCGGGCGCCTGCTCCTGTCGTTCTTCTTCCCGCCGGAGTCGCGCAACTACATCTTCCGCGCCTTCGTGCGGCTGACCGATCCGGTGCTCGCCGTGGTGCGGCCGATCACGCCACACGCCGTGCCGTTCCTGCTCGTGCTGGTGTTCGCCACCCTCTGGCTGCTGGTGCTGCGCTTCGTGCTTCTCGCGATGCTGCTCGGCGCACTGGCGTCGCCGACGTGACGGCCGGAGGGAGCACCATGAACCTGCAACCCTACGCCATCCCGATCGCCGCCTTCGGGGCGCTGAACGGCCTGTTCTCGCCGCTCCTGCCGCAGGTGGTGGCGGCGATGATCGTGCTCGCTCCCGGCTTCTTCTCGCCGAGCCCGCCGATCCTGTTCTTCATGTCCTCGCTGGTGCTGTCGACCCTGACGATCATGGTCGCCGGCATCCCCGCCGCGCTCTACGAGCGGGTGACCGGTGCCCGGACCAGCACGCCGGTCTCGATGTGGATCTGGCTCGCGGTCACCGGCCTGCTGACCCTGCCGGCTATCAACACCTTCCTCGCCGTCGGCTTCTGACCGGCGGCGGGAACGGCTCGCGGCGACGGGCGCGGGCGGGCACAATCGGCGCAAGCCGCTGATTCGTCCCGCACTCCGCCCGAAGCCGAGAACCCCGCCCCGGATGACCGCCTTCTTCGCCCCGCCCCGCGGCCGGCCCGTGCCGGCGCCGCCCGAGACCGAGACGCTCTGGCTCGACATCGGCGAGCGCGTCGCGGCCGTGCGACTGAAGCGCGATCGCCGTGCCCGCCGGCTGACGCTGCGCATCCCCGTCGCGAGCGAGCCGCCGGTGCTGACGGTGCCGGCCCGCACCCGCCGCGACGCCGTCGACGCCTTTCTCGCAGCCCACCGCGGCTGGCTCGCCGACCGCCTCGCCGACCGGCCCGAGCCGGTCCCCTTCCGCGCGGGCGCCGTCGTGCCCGTGCGCGGCGTCGACCACCTGATCGTCCGCGACGGATCGCAGCGCGGCCGCACGCGCCTCGCGCTTCACGGCGGGGCGCCGGCGCTCGTCGTCGGCGGCGCGCCCGAGCATACCGGCCGCCGCGTCCGCGACTTCCTGCGTACCGAGGCGACCGAGGACCTCAAGGCCGCCGTTCGCCGCCACGCGGATGCGCTCGGCACGCGGCCCACCTCGATCCGCGTCCGCGACACCGTCAGCCGCTGGGGCTCGTGCTCCGCCGACGGCGCGCTGTCGTTCTCCTGGCGCCTCGTCATGGCGCCACCGGCCGTGCTCGACTATCTCGCCGCCCACGAGGTCGCCCACCTCGTCGAGATGAACCACTCGCCCGCCTACTGGCGCGTCGTCGACCGGCTGTTCCCGGCCCACCGCGCGGCACGGGCGTGGCTGAAGCGCGAGGGTGCCCGCCTGCACGCCATCGGCGCCGATCCCGACGAGCTGGCCCCGGCCCTGCCGGAGCGATGAGCCCCGCCGACATCCTCGTCCTGGTGCTGCCGTCCTTCGGCATCATCCTCGCCGGCTGGGCGGCCGCACGCTTCAACGTGCTCGCCGAGCCGGTCGGCGACGCGCTCGGCAGCTACGTCTTCACCATCGCCCTGCCGCTGCTGCTGGTGCGCACGCTCGCCAAGGTCGAGTTCCCGGACGTGTCGCCGTGGCCGCTGTGGCTCACCTATTTCGCCGGCGTCATCACCGCCTGGCTCGCCGGCGAGTTCATCGTCCGCAAGCTGTTCCGCCGCGACGCGCGTTCGGGCGTCATCGGCGGCCTGTCGGCGTCGTTCTCGAACCTCGTGCTGCTCGGCATCCCGATCACCTTCACGGTCTATGGCGACGAGGGGGCGGTGCCGCTCCTCCTCATCATCGCCGTCCACCTGCCGATCATGGCGATCGTCACCGCGGCCCGCTTCGAGGGCATCGAGGCGGCCGAGCGCGGCGGCGCCACCGACTGGCGGCGCCTCGTCCTGTCGACGCTGAAGCACATGCTGAAGAACCCGCTGATCATCGGCATCTATGGCGGGCTCGCGGTGAAGTTCACCGGGCTGCCGCTCACCGGCATCCCCGGCACCGTCGTCGACCAGATCGCGAACACCGGCGTGCCGTGCGCGCTGTTTACGCTGGGCCTCGGGCTGAAGCGCTACGGCATCCGCGAGAATTTCACCGCCGGCGTGATGCTGACGGCGGTGAAGGTGGCGGTGCTGCCGACCGTCGTCTTCTTCCTCGCCACCCGTTTCTCGGGCATGCCGCCCTTGTGGATCGCAGTCGCCACCGTCTGCGCGGCGTCTCCGACGGGGGTGAACCCCTATCTCTTCGCCACCCGGCACGGCGCCGGCCACGGCATCGCGTCCAACACCATGACGATCGGCTCGATCGTCGCCGTTGTGACGACGACGTTCTGGATGTGGGTCGTCGGCACCGGCTGATCAGGCGGGCAGCCCCACCATCCGTCGGATGTCGGCCGGCGTGGCGCCGCCGGCGCGCAGCTCCGCTAGGCTGGTGTCGCGGTTCGACTTCGCGAGCTTGCGGCCGTCCGGCCCGAGCACCAGCCGGTGATGATGATAGACGGGCTCCGGCAGGCCGAGCAGCGCCTGCAGCAGCCGGTGCACCGCCGTCGCGGCGAACAGGTCCGCCCCCCGGACCACATGGGTGACGCCCTGCAGCGCATCGTCGACGACCACCGACAGGTGATAGCTCGTCGGCGTCTCCTTGCGGGCGAGGACGACGTTGCCGAATGCCCCCGGTCGGGCGAGGACGGTGCCGGTCTCGCCACCGGGCCCCTCCCCGGTCTCCGTCCACCCGAGCGGCGTCCCGGCGCTCTCGCCCGCAGCCACGATGGCGGCCTGCATGGCGAGCCGCGTCGCCGCCGGCTCGCCGGTCTCCGCGCGCCGGTCGATCTCGTCCGCCGGCAGCAAGGCCGCGTCGCCGGAAAACAGCGGCACGCCGTCCGGGTCGAGCGGCCACGGCGCACCCGCAGCCGTCGCCGCCGCGGCCGCCGCGGCGATCTCCCGGCGGGTGGCGAAGGAGCGCACCAGCAGGCCGCGCTCGTCGAGCCCGGCCAGCGCCGCCCGGTAGGCGTCAAAATGCTCCGACTGCCGTCGCACCGGCTCCTCGAAGGCGATGCCGAGCCAGGCGAGGTCCTCGCGGATCGCGGCCTCGTATTCCGGCCGGCAGCGCTCGGTGTCGATGTCCTCGAAGCGCAGCAGGAACCGCCCGCCGGCGGCCTGCGCCCGCTCGAAATTGACCAGCGCCGACAGCGCATGGCCGAGGTGCAGCCGCCCGTTCGGGCTCGGCGCGAAGCGGAAGACCGGCCGGCTCACGCGGCCGCGCGGTCCCCGCTCGCCGCGAGCTCGGAGAGCAGGCTCGCCGCCACCGCGAGCTTGGCGACGCTGAGGCCGCCGGCGCTGATCTCGGCCACCGCCCGCTCGATGCGTGCCGCTTGCGGGTTGGCGGCGAACCACGCTTCCACCGACGCCGCCCCGCACCCGAGCCGGCAGGCGGCGCCAGCGAGCTCGCGCACGGCGAGCGTGACGCGGTCGACCGCCTGGTCGATGGCGAGGCGCTCGAAGTGGTCGGCGACCGGCAACGCGCGGGCCCCGTAGGCGATCTCGTCGACGCGCAGGCGCTCGGCCAGCGCATAGAGCGAGGACGCCGCGTCGCCGATGGCGACGCCACTGCGCTCGGAGACGAGCACCGCGTCGGGGGCGAGCGCCAGCGCCGCGAGGCTCGCGAGGCGCTGGGCGAGGTCGGCCGGCACCCCGCGCTGCACCATCTCCATCGCCCGCTGCGAACGGCGCTGCTGGAAGGACGCCGGCAGCACCGTCTCGAGCGCGGCAGCGACGGTGTCGATGCCGGTGCGGAAGCGGCCAATCGTCTCCTCGAGGCCTCGGTCGAGCGCGACGTTGCGCAGGAACCACGCCGTCCGCGACGACAGCACGTCCTGGACCAACGCGTAGAGCTCGAGTTGCAGGGTACCGGGGATGCGGTTGTCGAGCCCGTCGAGTGCGCCGTTCAACTCGCCCATGCGGTAGCTGTCGAAGGTCGTCGCGAAGGCGGCGGCGATGGTGCCGACCTCGGCGCCAGTGTCGTCGGCGAGCCTGAGCACGAAGGCCGGTCCGCCGCGGTTGACCAGCGCGTTCGCCATCATCGTGGCGATGATCTCGCGGCGCAGCCGGTGGCCGGCTATGGCGTCGGCGAAGCGCTCGCGCATCGCGGTCGGGAAATAGTCGAACAGCTCGGCGCCGAGATAGGGATCGTCCGGCACGCCGGAAGCCACGAGATCGTCGAACAGCGTGATCTTGGCATAGGCCAAGAGCACCGCGAGTTCCGGCCGCGTCAGTCCGGCCCGGGCGCGGCCGAGCTCGGCAAAGGCGGCATCGTCCGGCAAGAGCTCGACGGCGCGGTCGAGCAGGCCGCGCGCCTCGAGCGAGCGCACCAGGCGGTGGGAGAAGCCGAGATCGTCGGCGGAGCGCTTCTCGGCGAGCGAAAGCGCCAGCGTCTGGTTGTAGTTGTTGCGCAGCACGAGCGCCGCGACGTCGTCGGTCATCTCGGCCAGCAGCGCGAGACGACCGGGCTCGTCGAGGCGGCCGTCGCGCACCGGCTGCGACAGCGCAATCTTGATGTTCACCTCGACGTCGGAGGTGTTGACGCCGGCGGAGTTGTCGATCGCGTCGGTGTTGAGCCGAACGCCGGCGCGCGCCGCCTCGATGCGGCCACGCTGCGTCACGCCGAGGTTGGCGCCCTCGCCGATCACCCTCGCCCGGAGATCGGTGGCGGCGATGCGCACGGCGTCGTTGGCACGGTCGCCGACGTCGGCGTCACTTTCCGTCTGCGCCCGCACGTAGGTGCCGATGCCGCCGAACCACAGGAGGTCCACCGGCGCCCGCAGGATCGCCGAGATCACCTCGGTCGGCGTCGCGTGCGGCTTGTCGAGCGCCAGCAGGGCGCGCACCTGCGGCGACAGCGGAATCGATTTCAGCGACCGTGGGAAGATCCCGCCCCCCTCGGAGATCAGGGCCTTGTCGTAGTCCTGCCAGCTCGAGCGGGCGAGGGCGAACAGACGCGCCCGCTCGGCGAGGCCCTTCGCGGCATCCGGCTCGGGATCGAGGAAGATGTCGCGGTGGTCGAAGGCGGCGACGAGGCGGATCACCGGCGACAGCAGCATGCCGTTGCCGAAGACGTCGCCCGACATGTCGCCGACGCCCGCCACCGTGAACGGCGTCGTCTGGATGTCGACGTCGATCTCGCGGAAGTGGCGCTTCACCGCCTCCCAGGCGCCGCGGGCGGTGATGCCCATCTTCTTGTGGTCATAGCCGGCCGAGCCGCCGGAGGCGAAGGCGTCGCCCAGCCAGAAGCCGCGCTCGAGCGCGATGGCGTTCGCCGTGTCGGAGAAGGTGGCGGTGCCCTTGTCGGCGGCGACGACGAGATAGGGGTCGTCGCCGTCGTGGCGGACGACGCGCCCCGGCGGCACGACCGCGTCACCCTCGAGGTTGTCGGTGATCGACAGGAGCGTCGAGATGAAGACCTTGTAGGCCCCGGTGCCCTCGGCGAGCCAGGCCTCGCGCCCGGCCGACGGCGGCGGCAGAAGCTTCGGCACGAAGCCACCCTTGGCACCCACCGGCACGATGACGGCGTTCTTCACCTGCTGCGCCTTGACGAGGCCGAGCACCTCGGTGCGGAAGTCCTGCGGCCGGTCGGACCAGCGCAGCCCGCCGCGAGCGACCTTGCCGAAGCGCAGGTGGATGCCCTCGACCCGCGGACTGTAGACCCAGATCTCGCGATAGGGCCGCGGCGCCGGCAACTCTTCGACGGCGCTCGAATCGAGCTTGAAGGCGAGGGTCTCCGGCGGCCGGCCGTCGGCGCCGTCGGCGAAGAAGTTGGTGCGCACGCACGCCGTCACGACATTGAGGAAGCGGCGCAGGATGCGGTCGTCGTCGAGGCTGGCGACGGCCTCCAGCGCCGTCTCGACGCGCCCGCGCACCGCCGCCTCCGCCTCCTCCCGCCCCTCGTCCGCCCGGTCGACGCCGAAGCGGGCGTGGAAGAGCTCGACGATCTGCGCGGCGATCGTCGGATGGCGGCCGAGCGCCCCCCAGAGGTAATCCTGCGAATAGGGGATGCGGACCTGCCGCAGATAGCGCGACAGCGCCCTGAGCATGGCGATGTCGCGCCAGCCGAGGCCGGCCGACAGGATCAGGCCGTTGTAGCCGTCGCTCTCGGCGTGGCCGAACCACACCGCCATGAACATCGCCTCGAGCGGCCCGTCGAGGCGCTCGAGGTCGACGGCGCCGCCATCGGCGCGCTCGAGCGTCATGTCATGCAGGTAGACACGGCCGCGCTCGTCGCCGGGGCGGATGCGGAAGGTCCGCTCGTTGACGACGCGGAAGCCCATCGCCTCCACCACCGGCACGCGGTCCGACAGCGGGATCGGTGCCTCGCGGTTGAAGAGCTTCAGCGACACCCGGCTCGCCGGGTCGCCCTCTCGGCGGTTGAAGTTGATGGCAGTGCGCCGCTCGCCGGTGAGGCGCTCCAGCACCATGACGTCGTCGACGGCATCGTCGGCCGCATAGGTATCCCGGTAGCCGATGCTGAACGCCTCGCCGTAGCGATCGAGCAGGTGGCGGGCGTGCTGGCGGTCGGGAATCGCGGCGAAGGCACGGCGGAGGTCGTCCGACCAGGTGCGGACGATTTCGCCGATCTCGGCCTCGATCGCCTCGCGATCCGGCTCGGGACGCGGCCCGGCGCGCAGGCCGATGATGACGTGCAGGCGGGCGAGCTGGCCCTCGGGAAAGGCGATCGCCGCCGAGGAGACGCGGCCGCCATAGCGATCGGCGAGAAGCTCGCCGATGCGGTGGTCGACGGTGGTGGAGTAGCGCTCGCGCGGCACGTAGACGAGCACGGAGACGAAGCGGTCGAACTCGTCGCGGCGCGCCAGCACGCGGATGCGCGGGCGCTCGCCAAGCTCGAGGATGGCAAAGGCGTGGGCGGCGAGCGTCTCCACCTCGAGCTGGAACATCTCGTCGCGCGGATAGGATTCCAGCACGTTGGTGAGCGCCTTGCCGGAGTGGCTCGCCGGGGCGAAGCCGCCGCCCGCCAGCACCATCTCGGCCTTGCGGCGCACCAGCGGGATCGACATCACCGAGCGCGTGTAAGCGTCGTGGGTGAACAGCCCGACGATGCGCACCTCGCCGGCGAGGCTGCCGTCGGGCGCGAAGCGCTTGATGCCGACATAGTCCATGTGCGTGCGCCGGTGGACGCGCGAGCGCAGGTTCGCCTTGGTGATGATGATCGGGTCGGGCCGAAGCAGGAACTCGCGGATCTCCTGCGTCGTGGTGATGAGCTCGCCGCCGCGCCGCAGCACCCGCACGTCCGGGTCACGCAGGATGCCGAGCCCCGGCTCGTCGGCGCGCTCCAGCGTGCCATCGGCGGTATCGCCGCGGTACTCGTATTCGCGCACGCCGAGGAAGGTGAAGTTGTCGTCCGCCAGCCATTCGACGAAGGCCTCGGCTTCCGCGAGCGTCTCCGGGCTGATGGTGAGGCGGGCGCCCCTCCACTCGGCGGCGACGGCGCGGGCGCGGGCCCGCATCGCCTGCCAGTCGGCGACAGCGCAGCGGTCGTCCCAAAGCGTCGCATCGAGGCGGCGGGCGATCTGCACGCGGTCGTCGGCGGCGGGGATGCGGTCGACGTGGATGGTGATGAGGCTCTCGCGTTCGCCCGAGCGGGCGTCGGCGAGGCCTTGGAAGCTCTCGAGCCGGCCCTCGGCCGTGCGCGTCAGGGCGAGGATGGGGTGGGAGACGAGGCGCACCACCAGCCCGGCGTCGCCGAGCTCGCCCATCACCGAATCGAGCAGGAACGGCATGTCGTCGTTGAGGATCTCGACGACCGTCACCGCCCGGCCATTCGGCTCGAAGGGCGGGTCGACGAAACGCAGGCGGTGCTTGCCGGGGGCACGCTCGGCGAACGCCGCCCAGGCGTCGTCGACGAGCCAGATCAGGTCGTCCGGCAGGTAGGAGACGAGATCCTCGGCCGCGGTGTGGCCGAACATCGCCTCGGCGAATCGGGCGCGCTCGGGGCCGTCCGGACGGCGGGCCTCCAGCCGCTGCCGCACCACCGCCAGCCGATCGGCCTTCTCGCTCTCATAGCGCTCGAGCATCCACACTCTCCCATCGCGTCACGCCGGCGTGCGCGAAATTTGGGCGGAGCATGCCCCCTCAGATGCGGCGGATCAATGAAAGCCGGGAAATTCAGGCATCGTGGTCGCGCCGTCCCGGCAGCGCGACGAGGCCTTGCGGGCGCATCGCGAACAGCGCCGTCAGCGCCAGGAGCACGGCGACGTCCCGCCAGTTCGCCCCGAACGCCGTCGTCCAGCCGACCTCGATCGCCGCCAGCACCAGGCCGCCGATGAGCGCGCCGCCGACCGAGCCGATGCCGCCGACGATCGCCGCGAGCAGCGCCTTCAGCGCCACCATGAAGCTCGTGTGGAAATTGACGTTGCCATAGGCGACCAGCATCAGCACGCCCGCCGCCCCGGCAGCCGCAGCGGCGATGGTGAACGTCACCGCCCGCACGCCAGCGACGTCGATGCCGAGCATTGCCGCCGCCTTCGGGTCCTCCGCGCAGGCCCGCCACAGCCGACCGAACGGATGGCGGGCGACGAAGACGACCAGCGCCAGCGCCACGGCGAGCGCGATCGGCACGACGATCGTCTGGCTCGAGGTGACGCGGACGGGGAAGCCCGGCGCCTCGGCCACCGTCACCGAGGCGAGCAGCATCGGCGGCAGCCAGCGCTCGTAGGAGCCGTTGGCGATGCGGATCGCCTCCTCGATGACGATCGTCACCGCGATCGTCGTCACCAGCATCGAGAGGTTGGCGGCCTGCACCACCGGCCGGATCACCAGTCGCTCCATCGCCGTGCCGAGCAGGGCCGCGGCGGCGATGGCGTAGCCGGCGGCGATCAGGATCGCCGCCGCCGTCGGCAGCGGCCACAGGAAGCCGACCAGCACGACGACGTTGAAGCAGGCCGCCGCGCCGAAGGTGGCGATCGCCCCGAAGGCGAAGTTGATGCGCCGCG
>CAZDCR010000082.1:0-10322 GCA_964503995.1 uncultured Segnochrobactrum sp.
ATCGATTTTGCTCGGTTCCCACCCTCGAAATCCTATTTCAACAGCCTGCTAGATCCCCAACCCGCTCTCGCGCTGGAAGAAGATCAAATCTAGCTCCGGCGCCTTGCCCACCAGCCGCGTCAGCATCGCGTGGCACTGGCCCCGATGGTGGGTCTGGTGGTTGAAGAAGTGCAGCAGCGCCGGGGCGAGGGGCTGTTCGATGTCGACGGGCTTCGAAATCGGCTGGTAGCGGAAGCGGCCGGCGAGCTCGGCGGACGAGAGGCCTTCCACCCAGGCGATGATGCGGGCGTCCTCGGCGCGGCGGGCGGTGGCGAGGGCGGCGAAGGCCTCGTAGGGCACCTCGTTCAGCGCCCGCGGCGACGGGCCCTCGCCGGTGAAGCGGCGCATCCAGATGCGGTCGGCCGTGATGAGATGGTTGAGCGTGCGGTGGACGGAGCCGAAGAAGGCGCCGCAATCCATCCGGAGCGCGTAGTCGTCCAGCGCCCCGGCTGCGTCGTAGAGGCGCTGGTTGGCCCAGGCGTTGTAGCGGGCGAGCATGGGAAAAAGGCTCTCGACCATCGTCATCTCCCGTCTTCGCCGCCGCGGGCGAACCGCTATGGTGGCGCGGCCGCCGTCGGTGGACTCGACTTTATAGGTCAGTGATACTGACATACTTTAGGCGCAGATCAAGCGCCGAGCAGCGCTGGGGAAGATCCGCATGACCGCCTCGCACACCCGCGTCCTCTACGACCTCTCCGGCACCGGCGACCGCCGCTTCTCGCCCTATTGCTGGCGGGTGAAGCTGGCGCTCGCCCACAAGGGCCTCGCCTTCGAGACCGCGGCCGTGCCCTTCACCGGCATCCCCGGCGTGCTCGGCGGGCGCTTCAAGACCGTGCCGATCCTCGACGACGGCGGCACCATCGTCGCCGACAGCCTCGCCATCGCCGACTATCTGGAGGACACCTACCACGGTCGGCCGAGCCTCTATGGCGGAGCGGGCGGGCGGGCGGCGGCGCGCTTCGTCGACCGCTGGGCAGTAACGCAGTTGCATGCGCCGCTGGTGCGCATCGTCGTGCGCGACATCCACGATCGCCTCGAGCCGGCCGACCAGGTCTACTTCCGCCGGTCGCGCGAAGCGCGCTTCTCGAAGTCGCTCGAGGAGATCGAGGACAAGTCGCCGGCCCGCGTCGACGCCGTGCGTGCGGCGCTGGAGCCGCTCAGGGCGACGCTCGCCTTGCAGCCGTTCCTGGGCGGGGAGGGCCCGCTGATGACCGACTACTGCGTGTTCGGCACGCTGCAGTGGGCGCGCATCACCAGCCCGGTCGCCATCCTCGCCGAGGGCGACCCGGTGCACGCGTGGTTCGAGCGCTGCCTCGACCTCTATGACGGGCTCGGGCGCCGGGCGGCCACCGCCTGAGCGGGTCGCCGCCGGCTGCGGTGCGGCGTGGCTCGCGAGGCGCAGAGCCGTCGCGCCGGCCGCCTTGTCGCCCCGGCGGGCGGCGGCTATACGTCCGCGCGCAATTCCCCCGCAGTCGCGGACAGAAACGACCGGAGCCCGTACGAACATGGCGATCGAACGCACCTTCTCGATGATCAAGCCGGACGCCACCCGGCGCAACCTCACCGGCAAGATCGTCGACCGTCTGGAGTCGGCCGGCCTGCGCGTCGTCGCCCAGAAGCGCATCCTGATCACCCGCGCGCAGGCTGAGGCGTTTTACGGCGTCCACCGCGAGCGGCCGTTCTTCGGCGAGCTCGTCGAGACGATGACCGCCGGCCCGGTGGTCGTGCAGGTGCTGGAGGGCGAGAACGCCATCCTGAAGAACCGCGAAGTGATGGGCGCCACGGACCCGTCGAAGGCCGAGCCCGGCACCATCCGCAAGGACTTCGCCGTCTCGATCGGCGAGAACTCCGCCCACGGCTCCGACGCCCCGGAGACCGCCAAGCAGGAGATCGCCTTCTTCTTCTCCGAGAGCGAGATCACCGGCTGAGCCTGGCCGACGGTTGAGACGGACGAGGCCGGCCGGTTGGCCGGCCTTTTTCGTTTCCGGTAGGTGCACCGCCTGTGGCTTTCCGGACACGCGGGGTCGCTGAGCGCCGCTCCGTGATCACGCGGCCGTCAACCTCGCCACCGCGCGCTTGCCGCGCCTTGGGTGAGGTCTAAAGTCGATCCGCCAGCCGTGGCACCGCGCTCCTCCCGCCGCACCGGCCCGCACGAGGATCCGGCATGAACGCCGAAGCCGTCATCGTCCGCGCCTCCGCCTGCCCGCACGACTGCCCGTCGACGTGCGCGCTCGAGGTCGAGGTGCGCGGCGACGGCCGCATCGGCCGCGTCCGCGGCGCGCCGGACAACGCCTACACCGCCGGCGTCATCTGCGCGAAGGTCGCCCGCTACGCCGAGCGCGCCAACCACCCCGACCGCCTGCTCACCCCGCTCGGCCGCGTCGGGCCGAAGGGCTCCGGCCGCTTCGAGCCGATCTCGTGGGACGCGGCGCTCGACCGAGTGGTCGAGGCGTTCGTGGAGGCCGAGGCGCGCTTCGGGGCGCAGTCGGTGTGGCCCTATTTCTACGCCGGCACGATGGGGCTCGCGCAGCGCGACGGCCTCAACCGGCTGACCCACGCCAAGCGCTACTCGCGCACCTTCGGGACGATCTGCGTCAACCCGGCCTGGACGGGCTACATCGCCGGCACTGGTCTGCTCGCTGGACCAGATCCGCGCGAGATGGCGGTGGCCGACGTCGTTGTCATCTGGGGCACCAACGCGGTGGCCACCCAGGTCAACGTGATGACGCACGCGGTGAAGGCGCGGAAGACGCGCGGGGCCAAGATCGTCGTCGTCGACGTCTACCGCAACGCCACGGCGGACCAGGCGGACCTCGCCCTGATCCTGAAGCCCGGCACCGACGCGGCGCTCGCCTGCGCGGTGATGCACGTGCTCTTCCGCGACGGCTACGCCGATCGGGAATATCTAGCAAAATACGCGGATTGCCCGGCGGAGCTCGAAGAGCACCTGAAGTCGCGGACGCCGGAATGGGCGGCGGCAGTCACCGGGCTTTCGGTTGAGGAAATCGAGACCTTCGCGCGGATGATCGGCACGACGCCGCGCTCGTTCCTGCGCCTCGGCTACGGCTTCACCCGCTCGCGCAACGGCGTCGTGTCGATGCACGCGGCCGCCTCGATCGCCACCGTCGCCGGGCTCTGGCAGCACGAGGGCGGCGGCGCCTTCCACAACAACGGCGCGATCTACCGGCTCGACAAGACGATGATCGAGGGGCTCGACGTCGTCGACCCGGCGACGCGGCAGCTCGACCAGTCGCGTCTCGGTCCGGTGCTGGTCGGCGAGGCCGATGCGCTCCTCGGCGGGCCGCCGGTGAAGGCGATGATCGTGCAGAACACCAACCCGGCCGCCGTCTGCCCGGAGCAGCGCAAGGTGGCGGCGGGGTTCGCGCGCGACGACCTGTTCCTCGCCGTGCACGAGCAGTTCATGACCGAGACGGCTCGGATGGCCGACGTCGTGCTGCCGGCGACGATGTTCACCGAGCACGACGACATCTACAAGGGCGGCGGCCACCAGTACCTGCTCTACGGGCCGAAGCTCGTCGAGGCGCCAGGCCAGTGCCGCGAGAACCACTTCGTCCAGGTCGAGCTCGCCCGCCGCCTCGGCGCCGAGCACCCGGGCTTCGCCATGAGCCCGCGCGAACACGTCGACTGGATGCTGCAGGCGTCCGGCTACGGCACGGTGGACGAACTCGAGACCGGCCGCTGGAAGGACATGCAGCCGGATTTCCGGACCGCGCACTATCTCGACGGCTTCGCCTATCCCGACGGCAAGTTCCGTTTCCGGCCGGACTGGACGGCGGTGCCGTTCGCCAATGCCGGGGCAATGGGGCCGTGGGCCGCAGCGCCGTCGCTGCCGGACTACTGGCCGGTGATCGAGGAGGCGAGCGAGGCCGAGCCCTTCCGTCTCGTCACGGCGCCGTCGCGGTCGTTCCTCAACACCACCTTCAACGAGACGCCGTCCTCGCTCGCCCGCGAGAAGCGACCGACGCTGCTGATGCACCCCGACGACGCCGCGGCGCTTGGCCTCGGGGAGGGGGTGATCGCCCGCATCGGTAACGCGCGGGGGGAGGTGCGGCTGCACGTCGCGCTGTTCGACGGGCTGAAGCGTGGCGTGGTGGTTTCGGAAGGGCTCTGGCCGAACGACGCCTTCCTCGACGGTGAGGGCATCAACGTGCTCACCGGCGCGGACCCGGTGGCACCGTTCGGCGGCGCGGCCTTCCACGACAATCGGATTTGGATCGGGATCGGGTGACGCGCCGTGCCGAAGGGCCGGGCGTCCGTGCAGGTGAATGATGATGCGGATGGTTTCGTGGGTCGCGGCGGCGGTGGTCGCGGCGGGTTTGGTGGGTCCGGCGGTGGCTCAGGACGCGGTGGTGGTCGACGTCGACGGCCTGAAGCGGCAGCTGACGGACGCGTGCGTGGTCGAGATCTGGCGGCGGCCGGAGATGACGGAAGCGCGCGACACCGCCGTGCGGCGCTGCCAGTGCGTCACCAACAAGGTTTTCAAGGACCTGAAGCCGGAGGAGGTTGCGACGGTCTCCTACACCCGGCCGCTGGTCGGGCCGGCGCGCAACGCGGTGCTGGCGGCGCTGCCGACCTGCGGCGCCTGACCGGCTCTCAGGCCGACGGCCAGACGAAGGCTGCCGGCGGCTCGCCGCCGCCGGTGTGTACCACGCGCTCGCCGCGCACGGTGGCGCGGCCGGCGGCGACGGCGGCGAGCGCCTGCGGGTAGATGCGGTGTTCGGCGGCGAGCACGCGCGCCGCGAGCGTGTCCGGCGTGTCGCCGTCGATCACCGGCACCGCCGCCTGCACGATGATCGGCCCCATGTCCATCTCGGCGCGGACGAAATGGACGGTGCAGCCGTGCAGCGTCACGCCGGCCTCGAGCGCCCGGGCGTGGGTGTGCAGGCCCTTGAAGGAGGGCAGCAGCGACGGGTGGATGTTGATCATCCGGTCCCGCCATTTCTCCACGAAACCCGGCGTCAGAAGCCGCATGAAGCCGGCGAGGCAGACGATCTCCGTCTCCGCCGCTGTGAGCGCCGCGTCGATGGCGGCGTCGAAGGTCTCGCGGCTTGAGTATGATCTGTGATCAATGATCACGGTCTCGATGCCGGCGGCCACCGCCTTGGCGAGGGCACCGGCGTCGGGGCGGTTGCAAATCACCCGCACGATCTCGGCGGGGTAGGCCGGGTCGCGCGCGGCGGCGATGAGCGCCGCCATGTTGCTGCCGCCGCCGGAGACGAGCACCGCGGTCCGCTTGCGGGCGGGCGTACTCACAGCGACAGGCGACCGTCGAAGACGACGGCACGGGCACCGCGCGGCACGATGGTGCCGAGCCGCATCACCGTCTCGCCGGCGGCTTCCAGCGTCGTGAATACCGCATCGGCGGCGGCCGGCGCACAGACCACCACCATGCCGACGCCGCAGTTGAAGGTGCGCACCATCTCCGCCTCGGCGATGCGGCCGTCGCGGGCGAGCCAGCCGAACACCGGTGGCGGCGCGATGACGTCGAGGTCGATGCGGGCGGCAAGCGCCGCCGGCAGCACGCGCGGGATGTTGTCGACGAGGCCGCCTCCGGTGATGTGGGCGAGGGCCTTGACGCCGTCGGTGGCGGCGAAGGCTTTGAGCAGCGATTTCACATAGATGCGGGTCGGCGCGAGCAAAGCGCGGCCGAGCGTCGTTTCCGCCTGGAACGGGCAGGGGTCGCCGTAACCGAGGCGGTCCGCCTCGACGATCCGGCGCACCAGCGAGTAGCCGTTCGAGTGCACGCCGGAGGAGGCGAGGCCGAGCACCACGTCGCCGCTCGCGACGTCGGCGCGCGGCAGCAACCGGTCGCGCTCCACCGCGCCGACGGCGAAGCCGGCGAGGTCGTAGTCGCCGTCGCGGTAGTGGCCGGGCATCTCCGCCGTCTCACCGCCGACCAGCGCCGCACCGGCCTGCCGGCAGCCCTCGACGATGCCGGCAACCACGGCGGTGGCCACCTCCACGTCGAGCCGCCCAGTCGCGTAATAGTCGAGGAACATCAGCGGCTCGGCGCCCTGGACGACGAGGTCGTTGACGCACATGGCGACGAGGTCGATGCCGACCGTGTCGTGGACGCCGGCCTCGAGCGCCACCCGCAGCTTGGTACCGACGCCGTCGGTCGCCGCCACCAGCAGCGGATCGCGGTAGCCGGTCGCCTTGAGGTCGAAGACGCCGCCGAAGCCGCCAATCGCCGCATCGGCACCGGCGCGCGCGGTGCGGCGCACGAGCGGCGCGATCGCCCGCACCAGGGCGTCGCCACGGTCGATGTCGACGCCGGCGGCGGCGTAGGTGAAGGGCTCGGAAGAGGCCGGATCGCTCATGGGGGCTCCGCTCAGGCGGGCCGCACGGGGCAGGGAGGCGCATTCCGTCGGCCGACGGCGGATGCTATGGCGCATTGCGCGACCCCGTGGCAAGGCGGCGTCTTGCAAGGGCGATGAGCGGCTTGGCGGTGGGCACATCAATCGCCATCTCTGGCGTCCGGTGCGCATGGGGAGACGTCGTTGAGGTCCTGGTTCTTTCTCGTGCCGAACGTGATCACGCTGGCCCGGCTGTTCGCCGTCCCCGTGGTCGTCTGGGCGATCGCCACGGGCGAATCCGGCATCGCGTTCGCACTCTTCGTCGCCGCCGGCATCTCCGACGCCATCGACGGCTACCTGGCGAAGCGGTTCCACCTCGAGACTGAGCTCGGCGCTTATCTCGACCCGATCGCCGACAAGGCGTTGCTGGTCTCCATCTACGTCGCGCTCGCCATCGCCGGCGAACTGCCGGTGTGGGTGACGACGCTGGTGGTCGCGCGCGACCTCCTGATCGTCGGCGCCGTCATGCTCGCCGTCGTGCTCGGGCGACCCGTGCGCGTCCGTCCGATCGCGGTCAGCAAGGCGAACACGCTGGTGCAGATCGTGCTCGCCGCCGTCGTGCTGGCGGCGAACGCCTTCGGCTGGGAGTTGTACTGGCCAACGCTCATCCTGACGCTCGCAGTGGCCGCCTTGACCGTCACCTCTGCGGGCGCCTATCTCGTCGAATGGATGGCGCACATGACGGCGGGCCCGCCACCGGCCCCCAAGACCGGCCCCGGAGACGAGCACCCGTGAGTGTCGGCCGACAGATCGGCTTCTGGGTCGCCGCGCTCGTCGGCTTCCTCGTCTTTCTCTACGTCTTCAGCGGCATCCTGCTGCCGTTCGTTGCGGGCATGATCCTCGCCTACCTGCTCGATCCGGTCGCCGACCGCATCGAACGGCTCGGCATCAACCGGCTGATTGCAGCGCTCATCATCCTCGCCACCTTCGTGGTGCTGTTCGTGCTGGTGCTGATCCTGGTGCTGCCGATCGTCGGCCACCAGCTCGCCGCCCTGCTGCGGAGCCTGCCGGGCTACGTCACCTCGCTGCAGGACTTCGTCTCCCGCCACATCGATAGTGCCGGCCAGCTGCCGACGATGCTCGGCATGCAGCCCACCGACCTGAAGTCGTCGCTCGGCGGGCTGCTGACCCAGGGCGCCCAGTGGCTGGCGACGATGCTGACCTCGATCTGGAGTGGCGGCCAGGCGCTGCTCTCGGTAATCGCGCTTCTCGTCGTCACCCCGGTGGTGGCCTTCTACATGCTGCTCGACTGGGACCGCATGGTGCTCGAGATCGACGGCTGGGTGCCGCGGCGCAGTCTCGACACGGTCCGCCAGCTCGCCCGCGAGATGGACGAGGGTGTTTCCGGCTTCATCCGCGGCCAGGTCTCGGTCTGCCTCATCCTCGGCGCCTACTACGCCATCGGCCTCACCCTCGTCGGCCTCGATTTCGGCCTGCTGATCGGCATCTTCATCGGCATGATCAGCTTCATCCCCTATGTCGGCGCGACCATCGGGATGGTGCTGTCGATGGGCCTGGCGGTCGCGCAGTTCTGGCCGGAGTGGCCGATGATCGCCGCCGTCGCGGCGGTGTTCGCCTTCGGCCAGTTCGTCGAGGGCAACGTGCTGCAGCCAAAGCTGATCGGCGAACACGTCGGACTGCACCCGGTGTGGCTGATGTTTGCCCTGTTCGCGTTCGGCTCGCTGTTCGGCTTCGTCGGCATGCTGATCGCGGTGCCGGCGGCAGCGGCGGTGGGCGTCCTCGCCCGCTTCGCCATTGGCCGCTACCTCACCAGTCCGTTCTACACGGGCGGCCCGCGGTCGGACCCCGGATAGCCTCCGTGGCCACGCCGGAGGGCCAGATCCCGCTTTCGCTCGCGACGCCGGCTTCGCGTACGCGGGACGACTTCATCGTCGGGACGGCGAATGCGGCCGCCGCGGCGCTCGTCGACCAATGGCCGGACTGGCCCGCGCAGACCGCGCTCCTCGTCGGGCCGCCCGGCTCCGGCAAGAGCCACCTCGCCACGGTGTGGGCCGGCCGCGCCGGCGCCTCGGTGATGGACCTCGCGACGCTCGCCGGCACCGACCCGCTGGCCATCGTCGAGGCCGGCAACGTCGTCATCGAGGACATCGACCGCAGCCGCGCGGGCGATACCGCGCTGCTGCACCTCCTGAACGCGGCACGCCAGCGCGGCCGGTCCGTGCTGATGACGGCCCGCAGCGGCCTGCACGACTGGGCGACGCCGGTCGCCGATCTCGCCTCGCGACTGCGGGCGGCCACGCCGGTGACGATCGCCGAGCCCGACGACGCCCTGCTCGCGCAGGTGCTCGTCAAGCTCTTCGCCGATCGCCAGATCACCGTCGAGCGGCCCGTCGTCGAGTTCGTGCTCCGGCGCATGGAGCGGTCGCTGGCCTCGGCCAACGCCTTCGTCGCGGCCTTCGACGAGGCCGCGCTCGCCGGCAAGCGCGCGCCGTCCCGAGCGCTTGCCGCGGAGGTGCTGGAACGGCTCGAGGCGGATGGTCGGCGAGGCGAGGGCGCTTGAGAGCCGTCGAACAATTCCGTCACACTTTCGGTGTATCCGATCGGCTCGGCTGCAGGAGGGCAGAATGGATCAGGAAGTGGCGGGCGCGTTCGTGTCGGGGGGAACGGACGATGCAGAGCCGGACCTGAGGGATCTGCCCACGCGCTTCGTCAACCGGGAGCTATCCTGGCTCCAGTTCAACCGCAGGGTACTGGAAGAGGCGGCCAATCCGCACCACCCGCTGCTCGAGCGGCTTCGCTTCCTGTCGATCTCGGCGAACAACCTCGACGAATTCTTCATGGTGCGGGTCGCCGGCCTGCGCGGCCAGCAGCGCATCGGCATCGAGACGCGCTCGGACGACGGGCTGACGCCGAGCGAGCAGCTCGCGCAGATCGCCGCAGGCGTCGGCCGCCTGCAGGAGGCGCAGCAGGAGCAGTGGCGGTCGCTGCGGGCCCTCCTCGCCGAAACCAACATCTGGCTGGTCGAGGGCCCCGATCTCACCGACGTGGAGCGGGTCTGGCTCGAGCGCTTCTACCTCAGCCACATCTTCCCGGTGTTGACGCCGCTCGCGATCGACCCGGCCCATCCGTTCCCGTTCATCCCGAACCTCGGCTTCACGCTGGTCGTCGAACTCGCGGCCCCGGAGGGCGACCGGATGGTGGCGCTGATCCGCGTCCCGGCGCAGGTCGATCGCTATATCCGCCTGCCCGACCGACCGGGCGATCCTGCGGGCAGCGCGCGCTTCGTCTCCCTCGAGGCGACGATCGGGCAGTTCATCGCAAGGCTGTTCCCGAGCTACCGGGTGCTCGGCGAGGGCGCCTTCCGGGTCATCCGCGATTCGGACCTCGAAATCGAGGAAGAGGCGGAAGACCTCGTCCGGCTGTTCGAGACGGCGCTGAAGCGCCGCCGGCGCGGGTCGGTGATCCGGCTTGAGATCGAGCACACCACGCCGGAGCCGCTGCGCCGGTTCGTCGCCAATGCCCTCGGCGTGCTCGACGACGAGATCTTCCTCGTCGATGGCTCGCTCGCGCTGAAGGACCTTGCCCAGCTCGTCGGCCTCGATCGCCCCGAGCTGAAGTTCGTGCCCTACACGCCGCGCTTCCCCGAGCGCATCCGCGAGCACAACGGCGATTGCTTCGAGGCGATCCGGGCGAAGGACCTGGTGGTCCATCACCCCTACGAATCCTTCGACGTCGTCGTGCAGTTCCTCGCCCAGGCAGCACACGATCCCGACGTCGTCGCCATCAAGCAGACGCTCTACCGCACCTCGAAGGACTCGCCGATCGTCAAGGCGCTCGCAGAGGCGGCGGAGGCCGGCAAGTCGGTGACGGCGCTGGTCGAGCTGAAGGCGCGCTTCGACGAGGAGGCCAACATCCGCTGGGCGCGCGATCTCGAGCGCGCCGGCG
>CAZDCR010000083.1:0-10277 GCA_964503995.1 uncultured Segnochrobactrum sp.
CGGCGCGGAAGGTCGCGTTGCGAATCATCCCCGCCCCCGCCACCCTGCCCGCCCATGAACGCGCTGCCGCTCTTCCCCGACCTCGTGCCGGACGTGCCCGACCCCGCCCTCGACCGGGCGGCGCGCCGGGCGTTCGGCGGGCCGGTGTGCGGGGTCGACGAGGCCGGGCGCGGGCCGTGGGCGGGGCCGGTGGTGGTGGCGGCCGTCGTCTTCCACGGCAAGCGGCCACCGGATGGGCTGGGCGATTCCAAGGTGCTGACGGCGGAGGCGCGGGAGCGGCTGTTTTCCGCCATCCTCGACGTGGCGGACGTCTCGGTGGTGCTTGCCTCGCCCGGCCGCATCGACGCCATGAACATCCGCGGCGCGACGCTGTGGGCGATGGCGCGTGCCGTCGCGGGCTTGTCCGATCGGCCGGCCGGCGCTCTGGTCGACGGGCGCGACGTGCCGCCCGGGCTCTCCTGCGAGGGCCGCGCGCTCGTGCGCGGCGACGCCCGCTCGCCCTCGATCGCCGCCGCCTCGATCGTCGCCAAGGTGACGCGCGACCGGTTGATGACGGCACTCGCGGGCTCCGTGCCCGGCTACGGCTTCGAGCGCCACAAGGGCTACGGCACCGCCGAACACGCCGCCGCCCTCGCGCAGCTCGGCGTCTCGATCCATCACCGCCGCTCGTTCGAGCCGGTGCGGGCGCGGCTCGCGCTCGGCTGACGCGAACGGGCCACGGTCACCCGTGGCCCGCCGTCCTCTGCCCGCCGGTTGCTCAGCCCGGCTTGCGCCTCACAGCTTCCGGCACTGGTCTTCCTTGTTGCCCTGCACGGTGTTGCCGCCGCCGACCGGCGCCGGCGCGTTCTCCTTGCACTGCAGGTTGCCGTCGACGACGTTCGCCTCGATCGTGACGCCGCCGGTGTTCTGGAAGGCCTGCACGTCGGCGCCGACGGTGTTGCCGACGACTTTCATGGCGCCCTTGTTCTGCTCGAGCTGGATGGAGCCGTCGACGGTGCTGGCCTCGACGGTCGCAGCACCGCCCTGCTTCACCTGCACCGAGCCGCCGACGCGCGAGGCGCGGCGCACCGTCACCGCCTTGGCGCCCTCGGCCTGGACGTTGCCAATGACGACAACCTTGGAGGCGACGAGGGTGGCGCCGGTCTCGACGACGATCGACCCCTTCACGCGGGTGCCGTCGAGCTTGCAGGTCGCCTTCGAGGGCACCTTGAGGTTGTCGACCGTCACCTTGCCGAGTGACGAGCGGCAAATCCGCTCCTCGGCACTGGCGGGCGTGGCGGCGGCGAGGGCCATCGGCACGGCGAAGGCGGCGAAGGCCGCGGCGGACATGAACTTCGACATCTGCGTCTCCTGATTTCCGGACCCGGCGCCTCGGCGCCGATCACCCCACGACATCGACCGTCGCCGCGAGGCTCGGGCCGGTCGCCGAGTGGCGTGCCGGCGCCGTCTCGGGGCGCACAGGGGAAGAACGCGAGGGGGCGCGGCTTATTCCGCGGGCAGCGAAAAAAGGGAACCTGACGCGATCGATGCGGGCCCTCGCCAGGCGAATGCGCTGCCGGAAACGACGAAGGCCGCCCCGTCGCCGGGGCGGCCTTCGCGAAATCTGGTCGAGCGCGCCGCGCGAGCGGCGCGGCAGCCTCAGTTGAGGCGGGCCTTCACCGTGGCGATGCCGTCGTCGAGGAGGCGGCCGGCGACATCGCCCTTCACCTTGTCCTCGAGGATGACGCGGGCGGCGGCCACCGCCACCTCGGCGGCGCGGGCGCGCACCTCGGCGACGGCCTGAGCCTCGGCCTGGGCGATCTTCGTCTCGGCGGTAGCGGTGCGGCGGGCGATCATCTCGTCGAGCGCCGCACGGGCGTCGGTGGTCATGCGCTCGGCCTCGACCTTGGCGGTCGACAGGATCGTCTCGGCCTCGGCCTCGGCTTCCTTGCGCTTGCGCTGGTACTCGGCGAGCACGGCCTGCGCTTCCTCGCGCAGGCGACGCGCCTCTTCCAGCTCGCGACGGATGCGGTCGGCGCGGTTGTCGAGGGCCGCGGTGATCTTCGCCGGCACCTTCAGGTAGGCGATCAGCACGAAGAACAGGATGAGGCCGACCAGCGCCCAGAATGTCGCGTCCATGATCAGGCCTCCTGGCGCTTGACGCGGGCGACGGCGGCGGCCGCCTCGGCGGTGTCGACGGTCACCGGCGCGAGCCGGGCGACGACGGCCTCGGCTGCCTCCGTGGCGATGCCGTCGACTTCCGACAGCGCCTTGTCGCGGATCGAGCGGATGCGCCCTTCCGCCTCGGCGAGCTTGCCGGCGAGACCGGCCTCGGCCGTCTTGCGCTTCTCGGCGAGATCGGCGTTGACCGCGGCGCGGCGTTCCTCGGCGATGGCCTGGGCCTTGCGGCGGGCCTCGGCGAGTTCAGCCTCGTAGGTCTCGATGACCCGCTCGCTCTCCTCCTTGAGGCGCGAGGCCTCGGCGAGGTCGCCGACGATGCGGTCGCTGCGATCCTCGAGGATGCCCCCGATACGCGGCACGATCACCCGGGCCATCAGGTAGTAGAGCAGCCCGAAGGTGATCGCGAGCCAGAACAGCTGCGAGGCGAACGTGGTCGTATCGAACGGCGGGAAGACGACGGTGTGATCACCTGCGTGTTCCACGGCGGCGCCTCCCACGTCGGTCGCCAGTTCCTGCATCACTTCGCTCTCGGTCGCCATCGACCTCTCCCGTCCGGGCATCGGGTCCCGACGTGCCATAGCCACTCTGCACGGCGCAGGCCGCGACCCGACTGTGCCCCGACGGGGCGGACAGCGGGAGCGCGGCGCGCACCGGGCGACCGATCCGCATCACAACCCGACGACGGGCATGATGCCGACCGGTCGCGTCGTCCTCGGGCGGTGCCGGCGCGAGGGCCGGCGCCGCCGGGCGCGACGCGATCAGGTGAACAGCAGGATCAGGGCGACGAGCAGCGAGAAGATGCCGAGCGCCTCGGTCACGGCGAAGCCGAAGATCAGGCGGCCGAACTGGCCGTCGGCGGCCGACGGGTTGCGCAGGGCGCCGGCGAGGTAGTTGCCGAAGATGTTACCGAGGCCGACGGCCGCGCCGCCCATGCCGAGACAGGCGATACCGGCGCCAATGGCCTTTGCCGCATCCGCTTCCATGTGTGTGCTCCTTGGTGAAAGGCGGGATGATGGGAACTGGTCGAACGGGACGGGCGATCCACCCCGGCCTCAGTGGCCGGGGTGGATCGCGTCGTTGAGGTACATGCAGGTCAGCACGGTGAAGACGTAGGCCTGCAGGAAGGCGACGAGGAACTCGAGCGCCGTCAGCGCCACCGTCATGCCGAGCGGCAGCACCGCGCCGAGCCAGCCGCCGATGCCGAGCCCGCCGAGGGTGACGATGAAGGCGGCGAACACCTTCAGCGTGATGTGGCCGGCGAGCATGTTGGCGAACAGACGGACGGAGAGGCTGATCGGCCGCGACAGGAAGGAGATGATCTCGATCAGCGAGACGAGCGGGATCAGCGCCATCGGCACGCCGCTCGGGATGAAGATGCCGAAGAAGTGGGTGCCGTGCCGCATCAGGCCGACGATCACCACCGTCAGGATCACCAGCATCGCCAGCGCGAACGTCACGATGATGTGGCTCGTCACCGTGAAGAAGTAGGGGAACATCCCCCACAGGTTGGCGAACAGGATGAACATGAAGAGGGAAAAGACGAGCGGGAAGAACCGCATGCCCTCGGTTCCTGACGAGCTGCGCAAGGTGTTTGCGACGAACTCGTAAGACATCTCGGCCATCGACTGCCAGCGATTGGGCACGAGGCCGCGACCGGTGGTGGACAGCACGAGGAAGAGCACGACGGAGCCGACCGTCAGCGCCATGAACAGGGCGGAATTGGTGAACGAGAGATCGACGCCAGCGACGTCGATGTCGACGATGGGTGAAATAACGAACTGATGGATCGGGTCGTTCGCCACCGTGTGCCCCTCTGCGCGCGGACCAGCGCCCGCTCCATCTCATCCGCCGGCGTTTCCGCCGGAACTCACTTTCCCGCCACCGCCGGGCCGATCGCGCCGCGGCGGTGAAGCCGTCAGCGCTTGGTCGGATCGCGTCCCGGCGTCGTCGCCCGGCCGGTGACCCTCAGCACGTTGAGGACGCCGGCCGCGAAACCGAGGAGCAGGAAGATCACCAGCCCGATCGGCGAGATACCGAAGAACCAGTCGACGATCCACCCGATGCCGCCGCCGACGATGACGCCGGCGATGAATTCGGAACTGACCCTGACCGCCTGCCCCCACCCCGACGAGGCCGTCGAGGCGGAAGAAGCCGGCTCGTCCCTGGCGCCGGGCCGATCGAGCGATCGGCCGAGACGCTGAAGACGGTCCGCCAGGGCGCGATCGTCTTCCGGACGCCCCTCTCCGCGCTCGCCGCCCGGCCCCGAAGGGCCTCGTCCGCCAGAACCGCGATCGGACATCGCGTCCAGCCTCCTGAAAGCGGCCACCCGGATGGCTCCGGGAGGCATCGCAGCACGTCTTGGCGTGTCGCGCAGAAACGGGCCTCGCGGGGCCGACCACCCCTGAAACCGGGCGCACAATAGTCAGGCGCCGGAGCCGCTGTCAAGGAATCCCCGGCAAGCCGCAAAGCTTTGAAAGATAATAAGTTTCGGTCGTGGCGCGGGGTTGCGACAATCGGCCCGCCGGGCTCCCCGGGCTCAGCCGGCCTGCCGGAACTCCTCCGCCGTCTCCAGGCTCACCGAGACCACCTGGGAGACGCCGCGCTCGGCCATCGTCACGCCGAACAGCCGGTTCATCCGCGCCATCGTGATCGGATTGTGGGTGACGATGAGGAAGCGGGTGTCGGTGCGCTTCGTCATTTCGGCGACGAGATCGCAGAAACGCTCGACATTGGCGTCGTCGAGCGGTGCATCGACCTCGTCGAGCACGCAGATCGGCGCCGGGTTGGTCAGGAAGACCGCGAAGATCAGCGCCATCGTCGTCAGCGCCTGTTCGCCACCCGACAGCAGCGTCAGCGTCTGTGGCTTCTTGCCGGGCGGGCGGGCGATGATCTCAAGACCGGCTTCCAGCGGGTCGTCCGAATCGACCAGCGCGAGTTCGCCCTCGCCACCGTCGAAGAGGTGGCGGAACAGCGAACGGAAGTGACCGTCGACGATCGTGAAGGCGGCGAGCAGGCGCTGGCGCGCCTCGCCGTTCAGCGTCTGGATCGCCTGGCGCAGACGGCGAATCGCCTCGACGAGCTCGTCGCGTTCGGAGACGAGCGTGTCGCGGCGGGTCTCCGCCTCGACCACCTCCTCCTCGGCGCGCAGGTTGACGCCGCCGAGCCGCTCGCGCTCGAGCTTCAGCCGCTCGAGCCGAGCTTCGAGGCCGGCCGGCTCCGGCAGCGGCGCCGCGGGTGCGAAGCCGGCGACGTTCGCCGCCTCCTCGGGCGGGCCATCGAGGGCCTCGGTGATCGCGGCTTCGATCTCGGTCCGGCGCTGCTGTGCCGCCGCGCGCCGCTCCTCGGCGCGGCCGCGCAGTTCGCGTGCTGCCGACAGGGCCTCTAGCGCGTCCCGTGCGGCCCGGTCGGCGACGGCGAGCGCCGCCTCGCCGGCGGTGCGGGCCTCGGTGGCGGCCGATGCGGTGGCCTCGGCGGCGGCGATTTCCTCGACCAGCGCGCGGCGGCGGCGGCCGATCTCGACGGGGGCGTCGGCGAGCGCGGCCTGTTCGGTGACGATCGCCGCCCGTCGGTCGGCGAGCTGGGTGCGGTGGGCGGTGGCCGCGGCGACACGCTCGCCGGCGGGCTCACGCTCGGCGACGATCTGGCGGCGGCGGCGGCCGCGCAACTCCGCCTCGCGGGCGTGGGTGGCGGCGGCGGCACGCGCCTCGCCGGCGGCGGCGCGGCGCTCCGCCACGACGGCACGGCGCTCGGCGATGACGGCGTCCTCGGAGCCGGGGACCGGAGCGTCCGCGAGCGCCTGGCGGGCGGCGGCGTGGGCGGCGGCGGCGGCCTCGCGGTCGGCGGCGCGGCGGTCGGCAAGGTCGGCGAGGGAGCGCGCCTTGGCATCGACCTCGGCGAGGCGGCGTTCGGCCTTGGCGAGGCCGTCACGGGCGCGGGCGACGTCGCCCTGGCGGGCGCGGACGGCCTCGCGCGCGCCCCGCTCGGCGGCGCCGGTCGGACCGACAGAGGCCTGGGCTTCCGCGTGAAGGGCCCGGGCGGCCTCGGCGGCCGTGCGCGCGGCGACAGCGGCGGCTTCGACCTCGGCGAGACGGTTGCGCTCGGCGAGGCGCTGGGCGGCAGCGGTCGGGGCATCGGCGGCGGCGACGAAGCCGTCCCAGCGCCAAAGGTCGCCGGCGCGGCTGACGAGGCGCTGGCCGGGCTTCAGCAAAGGCCGCAGCGCCGCTACCTCGGCTGGCTCGACGAGGCCGATCTGGGCGAGGCGGCGGACGAGCGCCACCGGCACGCGGACATGGGCGGCGAGCGGCGCGACACCGGACGGCAGCGCCGGATCGCCGTCGGCCGCAGCCCCCTCCCAGCGCGACGGCGCGCGCGGATCGAGCGAGGCCTCGAGATCATCGCCCAGAGCGGCGGCGAGCGCGCGCTCGTAGCCGCGGTCGGCGGAGACGGCGTCGAGCACCGGCGCGTGGCCGCCCGGCGTCGCGGCGGCGAGCACGCGGGCGAGCGCCTTCGCCTCCGCCTCGAGCCGGGCGAGCGCCGTGTCCGCCGCCTGGGCCGGAGCGCGGGCCGCCGCCTCGCGCTCGCGGGCGCCGGCGGCGGCCGTTTCGGCGGCGGCGAGCGCCGCCTCGGCCTCAGACAAGGCTGCCTCGGCGGTGACGAGCGCGGCGCGCAGCGGCTCGCAACCGGCACCGGCGCGGCTCGCCTCGACCGCGGCGCGTTCGCGGGACAGCGTCTCGAGCTCTCGGTCGAGGCCGGCGAGACGGGCGGCAGCCTCGCGTTCGCCGCGCTCCAGCGCCGCACGGCGGGCGGCCGCATCGGCGGCCCGCCGGGTCGCCTCCGCCAGCGCCGATTCGGCCTCCGCGAGGGCGGCTTCCGCGGCGGACTGTTCGGCCGAAAGCGCGACCGAGCGCGCCTCCACGGTGGCGTCCTCGGCGGCGAGGGCGGCATCCTCCTCGTCGAGCGCGGTGAGACGGGCGCGCGCCTCGTCGCCGACGGCGGCGGCGCGCACCGCGTCGACCTCCACCTCGGCGGCACGGCGCTCCAGCTCGGCGATGCGCTGGACCGTGCGCTTCTCTTCGGCGGCGAGCGCCTCGGCGGCGAGGCGCAGCCGCTGCAGGGCGGCGGTGGCGGAGGCCTCGCACTCGCGCACCGGAGGCATCGCCGCGGCCGCCACCGCCTGGTCGCGGGCGGCGTCCGATTGCACGGCGGCGCGGGTCTCGACCGCGGCGGCGGCGGCGGCCAGCGCCTCGTCGGCATCGGTGACGGCGGCGCGGGCGGCGATCCATTTCAGGTAGTGCAGCCCGGCCTCGACCTTGCGGATCTCGCCGGAGAGATTGCGGTAGCGCGAGGCCTGCCGGGCCTGCCGGCGCAGGCCCTCGAGCCGGCCCTCGATCTCGGTGATGACGTCCTCGACGCGGGCGAGGTTCTGCTCGGCGGCGCGGAGCCGGAGCTCCGCCTCGTGGCGGCGCGAGTGCAGACCGGTGATGCCAGCCGCTTCCTCGAGGATGCCGCGGCGCTGGGCGGGCTTCGCCGCGATCAATTCGCCGATCTGGCCCTGGCGCACCAGCGCCGGCGATCGGGCCCCGGTGGAGGCGTCGGCGAAGAGAAGCTGTACGTCGCGGGCGCGGACGTCACGGCCGTTGACGCGATAGACGGAGCCGGCCTCGCGCTCGATGCGGCGCGTCACCTCCAGCAAGTCGGCGTCGTTGAAGCCGGCGGGGGCGGTGCGGTCGGCGTTGTCGAGAACGAGGGTGACCTCGGCGCGGTCCCGCGCCGGGCGGCGCGTCGAGCCGGAGAAGATGACGTCGTCCATGCCGGAGGCGCGCAGGCTCTTCGACGAGCTTTCGCCCATCACCCAGCGCAGCGCCTCGACGAGGTTGGACTTGCCGCAGCCATTGGGGCCGACGACGCCGGTCATGCCGGTCTCGATCGGCACGTCCGTCGGCTCGACGAAGGTCTTGAAGCCGGCGATGCGGAGCTTGACGAACTTCATCGCCGCACCCCCGGGGAGAAGGACGTTGGCGGCCGGTCGGCGCGCACGCCCGCGCGCGCGCCGCCGGATGTCGGAAGGCGCGGCTCGCTAGGGCAGCATGGGCTCCAGGATCGCGTCGAACTCGCCAATCGTCTTGGCCCCGCGGACCACCTGACCGTTGACGAAGAAGGTCGGGGTCGAATCGACACCGAACTGCGCGCCACGGTCCTTGACGCCGTTCACTCCGTCGAGGAGCTCCTGATTCGTCAAGCAGGCCTCGAAGCTCTCCTGTGTGAAACCGGCCTGCTTCGACAGGTTCAGGAGGGCAGCCACCGGATCGTCGGTGCGCGTCCAGTCGGCCTGCTTCTCGAAGAACAGGTCGACCATGCCGAAATATTTGCCGTCACCGGCGCAACGCGACAGCATGAAGGCGGCGGCGGCGAGCGGATCGAGCGGGAACTCGCGCATGATGAAGCGCACCTTCCCGGTGTCGATGTATTTCTCCTTCAGCGCCGGATAGGTCTGCATGTGGAAGGCGGCGCAGTGGCCGCAGGTGAGCGATGCGTACTCGATGATCGTCACCGGCGCGTCGGCCGAACCGATCGCCTCGTCGCCGAGCGGCCCGGCCTCGGTGAGGGCCGCCATGTCGACGGTCTGCGCCCAGGCGGGCAGCGGTACCAGGCCGAAGCCGGCGACGGCCGACAGTGCGACGGCGCCGCCGATGACCTCTCTGCGGGTCAGTCTCAAGTGGGAACTCCTCGATGCGCAGGGGAAAGGGGGGTCTTCACCCTCGCCGTGGACGAGGATGGAACCGCAGGATTAGGGCGAACATGGGGACCGGCCGGGGCGGGTCCAGAGGACAAGACCGCGCGCCCGAGCCGCTCGACCGCCTGACGTAGCCCGCCATTGGCGATGCCGTCGGCCCTCGCGGCCACCGCGGCGGCCTCGTCGGGCGCGAGCGGACGCGTACGACGGCGGACCGGCTGTGGCGGCGGCGGGCGGAAATTCTGCTCGACGCGGATGCGGGCAATCGCCCGCCAGCCGAGGAAGGCGTTCAGGCGCTCGACGAGCTGCGGGCCGGCATGGGTGAGGACGAGGGCCGTCGGGCCATCGGATGAAACCATCAGGGTGGCCGGCTCGCCCTCCCCGGCCTCGCCGCGCCGGCGTGGCCAGACGAGCTTCTCGGGGCGGGAGCCTTCGGCCACCTCGGCGCCGACGAGCTCCGGCCACAGCGTCACCAGTTCCGACGACGCGAAGCCGCGCCGGCGGCAGGCCGGGTCGATGGCGCGGCCGACGAGGTCGGCGATCGGGCGGGGCTCGCGCCGCATCCGCCGGTGTCCTTTCACGTCACGGCGCCATCCGCGGCGTCGCAAGAGAGCGCCGAGCCCCCGCGGTCCGGCTGGTGCAGTTTCGCGCAGGTGCGGCGGGGGACGCAAGCGCTGCGGTGCAAACACAGACCCGAGGCCAACCGGAAGCAGTGCTCACTCCGGGAACAGCAACCAGTCGCGATCTCGTGCCCCATGCAGCACATGCAGCACCTGCACGGCTTCGCCCTCGATTCGGTAGAAGATCACGTAGTCGCGGTAGGGGCGGCGCCGAACACCCGTATCCTTCTGGTGCGGCACCAGCGGGAACGCCCGCGGCATCGTCGCGAGTTGCCTGCAACAGACGACCAGCTCGTCAACAAACGTTCGTGCCCTCTTGCGACTGTCTTCGGCGATGAAGTCGCCGATTTCGATCAGATCTGCCTTCGCCGCAGCCGAAAAGACGACCCTCACCGGTCGCCACTTTCACCGTCCGGGCCGCTATACCGCGCCGACAGTTCCGTGTGGACGTCCTCCAGAGTGTGAAGCCGACCGGCTTCCGCATCGGCGATGCCGTGGGCGATCGCGGCGTCCAGCGCCGCCAGCCGCTTTTCGCGCTCCTCCACCAGGCGGACGCCCTCGCGCAGGACCTCGCTGCGCGAGCCGTAGCGACCCGACTTCACGAGCTCGGTGACGGTGCTTTCAAGCTTCTGGCCCAGTTTCGCGCTCGAGGTCGTCATCCCGATTCTCCTGCCTTGACGCCGTCCGATTGGTATTAACAGTTAGCATCACCCCGTGGCTCCCATGCAAGTGTGGACGGGTCGCCTGCGCGCTATCGAAGCGGC
>CAZDCR010000084.1:0-10016 GCA_964503995.1 uncultured Segnochrobactrum sp.
GCACACGGCCGCCGTTGGCGACGGTGTCGCTCACCGCCTTCAGCGCCTGGTGCAGCATCGGCACCGTCTGCGCGAGGTCGATGATGTGGATGTTGTTGCGGGCGCCGAACAGGTAGGGCGCCATCTTCGGGTTCCAGCGGTGGGTCTGGTGGCCGAAGTGGACACCGGCCTCGAGCAGCTGGCGCATCGTGAAATCGGGCAGAGACATGGCTCTGGTGTTCCTTTACCGGTTGTGCCTCCGCGGGTCGTGACGGCGGCCGGGACGGCCGCTTGGTGCACCGGATGGATGCCGGCCCCGAAGAGCCGTTACCCTGATCCCGCGTGTGGAATGGCGCGGGATATACGCGCCCGCACCGCCGAGCGCAAGGCGACGGGCGGAACGGCGGCCCGAAGATTGGCGACCTGGCCGGCTCGCTTGCAAACCTGGCTCTCGGAGGCGCGGCCTTGCCTGCCGGGGAGGAAACTTCTAATCGAAGCCGCGCGGGCGGTTAGCTCAGCTGGTCAGAGCACCTGGCTTACACCCAGGGGGTCGGGGGTTCGAACCCCTCACCGCCCACCAGATACACCCCGCATCGCTTGAAGCGCTGAATGCAAGCGCTGGCGCTGTGGAAGGCCTTGCCACAACCGGTCACGAGTCTGCTCGCAGGCGGCCACAGCGCCCCCCTGCCCAGCGGCCCGCTGGCCATCGGCCGCGGACAAATTACCGTGTCACGTGTCGATGAAGGCGCTTCTGCCGTCGTGTAGAGCAGCCTTCGAACATGCCGTCACAGCAGACTCGCCGCGCTCGCCGCGGGAGAACCCTGTTTGCGAGACGCAACTTTCTGCTGCGTCAAGGGCGCCGGTCCAGACGTCTTCCTCCACCAGCATTCTCATCCCGGCGTTCGACACACATACGATTTTTCGGTCTCGAGAATAATGTCGTCTGCGAAAATACTGTCATGCCAGCGTCTTCATTACGTCTGAGGCAGAGCCCGACAGCAAAAAGCCCCTCGGAACCCAAATGGCAGGCACCGCGTTGGGTGCGTTCGTTAGCATAACGACATCTCATCCGCCGAGCAGGCGAGATGGACGCCGATGCGAAGCGAGCAGCGTCGTCAGAACTAACGCGCGGATTCCGGATTTTGGAAGAGACCCGTCTGCTTCACCCCGTTGTGGCGGTGCCGGCTCGAAACGAAGCCGAGCGCCTTCCCGCACTCTTGCGATCACTGTCACGGCAGACCTGGCTGCGGCAGGGACGCCGGCTGACCGTCGTCGTTGTCCTCAACAACTGCACGGACAGCTCCGCCGCTGTGCTGCACGACGCCGCTCGCTGTCATCCCTCCCTCGACCTGGTGGGGGTGGAGGTCACCTTCGCAGCCGCTGACGCGCATGTGGGATCGGCACGACGCCTTGCCCTTGAAACGGCTTGGACGAGAGCGGGCTGCTCGGACGCGGCAGTGCTGATCACGACAGATGCCGACGCGCGGCCTACCGAAAACTGGGTGGACGCCAATCTGACCGCGATCGCGCATGGCGCCGATTTGGTCGGGGGTCACATCATCGGGGATCCCGAAGAGGAAGCCCGACTGGGATCGGCCTTCCTGCGCCTGTCGGCCAAGCACCTGCAGTACGCGGTGATCGCAGATCGGCTGGCCGCCATCGTCGATCCCCTCCCCCACGATCCCCTGCCCCGCCACAGCGACCATACAGGCGCGAGCCTCGCCGTGCTCGGTCCGGTCTATGCCGCCGTGGGCGGAATGCCTTCGCTCCCATTTCGCGAGGATCTCGCCTTCGTCAGCCGCGTGCGGGCCGCCGGATACCGGCTGCGTCATGCACCAAACGTCCGCGTGCAGGTGTCGGCGCGTCTCGAAGGACGCGCGCCCGGTGGCATGGCCGACTGCCTGCGCCACTGGGTCGCCGAGGCGGGAGCGCAGCGACCGCATCTCGTCGAGGCCCCCGATCTCATCATGGGCAGGCTGCAGCGGCGGCGCGCCATTCGCGACCTCGTGACAGCCGACCCCGTGACACAGACCGAGGTGTTGCGGGGCCTGGGCCTCCCGGAGATCGCCCCTCTGAGCCAAGCCGAGATCGCAGCCCTGGTGGAGCGGTTGGTGCCGGACGAGCCGGATGCGGCCGAGACCGTCCCGGTGGAGGAGGCGATCGCCGCAATCGAGCGGATCATCGCGATGACGGAGGGACAACGTCTTGCAGCATGATCTGAGCGAACGGCGCGCCGAAGAGGTTGCCAGCAGGGCCGCTGCCCTGGAGGCCGCCGAACGGGATGCCGATGGCGCCTTTCCCGACGCTGCCTTCCGGGAGTTGCGGCGGCTCGGGCTCGTCGCCGCTCCGCCGCTGCGGCCGACCGAGATCGGCAAGCTTTTGACGCTGCTCGCCGCCATCGGCCGTGGCGACCTCAGCGTCGGCCGCATCTACGAAGGCCACGTCAATGCGCTGTTCCTGTGCGCGCAGTTCGGTACGCCGGAGCAGCGCGCCGCAGTCGACGACCTCGCCGGCGCCGGGCATCTGTTCGGCGTCTGGAACACGGACCTCCCGTCCCACCCCGTGATGATCGAGAACGGCAGCCTCTCCGGCAGCAAGACCTTTTCCACCGGCGTGGATGGTCTCAGCCGGGCGCTGATCACCGCCCCGACGGATGGCGGGCGACTGATGCTGCTGGTGCCGCTGGAGGGTCGCCCCGTCGACCGCAATTGGTGGCGTCCCCTCGGCATGCGGGCGTCGGGAAGTCACGTCGTCGACTTCACAGGCCTTGCGGTGGAACCCGACTGGGTGATCGGCCGGCCCGACGACTATGTCCGCCCGCCCTGGTTCGGTGCCGGTGCCATCCGGTTCGCTGCGGTGCAGGTCGGGGGCATGCATGCCGTGTTCGACACGGCGCTGGAGCACCTGTCGCGAACCGGCCGCGCTGCCGACCCGTTCCAAAGCCACCGTATCGCCCGCATGGGCGTCGCCGTGCAGTCGGGCTATCACTGGCTCGAGACAGCGGCCGCGGCCTGGCGCGACGCCGCGGCCACCCCCGCGGCGACAGACGCCGGCGAAGCGGCGATCGCCGTCGCCAATGCCACCCGGACCGCAATCGAGGCGGCCGCGCTGGAAGTATTGGAGGACGCCGAGCGCGCCGTCGGCGCGGCCGGGATGATCGCTCCACATCCTCTCGAGCGGCAAATGCGCGACCTGCGGACGTATCTGCGGCAGCCCAATCCCGACGGGGCGATGACCGCGCTCGGCGGCGCCATCGCGCGTGGTGACTGGCGCCCGGGACCGGCGGGTTCTGCGCGATGACGCCGGCCGTCATCGAGCCGCTCGCAGCGCGCCGCGTACTCGTCATCGCTCCGCATCCGGACGACGAGACACTCGGATGCGGTGGCCTGATCGCCCAGTTGGTGGCGGCCGGCAGCGTCGTCCACACCGTCTTTCTGACGGATGGCGGCGCCTCGCATCGCGGTTCGCGCACGTGGCCGAGGCCGCGTCTCGCCGCCTTGCGCGAGCACGAGGCAATCGAGGCGCTGACGGCCCTCGGCGCCGGCGACAGCCCCCGCACGTTTCTGCGTTTGAACGATGCCGCCATGCCCGCGCCAGGGTCGGCGGAGTGGGTGGCGGCGCGAGACACGATCGCCTCGGTGGTCGCCGCCCTGAAGCCGGATCTCGCCATCCTGCCCTGGCGGCGCGACCCGCATTGCGACCACCGGGACGGATGGCATCTGGCGCAGGAGGCGCTCCGCCAGGCCCGCCTCGATCCGCCGAGTCTCGAATATGCCATCTGGCTGGACGAACTCGGCGCTCCCGAGGACTTCCCGGTCGCCGGAGAGGTACAGGCGATCGACGTCGATATCGGCACGGCCGCAGCGGCGAAGCGGGCCGCACTCGCGGCGCATCGCTCGCAGACCACCGACCTCATCGATGACGATCCGACGGCCTTCCGCCTGCGTCCCGCCACCATCGAGCGTCTGACCGGCGGGACCGAGCGCTTTTGGCGTGTCAGTCGATGAGACCCATCGATCCCGACGGCTTCGAGCGCCTGTTCCGCACCTCGATCGACCCCTGGAACTACCGGAGTTCGCCGTTCGAGGCTCATAAGCGCCGCGTTCTCCTGCGGGCGTGTGGCACGCGTCTCTATGGTCGCGGTCTGGAGCTTGCCTGCGCGAACGGTGAGACGACGCTGCGTCTCGTCGACCGGTGCCTGCGGCTGACCGCCATCGATGCCTCGCCCACCGCGATCGCGGCGGCCCGCCGACGGACCCGGGACCAGACGTCGCTGACGCTGGGCGTTTCCAGGCTGCCAGAGCAGATGCCCCGTGGCCCGTTCGACCTCATCGTCGCCTCCGAGATTATCTACTACCTGTCACCGAACGCCCTCCGGCGGCTGATCCCGAAGATCGAAGCGGCCCTGGCACCGGGAGGACGGGTGGTCGTCCTGCACCACCTTCGCCGCTTCGACGACGCGGCGCAGATGCCGGCGCTGGCGCAGGCCTCGGTCCGCCGCGCACTGGCGCGGTCGATGCGGCTCGTCTTCGCAGAACGCCGGAGCCGGTTCGAGGCTGTCGCCTTTGAATCAACACGGGGCGGACGATTTGTGCAACCAGATCGTCTGCGCCCGGGATTGCGGCGGCTCGTCACCACCGACGGCTGACGGAAGATCGCCAGAACGAAAGAGGCCCGCCGCTGTCGCGACGGGCCTCGATCGTTTTACCGGCAGTCAGACTGCCTGCTGTCCCTGCGACCTCAGATCGAGGCCGGGCGCTTCGGCAGGCCGAGGGCCTCCTGGGCGGCCCACGTGTACTTGAAGTCGACGTACTTGCGCCAATCGACGTTCTCCGGAACTTCGCCGGTGATGGCGATTTCCGCCATGAACCGGTCCATCGCCTCGGCGCTCTCGAAACCGCCGTCCGGGCTGATCTGGTCGAGCTCGACCTGGTAGAGATCCTCGAAGCTCGCGGGGATCTCGTAGCCGAGGTCGCGCATGGCCTGATAGGCCTTCTGCTTGTTCTCCGGCTTGAAGAGCCACTGGCGCGCCTTGAGGTCGGCCAGCGTGAACGCATAGGCCGCGTCCTCGTTCGCCTCGAGCCAGCCACCCATGGCGCCGAAGGCCTCCTGCGGCGCAATGGCGAGCTCTTCGATCAGGAACTTGCCACCGGCTTCCTCGAGCGCCTTGCGGTGCCGCGGGAAGACGCTGGCGCCCTGCACCGTGCCGGCCATGAGCGCGCCGAGACGGCCGTCCGAACCACCCGAGGACGGTACGAAATTGACATCGCTCTCCTGCAGGCCGAGCTTCGCCACGAGCTGCTTCTGGACCCAGGTGTTGCGGCCGGCGAGGCCACCACCGGTGATGTTCTTGCCCTTCAGGTCCTCGGCGGTATTAATGCCGGGGCCGACGCCCATGATCCACCACTCGCTGTGGCGGTAGATCGAGATGATCTTGATCGGCAGGCCGCTCGCCACGCCGGCACCGACGAACACCGAGGTGTCGCCGTGGGTGATGTCGAGGCTGCCGCCGATCAGGCCCGGCATGTACTCTTCGGAGAGCGTGATATCGAATTCTTCGATACCGTGCTCCTGGAAGTAACCGAGCGCCTGGGCGAGGCGAACCGACCACTGCGCGGCGTAGTTCGGGTTGAAGTCGCCGAAGCGGATCGCCTTGAGGTTCGACTTGATGTTCTCGATGCTGGGCGTCTGCGCGCCGACCTTACCGGGCAGCGTCGAGGCGGCGATCATGGTGCCGAACACGCCCATCGCGCCGAGCTTCAGGACGTCGCGACGGGGCAGTGTGATCTTGTGCTTCATCTTGGCGTACTCCCCAGGGATGATATTTGGACGCGGGCTTTCGCGCGTCTTTCAAGAGGCACTTCTTCTTGTGTGCCCGACCGCGCTGGACGCGGTCGAGCCTTCTTGGCAGGTACCTGACCGCGTCAGACGCGGTCGAGGCGGCGCCACGGAGCGACGTAGGCTTCGAGCCAGCGCGTGAAGTTGATCAGCGACAGCGACACGATCACGAGCAACATCAGCACCGCATACATCAGCGACGAGTTGAACGTGTCTGCCGCACGCTGGATCAGGTAGCCGAGGCCGCGCGAGCCACCGAAGATCTCGGCGATGACGACGCCGATGAGGCCACGGCCGATGCCCTGCTGGATGCCCGAGATGATGAAGGGCAGCGTGTAGGGGAACACCACCTTGCGATAGAGGTCCCACTTGCTCGCGCCGAAGACGCGCGCAGCGGAGAGCAGAGACTTTTCGGTCGTCTTCACGCCGGCCCAGGCGTTGATGATGATCGGAAAGACCGCCGAGAGCACGATGATGGTGATCTGCATCTTCACGGTGAAGCCCATGAAGAGGATGAACAGCGGCACCAGCGCGATGCGGGGCAGCGAGGCGAGCGCCCAGATGTAGGGGCTGAGGATCGTCTCGACGGCGCGGTTTCCGCCCATCAGCAGGCCGGCCGGAATGCCGATCAGGCACGCGATGGCAAGCCCGGTGAACAGGGTGCCCATCGAGTAGCCGAGATGATCGAGGATGCTGCCGGAGATCACCGATCCCGGCGGGGCCGTTGTCGTCAGACCGACATAGAGCGTCTCGAACATGCCCGACGCGGTCGGCAGGAACAGCGGGCTGATCGCACCGGAGCGGGCGAACAGCTCCCAGATGATGAAGAAGCACGTCAGGTTGATGATGGTGATGAACCATGACCCCCAGCGTCGCCAGAACTCGGCGAGCGACCACTGGGCATCGGTGTAGCGGCCGGAATCGGCCGGGGGCGTGGCGGACGAGCTCTGGACCGACATCACTTACCTCCGCGGGCGGCCTGCAGCGCCTCGTCCTTCACGAGACGCCAGATGTGCTCACGCAATTCGCTGTATTCGGGAAGCGCCTTGACGTCGTAGCTGAAGCGCGGGCGCGGCAGGTTCACCGGAACGATCTCCTTGATCTGTCCGGGACGGTAGGAGATCACCACGACGCGATCGCCGAGCATGACGGCTTCGTCGATCGAATGGGTGATGAAGACGACTGTCTGGCGCGTCTCGGTCACGAAACGCTCGAGCTCGCTCTGCATCGCCTCGCGCGTCATCGCGTCGATGGCGGCGAAGGGCTCGTCGGCGAGCAGGATGTCGGGCTCCGTGACCAGCGCCCGGGCGATGCCGACGCGCTGCTTCATGCCGCCCGAGAGCTCGTAGGGGAAGGACTTCTCGAAGCCGTTGAGGTCGACGAGCTTCAGGTAGCGGCGGACGCGCTCGTCCATCTGCTGCTTCGACAACCCGAGGTTCTTCAGCTCGAACGGCATCCGGATATTGGATTCGACCGTGCGCCAGGGCATCAGCGCATAGTCCTGGAAGACCATCGCGCGATCCGGTCCCGGCCCGTCGACGGGCTTGCCGTTGACCTGGACGGTGCCTTCCCAGGGCTGCACGATGCCGGCGATCGCGTTGATGAACGTGGTCTTGCCGCAGCCCGAAGGACCGACGAGCACCACGAACTCGCCCTTGTTCACCGTCAGCGTGATATTCTTGAGGGCTGTCAACAACTTGCGCTCGCGGTGCAAGCTGTAACCGATCGTCAGGTTCTCTGCGACGATGACGGGTTGCGCCGACGCACTGTGCGCGCCCGGTTCTGTTACGGAGATCGTATTCGCCAATGCCATTGCGCAGCCTTCCTGAAGGCGGACATTCCACACACTCGAGGGAGAATGTTGCAAGCCGTCGCCGCATGCGGCGCGCCGTCTCCTCCCTGCGGAACCCGTTCTGACGACGGGCTTAACTGCACTGACAGTATTCTCGTAGCATGGTCGGGTCAAGCAATCGTTTGCATAACCGGTTGGCCCGCTGGACACGACGTCGACGACAACCCCGACTTGCAGCCGTCGGCCCAATATTCAGATGGTTCGAACGCACAAAAAGACGGCTAGAAGGCCGCTTACTCCAGCGAACTCGCCATTTTGCACATCCCGCACAAAAAGACGAACAGGCTTCGGAACGGGCGCGATCTACTGATCCCGGAAGCTGCGCGGGGTCATCCGCAGGTTCACGGTGTTGAGAGCGCGGCGTGTTGCCGGCGTTGGGGCAACGGCATCGACCGCCTCGAACATCCGGCGCGCCGTGATGAAGTCCCCCATCTCGTAGTGGGACCAGCCGCGGAGCATCATCAGGTCGTTCTGCTCGGGCGCCAGCGCCCGGCGCTGATCCAGAGCCTCCAGGGCCTGGGTGAACTTTCCCCGCTGGTAGGCGTCGGTGGCCACCTGGGTGACGAGACTGGTCTCGATCTGGAGCCGCCGCGTCGCGTCGAGCGGTGCCCGCTCCGCTGCCAGCGCCGCATCGCGCGTCAGCCCCATGCGCAGGTAGGCGAGGGCCGCACCAAAGGCGGCTTCGCCGCCACCCGCCTGCGAAAAGGCCTGGGCCGCCTCGAAGGGCCTGTCCTGCTCCATCAGGCACCAGCCGGCCGCGAGCGTTCCCGCCCCTGCCCCGCCGCAGCCGATTCCCTGCGTGCGGCGCGGCCCCGCGCCTGCGCCGTCGGTGGTGCCGCCGAGCATCGTCCCCCCACCCGGCGATCCGGAGGATTCGCCCGAGGCTGGCGACACGAGCCGAAGCGCCTCGTCGGCGGGCGGGCGCCGCCGGGCCGCGCGGTCGTCGGCAAGGCCGAGCTCGCGCAGGATCGATTCGGCTTCCGCCGACATCGGCGCACGCTGCGGCGCGGTCGCAAGCGCCCGCCCCCCTTGCCCGCCGCGCGCGGGCAAGGTCTGGGCAGCGCCCTGCACGTAGAGTTCCGGCAGGCGCGGGAAGGTCGCGACCCACGTCCGCAGCACGTCCTGGAAGCCGGGCCCGTCGTCGAGCGCACGATAGGCGAGGCCGAGCCCGTAGGCGGCCACCTCCGAGGGGTGCCACTCGAGTGACGCCGAGAACCAGTCAGCCGCGACCTCCGCCTGGCCGGCGTTAAAGGCGTACCAGCCGAGCGCCTGGGCGCCGAGCGGCGAGCGTTGTTCGACGACAGTCTTCGAGAATCGGTCGAGCAGCGGCTGCTCGATGCGGGAGGCGTCACCCGTCGTCAGGGCAGTGGTGATCGCCGTGAGGTAGGCGGCCATGTTCTCCCGGCCGGCATTGCGCCACTCGAAGGCGACCGGCTCCGCCTCGATCTGGCGTCCGAGGTCCTGCATCGACAGCACATACCCCTCGGCCGCCTTGGCGCCGCCGCCCCGCTGCAGCGCGTAGAGGAACCAGCCGGTCGCCCCTTGCGCGTCACCGTGGCGGTAAGCGTAGAAGCCGAGCAGCAGTGCGTCGGCGGCCCCGCCCTCCCCCTGCGCCGCGGTGGCGAGACGGGTGAGTGCGTCCGCCGGCGCCGTCTGGGACGGATCGTCGTTGGCGGCGGAGACCTGCCGGCGGGCGATCTCGAGTTTCACGACGTCGAAAGCCGGATCGGAGGCCGGCGGATCGACGGCACGGGCCAGCAGCGCCTCGACGCGGGCGAGTGGCAGGAAGTCGAGGGCCTTCTGGAGGGACGCCACCTTCGGTGCCGCGCCGGGACAGTTCTCGACGATATAGGTCTCCGCATCGACGGCGCGCTGCTCGCTACCAGTGCGGGCGAACGCCTCGGCGACCCGCCAGAGCACCTCGATGTTGTCACAGGTGAGCATCGCCGGCGCGCTGTCGGCGATGGAGAGGACCGTCTCCCACTGCTCGACGTCGGCGGCATTGAGGAGCCTCTGCCGCTCGCCCACCTGGTCGAGGGCGGCGACGAGGTCGGCCGGTGGCGTCCAGCCCGGCTCGGCGTCCTGGCGGTCGGCGATGGCCCGACGGGCGGCCGCATAGTCGCCGGCGCCATAGAGGTCCCAGATCGGCTGCACGTCGCTCGGCATCGGGGCGTTGGGATCGAACAGGTTCGCCGGCGGCTCCCAGTTCGGGTAGAGCCGGTGCAGGCGCTGCATCTCGGCCTGGGCACGCCGCGTATCGCCCTGCTGGAGGAAATAGCGCAGCGCGCTGTCGTCGACCTCGGACTCCGCGCTCGACGTCGCCGCGGCGGCGGCGGGCACTGTGACG
>CAZDCR010000085.1:0-10012 GCA_964503995.1 uncultured Segnochrobactrum sp.
ACTTGCCGAGCGAGGTCTTGCCGACGCCGGGCGGGCCGACGAGGCACAGGATCGGCCCCTTCAGCTTGTTCGCGCGGCTCTGCACGGCGAGGTACTCGACGATGCGCTCCTTGACCTTCTCCAAGCCGAAGTGGTCGGTGTCGAGCACCTCCTCGGCGAGGTTGAGGTCATACTTGACGCGCGACTTGCGGCCCCACGGGATGCCGAGCAGCCAGTCGAGGTAGTTGCGCACCACCGTCGCCTCGGCCGACATCGGCGACATCTGCCGGAGCTTCTTCACCTCGGCGGTCGCCTTCTCGCGGGCCTCCTTGGTGAGCTTGGTCTTGCGGATGCGCTCTTCCAGCTCGGCCACCTCGTCGCGGGCTTCCTCGCCGTCGCCGAGCTCCTTCTGGATCGCCTTCATCTGCTCGTTCAGGTAGTACTCGCGCTGCGTCTTCTCCATCTGGCGCTTGACGCGCGAGCGGATGCGCTTCTCCACCTGCAGGACGGAGATCTCGCTCTCCATCAGCCCGAGCACGCGCTCGAGACGCTCGGAGACCGAGGTCAGCGCCAGCACGGCCTGCTTGTCCTGGATCTTCACGGCGAGGTTCGACGCCACCGTGTCCGACAGCTTGGCGTAGTCCTCGATCTGCGAGACCGCGCCGATCACCTCCGGCGAGACCTTCTTGTTCAGCTTCACATAGTTCTCGAACTCGGAGACGACCGAGCGGGCGAGCGCCTCCACCTCGACCTTGTCGCCGAGGTCGTCCTCGAGCCGGTCGGCGTAGGCCTCATAGAACTCGGCGCGATCGGTGAAGCGGCGCACGCTGGCGCGCGACGTCCCCTCGACCAGCACCTTCACGGTGCCGTCGGGCAGCTTCAGGAGCTGCAGCACGGTCGCGAGCGTGCCGATGTCGAAGATGTCGGCCGGGTCCGGATCGTCGTCGCCGGCGTTCTTCTGCGTCGCGAGCAGGATCAGCTTGTCCGACCGCATCACCTCCTCGAGGGCACGGATGGACTTTTCGCGCCCCACGAACAGCGGCACGATCATGTGCGGGAAAACGACGATGTCGCGCAGCGGCAGGACCGGAACGAGCTCTTCGCCCTTCGGTGCGCCGGCTTTGCTGGTGTCGTTCGACGAAGTCATCGAGTCGTCCTCTCTCAGCGGATCCGGATCGCCTGATAAGTAGCACGATCCGGGCCACGGGGGCCGCCGGCAACGGTTTTCACTGGTGGTGAGGCGGGGTGGAAGGAAGGTCGCCGCAACACCGGCGCCGGACCCGATCTGAGACCGGGCCGGCCGCGCCGGAGGAAGTTAGCCGATAGGTGGAGTTGCCCCCCGGGGGTGTCAAGGTTGGCCGGCTCATGGTGCAATGAGAACACCGGAAGCTTGCGCCACGCCTGTGCCGCACGGGGCCGGGGCACGTTCCTCCACGCAAACGAAAAGGGCGGGCCCAAGCCCGCCCCTTCGCATGCAGCCGCTGATTCGTTCAGGCGGACGCCGCCGGCGCTGCGGCCTGGCGGTCGGCGTAAATGTAGAGTGGCCGGGCGGAACCGCCGACGACGTCGCCGGAAATCACCACTTCCTTGACGCCCTCGAGGCCGGGCAGCTCGTACATGGTGTCGAGCAGGATCGCCTCCATGATCGAGCGCAGGCCGCGCGCGCCGGTCTTGCGCTCGATCGCCTTGCGGGCGATTCCCGACAGTGCGTCCTCGTGAAAGGCGAGCTCGACGCCCTCCATCTCGAACAGCCGCTGGTACTGCTTGACCAGCGCGTTCTTCGGCTCGGTCAGGATCTTCACCAGCGAGGCCTCGTCGAGGTCTTCCAGTGTCGCGATCACCGGCAGGCGGCCGACGAACTCGGGGATCAGACCGAACTTCAGCAGGTCCTCAGGCTCGACGCGGCGGAACAGCTCGCCCGTGCGCCGATCCTCGGGGGCCAGCACCTGCGCCTTGAAGCCGATGGACGTCTGCCGGCCGCGGTCGGCGATGATCTTCTCGAGACCGGAGAACGCCCCGCCGCAGATGAACAGGATGTTGGTCGTGTCGACCTGCAGGAACTCCTGCTGCGGGTGCTTGCGGCCGCCCTGGGGCGGAACGCTCGCGACCGTGCCCTCCATGATCTTCAGGAGCGCCTGCTGCACGCCCTCGCCCGAAACGTCGCGGGTGATCGACGGGTTGTCGGACTTGCGGGAGATCTTGTCGACCTCGTCGATGTAGACGATGCCGCGCTGCGCCCGCTCGACGTTGTAGTCGGCCGACTGCAGCAACTTCAGGATGATGTTCTCGACGTCCTCGCCGACATAGCCGGCTTCCGTCAGCGTCGTCGCATCCGCCATCGTGAACGGCACGTCGAGGATGCGGGCGAGCGTCTGCGCGAGCAGCGTCTTGCCGCAGCCGGTCGGGCCGATCAGCAGGATGTTCGACTTCGCCAGCTCGACGTCGTTGTTCTTGGTGGCGTGGTTCAGCCGCTTGTAGTGGTTGTGGACCGCGACCGACAGCACCTTCTTCGCCTGGTCCTGGCCGATGACGTAGTCGTCCAGCACCTTGCGGATCTCGTAGGGCGTCGGGATGCCGTCGCGCGACTTCACCAGCGAGGACTTGTTCTCCTCGCGGATGATGTCCATGCACAGCTCGACGCACTCGTCGCAGATGAAGACGGTCGGCCCAGCGATCAGCTTGCGCACCTCGTGCTGGCTCTTTCCGCAGAAGGAGCAGTACAGGGTGTTCTTCGAATCGCTGCCGGTGACCTTGCTCATTCCATCGTCCTCGTGCGGCCGTCCACTGGCCAGTAAGCCAGCGAAGCGGCTCGGCCGGGCACTCCCGGCAGGGTTCTCGCCGATCGGTTCGGCGAGGCGCGCCGATCGCGCGGGTCCGCCCCCTTGCGGATGCAATCACCTGGGGGCGGCGAATTCAAGTCCGCACCGGCGCCGCCCTCAGCCCGATGCAAGACACGTTCCGTCCGGAGACAGCCTGGCGACAGCCTCACGGCTGCCGCGAGAGTGTCCGATCCGCGCGGGAACGTCAGGCCGCAACGCCCTCGAGCGAGGTGCGGTCGGCGATGACGTTGTCGACGATGCCGAACGACTTCGCCATCTCCGCCGTCATGAAGTTGTCGCGCTCCAGCGCCTTTTCGATGGCGGAGAGCTCCTGGCCGGTGTGACGCTGGTAGATGTCGTTCAGGCGCCGCTTCAGCGCCAGGATCTCCTGGGCGTGCAGCATGATGTCGGCCGCCGTACCGCGGAAGCCGCCGGACGGCTGGTGCACCATGATGCGGGCGTTCGGCAGCGAGTACCGCATGCCCTTGGCGCCGGCGGCGAGCAGCAGCGAGCCCATCGAGGCGGCCTGGCCGATGCACAGCGTCGACACCGCCGGGCGGATGAACTGCATGGTGTCGTAGATCGCCATTCCCGAGGTCACGAGGCCTCCCGGGGAATTGATGTAGATGGCGATCTCCTTCGACGGGTTCTCCGCCTCGAGGAACAGCAGCTGCGCGCAGACGAGCGTCGCCACCGTGTCCTCGATCGGACCGGCGATGAAGATGATTCGCTCCTTCAGGAGCCGCGAGAAGATGTCGTACGCGCGCTCGCCGCGGTTCGTCTGCTCGACGACCATCGGGACGAGCGTGCTCATGTAGGTGTCGACAGGGTCCTTCACGGAGTGTCCTCGCGGTCGAAACGGAACGGCGGCGGTCGGCCGGGGAAGCCGATTCACGCCGCCGCCGAAGCGTCATATAGGGGATGCCTCCCCTCGCAGGAAGGCCTCGGGTCGCGGCGCCGTGTCAGCCCGCCGCCGCCTCGTCGTCCTCGGCGTCGGCGAAGAGCTCGTCCTTGGTCACCGGCTTGCGGGTGACGTTGGCCTTGCCGAGCACGTGGTCGACGACCTTCTCCTCGTAGAGCGGGCCCTTCAGGGAGGCGATCGCCGTCGGGTTCTTGCGATAGAAGTCGATGACCTCCTTCTCGCGCCCGGGGAACTGCCGCAGCCGGTCGCGCAGCGCGCCCTGGACCTCGTCGTCGGTCACCTCGACGTTGGCGTCCTCGCCGATCTTCGACAGCACGAGGCCGAGGCGGACGCGGCGGGCGGCGATGCCCTTGTATTCCTCGCGCGCCTTCTCCTCGGTCGTCTCCTCGTCGGTAAAGGTGCGGCCGGTGCGCTCCATGTCGGCCATCAGCTGGCGCCAGATCGCCTCGAACTCGCTCTCGACGAGCTTCTCCGGCGTCTCGATCGGGTGCATCGCGTCGAGGGCGTCAAGGAGGGCCCGCTTCACCTTCTGGCGCGAGGCCGCGGTGTAGCGCTGGCCGACCTGCTGGCGGATCGCCTCCTTCAGCTCGTCGAGGGTGGTGAGGCCGACCCGCTCGGCGAGCGCGTCGTCAAGCGCCACCTCGCCCGGCGCCTGCACCGCCGTCACCTTGACGTCGAAGGTCGCGGCCTTCCCGGCGAGGTGCTTGGCCGGATATTCCTCGGGGAAGGTCAGCGAGACGACGGTCTCGTCACCGGCCGACTTGCCGACGAGCTGGTCCTCGAAGCCCGGGATGAACTGGTTGGAGCCGAGCACCAGGTCGGCGCCTTCGGCCGAGCCGTTCTCGAAGGGCTCGCCGTCGAGCTTGCCGACGAAGTCGATCGTCACCTTGTCGCCGTTCGCGGCCGCACCGTCCTTCGCCTCGAAGGGGCGCATCGAATCGGCGAGACGCTGCACCTCGGCGGTGACCTCCTCGTCGGTGATCTCGACGAAGGGCTCCTCGACCGCGATCGAGGCGACGTCGCCGACGACGATCTCGGGCAGCACCTCGTAGCGCATCGTGAAGGCGAGGTCGGTCGACCCCTCCAGCACCTTCTCCATGCCCGGCTCGCCGACCTCGATCTCCGGCTGCATCGCCGGCTTCTCGGAGCGGTCGGCGACGGCCTGGCGGATGGTGTCGCCCACCACCTCGTTGACGATCTCGACCATCGCCTGGCGACCGTAGAGCTTCTTCAGGTGCGCAGCCGGCACCTTGCCCGGACGGAAGCCGTTGATGCGCGCCTTGCCCGACATCTCGGCGAGGTAGCTCGACAGCTTGGCGTCGAGAGCGGCGGCGGGAACGACGACGGCGAGCTCGCGCTTCAGGCCGTCGGAGAGCGTCTCGGTCACTTGCATCGGTCAGGTCTTCTTTCGTCTTGCGGCGCCCTTCCGGCCGCCGGTCGCAATGAATGTCCGCACCCGGTCCGTCCGCACCGGTCGTGCGCTCCCGGTCCGCGCACCCCGAACGCGCGCCGCGCCAGATCAGGCCCGGCCCGCCAACTTGGCCCGTGCCCCCTGCCACCGGAGGCGCGAGAAGCCCGACGGAAGGACGGCCCGGTCCGCTGCGCCGACGCCCCCGCGCCGACACCGCCGGCACCGTCGTCGCGCCGCGCCGGCCGTGGCGCGCCTTTCGGGCATGGTGCGGGCGGAGGGATTTGAACCCCCACGGCTTGCGCCACTGGAACCTAAATCCAGCGTGTCTACCAGTTCCACCACGCCCGCAGACGCGCGCCGTCGCCGGTCGCTGCCGAGGCGCAGGCTCTATAGCATCGGCTCTTTCGCCCCGAAAGCCGGAATTGAGGGCGTCCGGCCGCCCGCCGGACGCCGCTCACGACACGAGTTTCGCCACCACCGTCTTCAGGGCCGGCGCGAGATCCTCGGCGATCAGGCCCGGCCCCGCGACGGTGCCGGCCTCGCCGTGCATCCACACCCCCATCGCCGCCGCCTCGAACCCCGTCATGCCGCCCGCCAGCAGGCCGGCGATGGTGCCGGCGAGCACGTCGCCCGATCCCGCCGTGGCGAGCCACGGCGGGGCGTTCTCGTTGATCGCGGCCCGGCCGTCCGGCGCCGCGATCACCGTGTCCGGCCCCTTCAGGATGACCACCGCCCCCATCCGCCGGGCCGCCGCCCGCGCCCTCTCCGTCTTCGCCCCGGTTTCCCGCCCTAGGTCGGGGAACAGCCGCGCGAACTCGCCCTCGTGCGGCGTCATCACTACCGGCCGGTCGTGCGCGGCGATCATCGCGGCGAGCCCGGCCGGATCGTCGCGAAAGCTCGTCAGCGCATCGGCGTCTAGGACGACCGCCCGCGCCCCGCAGAGCGCCGCCATCACCAGCACCCGCGTCCCCTCCCCGACCCCGAGCCCCGGCCCGGCGACGACCGCGGTGATACGGCCATCCTCGAGAACGGTCGCAAGCCCCGCCGCCCCCTCGAATGGCCGCAGCATCACCGCCGTCAGGTGCGCCGCATTGGCAGCAACGGCGTCCGGCGGCGAGGCGACGGTGACAAGCCCTGCCCCGGCCCTGAGCGCCGCGCCGGCCGCGAGCCGCGCCGCCCCGGTCGCGTGCGCCGGCCCGGAGACAGCGACGGCGTGGCCACGGTCGAACTTGTGCCCGTCCCGTCCCGGCGGCCGCCACACGCCACGCCACAAGTCGGGGCCGTTGGCGAACGTCTTCGGTCGAATCTCGTCCAAAACGCCGTCGGAGATGCCGATGTCGACGACGCGCATGCGTCCGCAGAGCCCCCGGCCTGGCTCGAGCAGGTGGCCGGGCTTGCGGCGGAAGAACGTCACCGTCTCGGTCGCCCGCACCGCCGTCCCCAGCACCTGGCCGCTGTCGCCCGAGACGCCGCTCGGCAGGTCGACCGCCACCACCGTGGCGCCGGAACCGTTGATCGCCTCGACCAGCGCCGCCGCCATGCCGTCGAGCGGCCGGGCGAGGCCGGCGCCGAACAGTGCGTCGACGATCACCTCGCAGCCGCGAACTGCCGCCGCATCGGCCGGCTCCACCGGCCCGCGGTACCGCCGCGCCGCCTCCGCGGCGTCCCCGCTCAGCCGGTCGCGGTCGCCGAAGAGCATCAGCCGCACCGGATAGCCGCGCTCGCGCAGCACCTGGGCGGCGATGAAGCCGTCGCCACCGTTGTTGCCGGGGCCGGCCACCACCAGCACGCGGGAGCCGAGCCGCTGCCGGCCCGCCACGGCATCGGCGACGGCGAAGCCGGCACGGTCCATCAGCTCGATGCCGGGCGTGCCCGCCTCGATGGTCAGCCGGTCGGCACGACCCATCTCGGCCGTCGTCAGCAGCGCCGTCATTCCACCCTCACGTTGCCCAGAGAATATGCACATTGACTATTTTACAGGCGACGCCCGATTGTCCCGCCGCGTCGTCCCGGCGATCCCGCGCGCAATTGCCCGTTTCGTCGCCGTTCGGTTCGGGCTGGTGCGGTGGCACGGACCATGCAAACTTCGGGGCGGGTCGGCGATCGGAGCGTGGCCCGGGCCGAGGACTCCGGTGCGAGGGAGGCGATGAAGAAGATCGAAGCCATCATAAAGCCCTTCAAGCTCGACGAGGTGAAGGAGGCGCTGCAGGAGGTTGGCCTCCAGGGCATCACCGTCACCGAGGCGAAGGGCTTCGGTCGACAGAAGGGCCATACCGAACTCTATCGCGGTGCGGAGTACGTCGTCGACTTCCTGCCGAAGGTGAAGGTGGAGGTCGTGCTCACCGACGAGATGGTCGACAAGGCGGTGGAGGCGATCCGCAACGCCGCGGCGACCGGCCGCATCGGCGACGGCAAGATCTTCGTCTCCAACGTCGAGGAAGCGATCCGCATCCGCACCGGCGAGACGGGCAACGACGCCATCTGAGTGATCGGCCCGCCTCCCGGACGGACCAGCGGCCCGCCGGCCAAGTTCACGCACCGGATACGCGGCCCAAAGGCCGCGGTCCCAACAGCCAGCATCCAATCCGAGGAAACCTGCGATGACGACAGCCTCTGACGTCCTCAAGATGATCAAGGACAAGGACGTTAAGTACGTCGACCTGCGCTTCACCGACCCGCGCGGCAAGCTGCAGCACGTGACGATGGACGTCGATCTCGTCGACGAGGACATGTTCGCCGACGGCGTCGCCTTCGACGGCTCGTCCATCGCCGGCTGGAAGGCGATCAACGAGTCCGACATGACGCTGATGCCGGACCCGGAGACGACCCACGTCGATCCGTTCTTCGCGCAGTCGACGATCTCGATCTTCTGCGACATCCTCGACCCGCTGTCGGGCGAGAGCTACAACCGCGACCCGCGCTCGATCGCCAAGAAGGGCGAGGCGTACATGCGCTCGCTCAACATCGGCGACACCGTCTATTTCGGCCCCGAGGCCGAGTTCTTCGTGTTCGACGACGTGCGCTTCTCGGCGACGCCGTACAACACGAGCTTCATCGTCGATTCGATGGAGTTGCCGACCAACTCCTTCACCGAATACGAGACCGGAAACCTCGGCCACCGGATGCGCATCAAGGGCGGTTACTTCCCCGTGCCGCCGATGGATTCGCTGCAGGACTGCCGCTCCGAGATGCTCTCGGTGATGAAGGAGATGGGCGTCACGGTGGAGAAGCACCACCACGAGGTGGCGGCCGCCCAGCACGAGCTGGGTCTCAAGTTCGACACGCTCGTCCGCAACGCCGACAAGATCCAGATCTACAAGTACGTCGTCCACCAGGTCGCCAACGCCTACGGCAAGACGGCGACCTTCATGCCGAAGCCGGTGTTCGGCGACAACGGCTCGGGCATGCACGTGCACCAGTCGATCTGGAAGGACGGCAAGCCGCAGTTCGCCGGCAACCAGTACGCCGACCTGTCGGAGAGCTGCCTCTACTACATCGGCGGCATCCTCAAGCACGCCAAGGCGATCAACGCCTTCACCAACCCGTCGACCAACTCCTACAAGCGGCTCGTGCCGGGCTACGAGGCGCCGGTGCTGCTCGCCTACTCGGCGCGCAACCGCTCCGCCTCCTGCCGCATCCCCTACACGACGTCGCCGAAGGCCAAGCGCGTCGAGGTCCGCTTCCCCGATCCGCTGGCGAACCCCTACCTCGCCTTCACCGCGATGCTGATGGCCGGCCTCGACGGCATCAAGAACAAGCTCCATCCCGGCGAGGCGATGGACAAGAACCTCTACGACCTGCCGCCGGAAGAACTGAAGCAGATCCCGACGGTGTGCGGCAGCTTGCGCGAGGCGCTCGCCTCGCTCGACGCCGACCGCGACTTCCTGAAGGCCGGCGGCGTGTTCGACGACGACCAGATCGACGCCTACATCGATCTGAAGATGGAAGAGAACATGCGCTACGAGATGACGCCGCACCCGGTCGAGTACGACATGTACTACTCCGGCTGACGGCGGGGCTCCGGGCGGTCCCACCCGCCCGGTCCTCTCGGACGACGTTTGCGGGGCGCTTCGGCGCCCCGCTTTCGTTTGGGGGGCTACGGTGCCTTGCGGGCGACCCAGCCTCGAAATGAGAACGCGGCGTAGAACAGCTGGATGTCGACGAACCCGGCCTTTGCCAGCATCGCCTCCTCCTCGTCCGGCGACAGGATCGGCAGCCGCTCGCCGATCGCCTCGCCCGCCTTCCCGGCCTGCGCGGCCGGCACACCCGAAGCCACGGCGAATGCGGCGTAGCGCGACAGCCACAACGCCTTGGCGGCGTCGTCCTGCGGGAAACTGTGGTGTGCGACGACGAGCGGCGCGCCCGGCTTCAGCCGGCGGTGGATCTCGCCCAGCGTCGCAAGCCTGTCCTCCCGCGCGATGAAGTGGAACGTCAGGAGCGAGGCCGCTCCGTCGAAGGGTCCCGGCGGCGCATCCTCGATGTACCCCTCGTGAAGTCGCACCCGCGCGTTGAGCGGGCCGAGGGTCGCCGCGGCGAGCTTCAGCATCTCGGCCGAGGGATCGACCCCATCGAACGTCCATCCGGGCTGCATCTCGGCGAAGCACTTCAGCTCCACACCGCCCCCCGCCCCGAGCACGAGAACGCGGGCATAGTCGCCGCAGTGTTCGGCGAGCAACAGTCCGGCCATCCGCTGCAGGTCGCGAAGGCCCGGCACAAGGCGCGCTGTTTTGTCGGCATAGCGTGCGACCGCGTCGGGGTCGGAAAACGGCGGCAAGGCTCTGATCCTCGGTCCACTCAAGGGGCCGGCACCCATAGCGACATCCCGCCCCCCACTCCACACCCCCGTCTCCCGCACGCGGGAGAACGCCCCACGCCACCCCT
>CAZDCR010000086.1:0-9830 GCA_964503995.1 uncultured Segnochrobactrum sp.
GCGATGATGACGAGCGGCTTGCCCGACTGCACGACAGCCTCGAGCACCGGCAGCAGAGCCTGCAGCGAGGAGAGCTTCTTCTCGTGGATGAGGATGTAGGGATCCTCGAGCTCGACGCGCATCTTCTCGGCGTTGGTGACGAAGTACGGCGAGATGTAGCCGCGGTCGAACTGCATGCCCTCGACGACTTCGAGCTCGGTGTCGAGCGACTTCGCCTCTTCGACGGTGATGACACCCTCGTTGCCGACCTTCTGCATCGCCTCGGCGAGGAAGCGGCCGACGTCGACATCGCCGTTGGCGGAGATCGTGCCGACCTGGGCGATCTCTTCGTTGGAGGTGACCTTGCGGGCCTGCGCCTTCAGCTCGGCGACGACGGCCTCGACGGCGAGATCGACGCCGCGCTTCAGGTCCATCGGGTTCATGCCGGCGGCAACCGACTTGACGCCTTCCTTGACGATCGCGGCGGCGAGAACGGTCGCCGTCGTCGTGCCGTCACCGGCGATGTCGTTGGTCTTCGAGGCCACTTCGCGCACCATCTGGGCGCCCATGTTCTCGAACTTGTCCTCGAGCTCGATCTCCTTGGCGACGGTGACGCCGTCCTTGGTGATGCGCGGCGCGCCGAACGACTTGTCGAGGACGACGTTGCGACCCTTCGGGCCGAGCGTCACCTTCACGGCGTTGGCGAGAATGTCGACGCCGCGCAGCATCTTGTCGCGCGCGTCAGTGGAGAAACGTACGTCCTTGGCAGACATGAGACTTCAACTCCCGAATATTCTGGCTGTTGTGGATGGCGTAGTGGGGCGGAAGCGGCTCAGGCCGCCTTCTTCGCCTTCGCAACGGCATCGATCACGCCCATGACGTCGGTCTCCTTCATGATCAGAAGGTCCTCGCCGTCGATCTTCACCTCGGTGCCCGACCACTTGCCGAACAGGATGCGGTCACCGGCCTTCACGTCGAGGGCGACGAGCTCGCCCTTGTCGTTGCGCGCGCCGGGGCCGACGGCGACGACCTCGCCCTCCTGCGGCTTCTCCTTGGCGGTGTCGGGAATGATGATCCCGCCCTTGGACTTTTCTTCGGCGTCGACGCGGCGGACCAGGATGCGGTCGTGAAGGGGCCGGAAAGCCATGTTTCGTCTCCTCGTTGAGAGGGCCAATGCAATTGTTCTGTGCGGCGCGCCGCGGTCGCGGACGACCGGCGGGCATCTCGCAGACCGGATGTGGCCCGGTGGCAAGAACCATTCAAGAGGGGGAACGAAAAATTTTGGCACTCACCGAGGGGGAGTGCCAACCGTCCGAACCCCACCGACGCGATGCGCCGGACGCGGATTCGCGCGGCCATCGAGGACCGAATGACGGCAGCGTTTCAGGACGGTTTGGTGGGTGTACCAGGGCTCGAACCTGGGACCCGCTGATTAAGAGTCAGCTGCTCTACCAACTGAGCTATACACCCGATCCGGTGGCAGCGGCGCGGCGGCCGTGCGCGGACGTGGCTCCTATAAGGACTGCCCGCCCGGAACGCAACACTCCTGCGCGACCTGACCGAAGATGGCTTGGCGGACCAGCCGAGCCGACTACAGCGACGACGCCTTCAAGCCGCCCGCGTCCGGGCTTTGTGCGCCGCCACGACGGCTTCCAGGGAGGTGCCGAGGTCGGACAGCAGGATCTTCGCGGCGTTGCGGCCGGGGGCGCCGGTGATCGAGCCGCCGGGGTGAGTCGTGCCGCCGGTCTGGTAGAGGCCGGGAATCGGCATGCGGTGCTGCGCCCAGCCCGGCGCCGGCCGGAGCGGCCCGGAGAAGGCGAAGCCGCGGTCACCGCCGTGGAAGGTGCCGTCGATCATGTGGGCGTTCGACGCCTCGATGTCCTCGGGGCTCTTGGCGAGCTCAGCGAGGATGGTGTCCCGCGTCATGTTCGGTGCCGCCTGCCTGAGCCGCTCGAGGAGCATCGCGGCGTAGCCCTCCTTAGCGGCGGCCCAGCCGCCGGGTGCCACCGCGCTGCAGGCGGCGACGATCTTCACCGTGTGCCGCCCCGGCGGGGCGCGCGAGGGGTCGGCCAGCGTCGGGGTCGCGACCATCATCCAGGGCGCGTCGGGGGTCGGCTCGCGGTCGCGAATCTGGCGCGACAGCTTGACGAGATCCTCCGGCCAGGCGGCGATGCCGGCCGACACCGCCGAGCGCGGCTCGCCGACGCCGGAAAACAGCGGCGCCTCGGTGGTGCAGAGGTGCAGCGCAAAGGCTGAGATGCCGGGATCGAACGTCTCGACCCCGTAGCGGAAGGCCTCCTCCCAGCACGTCTCCGGCGCCATCTCGACGAGGTGCTTGACGTGGATGGTGGAGACCACCGCCTCGCGGCCGCGGTACTCCGCGCCATCCTCGGTGACGAAGCCGGCGCAGCGGCCGCCCTCGACGATCAGGCGGACGACGCGGGCGCTGGTGACGACGGTACCGCCGAGCGTCTCGATTCGGCGCACCAGCGCATCGGTGAGCTTTCCCGAGCCGCCGCGCGGCATCGTCCAGCTGCGGCGCTGGCGGCCGGCGATGACGGAGTAGGCCATCGCGCCGGAGCTCGGCTGGTCGAGCGAGACCATCGTCTGGAACGCCTGCCACATGACGAAGGCCCGCACATGCCGGCTCTCGAAGGTGTGGCGGACGACGTCCCAGGCACTGAGCGCCTTGCGGCGCAGCCAGATCTTCCCCTGCGGCGTCGCCAGCAGCCGCTGGTCGAGGCTCTCGCCGCCGACGGGATTGAAGGTGGCGGCCGAAAACGCCCCCTTCACCTCGTCCCAATCCTTGAGCAGCTTGCGGTAAGCCGCCGCGTCCTTCTCCGAGAAGCGCGCGAACTCGGCTTCCGTGCGATCGACGTCGAGCCACATCGTGAAGCCCTCCCCGTCGGGGAAGCGGACGTGACCGACGGGATCGGGGTCGATGTAGTCGAGGCCGAACTCGGCGATCAGGCCGAGTTCGTCGTCGGCGATGACGGGGTTGCCCATCATCAGGGTGTGGCCGGTGGAGCAGGTGTCGATCCGGTAGCCGGGCAGGAGCAACTCTTCGCTCACCGCCCCGCCACCGGCGACGGGGCGGGCGTCGACGACGACGACGCGCCGCCCCGCCATCGCAAGGTAGGCGGCGGTGATCAGGCTGTTGTGGCCCGCACCGGCGACGACGACATCGGCCTCGACGCTCATGGCGGCCCCATCCCTGCCGGCGCCGTCCGATGCGGCGCGCAATCGTTTGCAGGGCCGGAGGATAGCGCGAGGGGCCGCGCTGTCCAGACCGGCGCCCCTGACGGGTCGGCGAGGTGGCCGGAGGCGGAGCAGCGGGCCGATTCGCCCGCCGGCGCGCCTCAGTCCGGCGCCTCCTCCGTCGTCACGGTGATGTTGACGAGGGTGGAGATGCCGAAGGTCAGCGTCAGCGGCACGTCGGTGGCGTCGCGGCCGCGGGCGATCAGGATGCGGCCCTTGCGCGGCGAATGGTTGCGCGGGTCGAACATGTGCCAGGCGCCGTCGAGGTAGACCTCGATCCAGGCGGCGAAGTCCTGCGGGGCGTAGGGCGGCGGCATGCCGATGTCGCTGACATAGCCGGTGCAGTAGCGCGCCGGGATGTTCATGCACCGACAGAAGGTCAGGGCCAGATGCGCGTAGTCGCGGCAGACGCCCTGGCGTTCCTCGTAGGCCTCGGCGGCCGTGCGGGTCGGGCGCGAGAATTGATAGCCGAAGGTGATGTGGTTGTGTACGAAGTCGCAGATCGCCTGGACGCGCGCCCAGCCGGGCGGCGTGTTCTGGAACAGGTTCCAGGCGATGTTCGAGAGCTTGTCGGTCTCGCAATAGCGGCTGCCGAGCAGGAACTCGAGCGCATCCGACGGCAGTTGGTCGATCGGGGTTTCCCGCGCGTTCGGCGTCACCGGATCCCAGTTGCCCGCGTCGCGGACCACCGTGTTGGTGCGCAGCGTGAAGCGGCCGGCGGGCGCGGTGAGGCGGTTGCACCAGTTGCCGAAGCCGTCGCGGTAGCCCTGCACCGGGACGGCTGGCTCGGTTAAAAGGTAATCGGGCCGCTCGAGGTCGGAGACGCGCGAGGGGTGCACGTTGAGGACCGCGATGAGCGGGGTGGGCTGGGTGAAGTCGTAGGTCATCTCGCAGCCGACAAGAATGCGCATCGTGCCTCCGGGGCGCCGGGGAGGATCGGAGCCGCCGGTCGGCGCGACCGGCGGCGATCTCAGAACGCACGAAGGGACGGTTCGTCCCTCCGCATCCTCGGGCTCTTGTCGGACGGCCATTGATTCCGCGGGCTCATCCACTCCGTCCTCGGCGAAGCGGCCCCGGCGCAACCAGGCGGTCGCACCGGGAGCCTGCGGAATTTCGGCCAGCGTGGCCGCATTCGCGCCCGCGTGCAAACGCTGATTCGGGACGGAGCGGCCACGGGCGGACGCCGCGGGTTCCGGCACCTCTCCGCGTGGACTGCCGGCACGCGCTCGCCCGCGCGGCACGCCAAGGGGCGCGGCCGGCGAGCGCGCCGCCGATGCCGTAAGGATGAACGCGCCGGCGCCGGCGGCGTTGTCCACAACGGACCGTCACGTCCGACGGCGCCCCGAGGGAGAGCACCATGAGCGAGCACGTCTACAAGATCGTCGAGCTGGTCGGTTCGTCGACGGACGGCATCGAGGCGGCGATCGACAACGCCGTCGAGCGCGCCGCGAAGACCCTGCGCAACCTGCGCTGGTTCGAGGTGAGCGAGGTGCGCGGCCACATCGAGGACGGCCGCGTGCATCACTACCAGGTGAAGCTGAAAGTCGGCTTCACGCTCGACGAAGGCGCCGGCTGAGCGGGCGCCGGCGTCTTCGGATGGCAGATGCGAAGGATGGTAGCGGAGGAGGGACTCGAACCCCCGACACGCGGATTATGATTCCGCTGCTCTAACCAGCTGAGCTACTCCGCCCCGGTCGGCAGGCGGCATATACGGAGGCGCCGGCGACGGTGTCAAGGCGCCTCGCCGCCCCGGGCCACCGGTGCGGCGCGCGGTAGCGTCAGCATTGCCGTCGTGCCGCCCGGGGTGCCTTCCCCGGAGGGGGCCGCACCCGCTCCCCCGGGCGGGGCGGTGCTGTCTGACGGCGATGCGAGCGACAGCCGGCCGCCCCAGGCCTCGGCGATGTCGCCGACGATGGCGAGCCCGAGGCCGGCGCCGTCGCCGCTGGTGTCGAGGCGCCCGCCACGGGTGAGCGCGGTGTCGATGCGGTCTGCCGCGATGCCGGGGCCGTCGTCCGCAACCGTGAGCTCGACGTCGCCGCCGACCGTGCGGCCATGCACCACCACGCGGCTTCGTGCGTGCCGGGCGGCGTTCTCGACGAGGTTGCCGACGGCTTCGGCGAGATCGTCGGGGTCGATGCGGGCGGTGGTCCCGGCGGCGATTTCCGTCGACCAGGCGAGGGCCGCACCGGCCGGCGTGCGGACGACGACCGCAAGCACGGCGTCCACCACCGCGGCGACGTCGGCGCTGGCGTCGCCACCGCCGGCGGCGAGGCGGGCGCGGGCGAGCTCGCGGTCGACGTGGCGGCGCATCGCCGTCGCCACCTGCTCGATATCGTCGGCGATCGCCCCCTCGCCGCGCTGGCGCAGCCGGGCGACGTCGCCGGAGAGGACCTGCAGCGGCGTCTTCAGGCCGTGGGCGAGGTCGGCGGCGCGGGCGCGGGCGCGCTCGACCTGGCCCTCGCGCGCGGTGATCAGGGCGTCGACCTCGGCGGCGAGCGGGCGGATCTCGTCCGGGAAGGCGTCGCCCATCCGGCGCTCCGTGCCCGCCTGGATGCCGGCGAGGCGCGCGCGCACGGCGGCGAGAGGCTGGAGGCCCACCGTCACCTGCACGGCGGCGGACGCGATCAGCACCAGCGCCAGCACGGCGAGATAGGGCAGGAGATCGACCGCGAAGGACTGGGTCGCCGCGGTGATGTCGGCGGCGTCGACGGCGACGACGGCACGCAGCGCGCCGCCCCCGAGCCGGGCCGGCAGCGTGACGCTGCGTTCGAGCGCCAGCAGCGCCGCGCCACCCGGCCCGGTGATGCGGTGCTCGTGCACGGCGCCGTCGGCCAGCACGTCCGGCGGCAGCGCGAGCGCCTCATCCCAGAGCGAGCGGGAGCGCAGCCGCTCGTCGCCCACACCGGCCTGCCAGTAGAGACCCGAGAGCGGTGTGTCGAAGCGCGGATCGGCCGGCGGTCGCGTCAGCACGAGCGCTCCCGTCGGGCCGCGATCGAGTCCCGCCGTGACCTGGTCGAGATAGACCGCGAGTTCGCCGGCGACGCGCCGCTCGACGTGGCGCTCGAACAGCAGCGTCAGTCCGAACGCCGAAAGCGCCAGCGCGACGAGGATCGACAGCGCACCGGCGACGAGCAGCCGGAGGCGGAGCGAGCCCTGGCGTGACTGTCCCGCGATCATGGGCGTGCCGGCCTCATGGGCCGCCATCGGCGATGAGGTAGCCGAAGCCGCGGCGCGTCTCGATCGCCGCCGCGCCGAGCTTGCGGCGGAGCCGCGTCACCACCGCCTCCAGCGCGTTCGCCTCGCGTGCGTCGTCGTCGCCGTAGAGGTGCTCGAGCAACTCGGTCGACGGCACGACGCGGCCCTTGTGGTGCATGAGGTAGGCGACGAGACGGTACTCGAGGGGCGACAGCGGCGCCGGCACGCCGTCGACCGTCACCCGCATCTGCCGGGCATCGAGGCACAACGGGCCAGCCTCGATCACCGGCGCACCGTGGCCGGCGGCGCGGCGGACGAGGGCGCGGGCGCGGGCGACGAGTTCCTCCATGCGGAATGGCTTTGGCAGGTAGTCGTCGGCGCCGGCGTCGATGCCCTCGACGCGCTCGGCCCAGGTGCCGCGGGCCGTCAGCACCAGCACCGGCATGGCGCGCCCAGCCGCCCGCCACCGTTTCAGCACGGTCAGGCCGTCCATGTGGGGCAGGCCGAGGTCGAGGACGACGAGGTCGTAGTCCTCGGTGTCGCCCCGAAACCAGGCGTCCTCGCCGTCGGTCGCCGTCTCGACCAGGAAGCTGGCGGCGGCCAGCGCCGCGGCGACATCGGTGGCGATGCGGGGCTCGTCCTCGACGAGGAGGATGCGCATCAGTCAGCCTCTCCACCGGTGACGTCACCTGTCCGCGCGTCCACCTCGACCTCCCGAAGCCGGCCGTCCGGCATCAGCAGCTTGAATTCGTAGACGTAGCGTCCGTCCTCGCGCTCGAACTCGACGCCGACGATGCGTCCGCCGAGCTCGGCCGCGACGCGGTCGCGCAGGTTTGCCAACGGCAGCACGTCGCCGGCCTCGCGGGCGCGCCGGGCCACGTCGTGGTCGTCGTCGCCGTCGTCGTCGGCACGAGCCGGTCCACCCGCCGCGAGGGCGAGCCCGAGCGAGAGGGTGAGCGCGATGACAAGGGCAGTGCCGGCGAAGCGGCGGGTCATGACGCGGCGGGGCATGGCGATCCTGTTCCGGTCTCCTCTTGCGCGTCGGAGCCTGACAATTCGCTGACAACGGCGATCAGCGGGGCGTCAGGGCGGCTCGGGCAGTGTCCGCCACATCGGACGGCCGGTGCCGTTCGAACAGACAGGAGATCCCCGATGCACAAGCGCCTGATTGCCACCGCCAGCGCCACCACCCTGCTGGCCGCCCTCGCCGTCTCCAGCGGAGCGGCCTTCGCCTCCGACGACACGCCGGCCGCGCCGCGCGACCAGTGGATGAGCGTCCAGCAGATCACCGAGGTCTTCACCAAGCAGGGCTACGACATCCGCCAGGTCAAGGTCGAGGACAACGGCTACGAAGTCTATGCCCTCGACAAGGACGGCAAGCGCTTCGAGGCCGACGTCGACCCGGTGACCGGCGCCGTCGTCAAGATGGAGGCGGACGACTGATGGACGCCTTCTCATCCGAGAAGGCCGGAGCCGGCGGCGTCCTGCCGCCGGCACCCTCCGGCCACACCGGGGCACCGCGCACCGTCAGGGTGTGGGACCCGCTCATCCGCCTGTTCCACTGGTCCCTCGTCGCGGCCTTCGTGACGGCGTGGGCGACCGGCGACGAATGGCAGCAGGTCCACGAGATCGCCGGCTACACGATCGTCGGGCTGCTCGTCTTCCGCGTCGTCTGGGGCCTTTTCGGCAGCACCCACGCGCGCTTCACCGATTTCGTCCACCACCCGTCCGCCGTCGTCGGCCACATCCTCGACACCGCGCGCCTGCGGGCGCGGCGCCACCTCGGCCACAACCCGGCCGGCGGGGCGATGATCCTCGCGCTCCTCGTCATGCTGTCGGTGATCTGCGGCACCGGCATCCTGATGACCACCGATGCCTTCTGGGGCGTCGAGTGGGTGGAGGAGGCGCACGAGATCGCCGTCAACGTGACGATCGTGCTGATCGGCCTGCACATCGCCGGTGTCCTCGTCGCCAGCGTCACGCACGGCGAGAACCTCGTCGCGGCGATGATCACCGGCCGCAAGCGGACCGAGATGAAGGACTGACCACAGCGGTGGTATAGGGACCGCCGAGCCTGGTGGGGGAGAGGTCGAGATGGTCCGCAGCCACGTCGAAGGGCACATGATCCAGCGCATCGGCTGGCTCAGGGCGGCCGTGCTCGGGGCGAACGACGGCATCATCTCGACCGCCAGCCTGATCGTCGGCGTCGCGGCTGCAGCGACGGCGCCCGGCGACGTGCTCGTCGCTGGCGTCGCCGGGCTGGTGGCCGGCTCGATGTCGATGGCCGCCGGCGAATATGTCTCCGTCTCGTCGCAGTCCGACACCGAGAACGCCGACATCGCCCGCGAGCGCCTCGAGCTCGCCACCTCCCCTGCCCTCGAGACCGACGAACTCGCGCAGATCTATGTCGGGCGCGGGCTGTCGCCGGGGCTCGCCCGTCAGGTGGCGGAGGAATTGATGAAGGGCGACGCACTCGCCGCCCACGCCCGCGACGAACTCGGCATCTCCGAGATCGTCGGCGCCAGGCCCGTACAGGCGGCGCTGACGTCGGCCGCGACGTTTGCGGTCGGCGCCGCCTTCCCGATCATCGTCGCGGTTCTCTCGCCGGCCGCCCTTCTCGCACCCGCGGTGTCGGCGGCCTCGATCGTCTTCCTCGCGCTGCTCGGGGCCGTCGGCGCACGGGCGGGCGGCGCGGGCATGGTGAAACCGGCGCTGCGGGTGGCGTTCTGGGGGGCGCTCGCGATGGCTGCCACCGCCGCCATCGGCGCCCTTGTCGGCAGGGCGGTGTGAGGCGCCGTAGGGAGGGGATTCGCCGGGACGCCGTGCGGTCAGCCGCGCGACGGCCTGCGCCCCGAGACGGCGGGGACGAGGCGATGAACAAGCGGCGCTAGAGCGGCGCGGCGGCCGCTGCCACCGGTGGGACGATCTTCGTCCTCGCCGAGCAGCATGACGGCGACGCCCATCTGCACGCTGCCGAAGGTGAGGCCGAGCGCAAAGGTCAGCGCCGCGAGAGCGATGGCGCCGCTGGGCGACGCCCAGACCAGGGTGCCGAGCCGGGCGACGTCGAAGGCAAGAAGCGCCGCGACGAATACCAGCGCCACGGCAAAGCCGATCAGGGCGTGCCAGAGGAGGAAGCGGACGAGGATCGGCATGGTTTCGTGCTCCCGAGATCGCGCCGGCATCACGGCCGCATCCTGTGACACCGGACGCCGCCGCATCGTGCCGCGGAAGACCTGCACACCGGCAGACAAGCATCCCCGCCCGCGCAAATCCAGCGTGTCGATCGCCGCAGGACCGCCGCGGGCCGTCGCGCCAGGTTTGCCAGGCGCATCCGTGCGGCTGCGCGGTCCGGCCACGGTCAGCCCTGTGACGCGCCTCCCCGCGCGCGCAGGGCGCGG
>CAZDCR010000087.1:0-9781 GCA_964503995.1 uncultured Segnochrobactrum sp.
ACGCCGCGAAAGACGGGACAGGGTCATCGGAAACCTCCACAGAGCTGGCGTCCACCGGCTCTGGGTGGACGACCGGACCGTAGGGTTCGCCGGCGCGGCACTCGATCCGGCCGAGACCAATGAGGGCCCGTCCCCGCCACCGGTCGGGAGACGGCGGGACCTTGGTCGGAAGGGAGGGTCGGGCGCGCGCGGAGAGACTTCGGGCGCGCGTGACGACGCGCCCCGCCTTGACGTGGAGCATCCCGGATCGCGCAGCACTTGGCGGGCGGACCCAGGGGATGACGCTATGCTCGACGGCTCACCAAGCCGGGGCGCAGGCTCGCCCGGGCATCTCCGGTCAGCCGGACAGCGGCCTCTACGAGGTCCCGCTCGCGGTGTTCAGCAGCATCGAGAGCGCGACCACGACCTGCGTCGGAACGAAGGGCTTGGCGATCATCACGCTGTTCGGGACCCCCTGCACCGCCCACGCCTCCTGGGACTCGCCGCTCACATAGACGACGGGCAGCGCCGGGTCGCATTCGCGGGCGCTGCGGGCGACGGCCCACCCATCCGGCTCCGAACCAAGGTTGACGTCGGTGACGAGGCCCCGCACCCCGTCGCCTTCAGCCTCGAGAACGGCAAGCGCCTCGGTTCCGCTTCCCACTTCGCGCACGCTAAAGCCCGCTTCCTCGAGCGCGGAGGCGAGCGAAAGCCTCACGACGGCGTCGTCTTCGACGTAAAGTATGACGCCGACTTGGCCGTCCGGCATTTGAAATCCCCCGTACTGCGGGCGCACCCACCCGTAAACCACGCATTCGCCAATGCGCTCGCGAGCCGGAGGTTCCGTCGCGGCCGACACATTTTCTATCCGATTCCCGAACGGACTGTCGCTGGATCGGAGATGAACCGCTGCTCTACGCCGTATCCTTGCGGCCTGGCGTGGCTTCCCGCGACGCCGGTCCCTGCATAGGATGGCTCCAGATCAGGCTCGTGCGGCCATGGTGCCGCGCAAGCCCAGGCCTATTCCGCCGACCGCCAGCCCGAGGTGCCGATGTCCCCGTCCGAGACCCGCCATTTCGCAGAGCGCCTGATGCGGGAGGTCTGGGAGACCTTCGATCACACCGCGCTGCCGCGATTCTACCATGCCGACATGGTCGGCCATCACCGCAAGCAGACGCTGACGCTGGAAGACGTGTCGCTGCGGCTGCAGTGGGATGTGCTGAACTTCGGCGAGTCGACCTACGAGATCCGCAACCTCGTCGCCGGCGAGGACGAGTTCGCCATCGCCTTCTATTTCACCTGCACGATGATCAAGACGGGCGAGCGCTTCCGCACCGAGGTAACCTATTTCTACCGCCTGCAGGACGGCAAGGTCGCGGAGTTCTGGCTGCTGAGCGACGGCGACTTCGACTACAAGCAGCGCCCCTGACCGAAGACGGGCCGGCCACGGCCGGAGCAGAAGGGCCGCCGGCGCGCCGACGGCCCTCGTGTGTCGTCAGGAACGTCTCAGCGACCGAAGTGCTTGGCGAAGAAGGCGAGCGAATCGCGCACCGACTGCTTCGCGACGTCATTCGGGATGTACTTCCCGGTTTCGTCACGGGCCGGGAAGACGAAGCCGTGCAGGTCGTGGTCGTAGCTCTTCCACTCGGCGTCCTTGCCCATCTCGTGGAGCAGGTCGTAGCTGACGCGGAAGATCCCCTGCAGTTCGTCGGTGTCGCGACCCTGCACCAGGATCGGCGTCTCGATCGGCGCGATGCGGGCGCGCGCCACATCCTCGGTGATGCGGGGACGCACCTTCTCGGGCTCGCGCATCAGCATCTTCTCGACGTTGAGCAGCCCCGTCTCGGGGTTGATCGAGGCCGTCTCGTCCGGGCGCAGGCGGAGGAACTCGTGGGTGGCCGGCTCGCTGGCGATCATCGCCCGGAAGCCCTTGTATTCCGACGAGATCTTGAAGACCATCTCGCCGGCGTGGCTCGAGCCCATCCAGCCGATGCGCTCGCCGTCGATCTCCGGCAGCGTCTTCAGGTACTCGGCGATGGCGATGGCGTCCTCGTACTCCATCGGCCCGCGGTTGAGCAGCTGGCGGGTCTGGCGCCCGTCGATGACGAGCTTGCCAATGCGGTCGTAGGCATAGTCGACCTCGGCGCGGTAGCGCAGCCAGGCGACGGCGTAGCCGGCCTCGAGGAAGCGCTCCTGCGTCCAGCTGCGCTGGTTGTTGAAGAAGCGCAGCAGCTCGAAGCCGCCGCCGCCGTTGCCGGAACCGAACAGCACGATCGGGAACGGCCCCTTCCCTTCCGGCAGCCGCAGCGCCAGCGGGATGTAGGCACCGTCGATCGCCTCGACGAGCATCATCGTCGCCGGGATGGACGAGTCCGGGACCGCTTCGGTCGCGACCACCACCCCGGTGGGTACGCGCTGGAAATCCGTCGGGTGCTGCACTTCGGGCATGGGCCGTCTCCTCCGCATCTGCTTTTGGAGAGCGAGCATAGCCGCCGCCACGGCGCGTGCAAGAGCGCCATGGCGTCGACTTGATGACAGCCGTGTATATTTTACGGCGCCGGACAGTGACTGCCGGCGCCGCGCCGCGTCCGCTACTGCACGGTGAAGGTGTAACCCATGATCGTGTAGATCGGCCGGCAGCTGTCGCCGTGGCCCGGCAGGCGCCAGGTGCTGACGATCTGCACCTGTTCCCCGGGCCCGAACGTCGGACCGCTGTGGAAGCTGAGCGGGAGGGTCGAGTTCGGCTGCAGCCGGATCTCGTAGGTGCCGCCGATGGTGATGTCGCAGAACGCGTTCGTGTAGCTCGTCAGAATGAGGTCGGTGATGCGGAAGCTGCGGTTCGCCGGCACCGTGTAGACAATGGCGGACTCGATCGGCTCATCGGTGAACTGGCCAGTAAACATCATCGTCCGGCGATGCAGTTCCTTCGTCTCCGACGCCGCGGTCTGCGCCGTCGCAGGGCCGACCAACGCGGTGGCGACTACGAGTACACCCGCCACCAGTCCGGCCGCCGCGGACGGAAAATGCCGCGGGCCGTCGTTCAGGATCGCAATCTTCTTCATGGCAACACTCTCCTACGCGGGAAGAACCGGCCGCGGCGCGCAGGGGGGAGGCGCGCACCGCGGCCGACGACACACGGGTGTCGCCAGACCAGGGCGCGGTCGCGCGGAGGGGAACGGCCGGAGGGGACGGCCAGGTCGCACGACGACGCACCGCAGTTCGGCGGCGTCCGTCGCACCAGGCCGGATGAACTGCCCGCCACGGGCGGGCCCACGTACATCTGGAGCAACCGCACTCTACCTCAGGGTTGCAGCCACAGACACCGCGGCGCCGTTCAAGCTGTCGTGTACGGGGCCCGTCGGCCACGCCGGCATGCAGGATTTCCAACTTCGTATGCCGGACCTCGGTGGCCTGGCGCTCCCTCGCGTTGTCAGACGGCCGACGTTCGCCTAAGACGAACGGGCGCGTGACGCCCTCGAACCGGTGTCGCTGACGCTTGCGGACCACCGTCGAACACAGGACCTTTCCAGGAGCGCTGCTTGTCCATCGCCGAAGAGACGCCGCTGCGACAGCCCTTCGTCTCGCGCTCGTCCGAGATCGTCGAGGCACTGGAGGACTCGATCCTGCGGGGCGAGCGCCGGCCGGGTGACCGGCTCGACGAACGCCACCTGGCCGAGGAGTTCGGCGTCTCCCGCACGCCCATCCGCGAGGCGCTGCAACGGCTGGTGGCGAGCGGGCTCGTCAGTGTCCGCGGCCGCAGTGGCGCAATGGTCGCAGAGCTCGAGCCGGCGGACCTGCTCGATGCCTTCTCCGTCGTCGCCGAGCTCGAGGCGCTGGCGGCGGGGCTGGCCGCGCGCCGCAGCCGGCCTGACGACCACGCCCGCCTGGCGGCCCTGCACGAGCGCTGCGCGGAGACCGCGGCGAGCGGCGCGGTGCCCGCCTTCTTCCTCGCCAACAACGCCTTCCACCACGAGATCGCCCAGGCGAGCCGCAACAAGGTGCTGCAGGCGCAGCTGCGCGCCGTGACGCTGAAGACGGCGCCCTACCGCCACCACGTCACCTACCGCCCGGGCCGGATGCTGTCCTCGATCCCAGAGCACGCCGAGATCCTCGCAGCGATCGTCGCCGGCGAGGCGGTCCGCGCCAGTGCCCTGATGCGCTCGCATGTGGCGCTGCTCGGCGAGGACGTCACCGACTTCCTGCACGCCGTCCACCGCCGCTTGGCCTGATGCCGGACGGCGCGAGCCTCCTCTGGCGACGGGTTTGACGCCTCCGGAAACTGCTGTTAGCGTTCCTGGCATACAAGACTTGAATAAAAGCATGCCAGAGCCGGGAACACAGCGTACGCGGTGCCGCCGACGACGGGATGAGATCGTCTGACGGGGAGCCGGTGCCGCGACGCCAAAGCAGTCGGAGCCGTCCCCATGCTGAATCGCCGCACCTTCCTGCAGTCCACCGCCGCCGCCGGCCTCGCGCTGCCGTTCGCCGGTCTGGGCTTCTCCACCGCCTTCGCCGCCACGCCGGTCACCGTCGCCGAGAGCGAAGGCCACGGCTGGACGGTCGTCTACGTCGCCGACGCCGCGAAGCTGTGGGCGCCGAACGGCCTCGACGTCACGGTGGCGAAGTTCACCGCCGGCCGCCTCGCCCTCGACGCCGTGCTGAGCGAGAGCGCCAACTTCTGCACGACGACCCAGAGCCCGACGCTGCTCGCCGCCCTGCGCGGGTTGAAGCCGCGCATCGTCGCCGACTTCAGCCGCTCGGCGAAGGAGATGCTCGTCGCCGCCAGCAAGAAGTCCGGTGTCGAGACGCCAGCCGACCTCAAGGGCAAGAAGATCGCGACCCGCATCGGCTCGAGCGGCCATTTTTTCCTGAACCAGTGGCTGAAGCTGCACGGCATGACGCTGGCCGACGTCGAGGTCGTCAACATGGCCGGCCCGGAGATGGTCGCAGCCACCGTCCGCGGCGACGTCAATGCCTTCGCCTGGGACTGGCTGTCGGCGATCGCCGCCCAGAAGCAGGGCGGCGACGACATCATCATCCTGCCGCGCGAGGGCATCGAGGACATCTGGCGCTCCCACCTCATCTTCGTCGCCAACGAGGACACGGTGACGAAGTCCCCCGAACTCGTGGAGGCCGCCGTGAAGACGCTCTTCGAGTCCGAGGCGCTGATCCAGTCGAACCCCGCCGAGGCGCTGAAATACGTCGCCGAGCGCACGGCGACGTCCGAGGACGACACCCAGAAGGGCATCGAGCTCCTCGACATCAAGGTGCAGCTCGACAAGCAGATCGTCGACGTGATGGTCGCCGAGGCGGAGTGGGCGATCGAGCAGAAGATCGCCGAGCCCTACAGCGGCGACCTGCGCGCCCTGTTCTCCGGCCTCATCTACCCCGACGCCATGCAGAAGCTCCGCCCCGACCGGGTCTCGCTCTGAGCATGGCGGGCTTACCCGAACGGGCCGTCGCGGCCCGCGACGGAGCAGGCCTCCCCGATCGCACCGGGACGGCGGCACCCGCCGCCGTCTCGGTCGATGGCGTCTCCAAGCTCTACGCCACCGCCGATGGCGACCCGACCTGGGCGCTCCTCAACGTCTCGCTCGACATCCGCCCGGGCGAGTTCCTCTGCGCCATCGGCCCGAGCGGCTGCGGCAAGACCACCCTTCTCAACATGATCGCCGGCTTCATCGGCCCGACGCGCGGCACCCTGTCGTTCTACGGCACGCCAATCGCCGGGCCGGCGCCCGATCGCGGGGTCGTCTTTCAGGAATACGCCCTGTTTCCCTGGCTGACGGCCCGCAAGAACGTCGAGTTCGGGCTGAAGATGCAGGGCGTCGGCCGCACCGAGCGACGGGAGCGGGCGACGGAGATCCTCGCGAGCGTCGGCCTCGCCGGCGCCGCCGAACGCTATCCCTTCGAGCTCTCGGGCGGCATGCGCCAGCGCGTCGCCGTCGCCCGCGCCCTCGTCAACAAGCCGCGCATCCTGTTGATGGACGAGCCCTTCGCCGCCGTCGACGCGATGACGCGGGTGACGCTGCAGACCGAGCTCCTGCGCATCTGGGAGGAATTCGGCCTGACGATCTTCTTCATCACCCACAACATTGAGGAATCCGTCTTCCTCGGCGACCGCATCGTCGTCATGGCGCCGTCACCGGGTCGCATCGAGACGATCGTCGAAAACCGCCTGCCGCGACCGCGCGACCGGACCAGTGCCGCCTTCGGCGAGCTCTACGCCGCCGTCAACGGCGCCTTCCACACCATGAAGACGGGAGGGGCCCCGTGACCGCCGCCACCGCCTCCGAAGCGGACCGCCACGCCGCTGCCCTCACCGAGCGCGACATGCGCGAGATCGAGACACGCTTCCGTGCCGATCTCGCGGCGGGCAAGCGCCGGCGCATCCGCCGCATCCTCGCCCTCAACGTTCTCGGCGTGCTGATCTTCCTCGCCTTGTGGGAGGTGCTGCCGCGCGTCGTGCCGGGCGTCAACGTGCAGATGTTCCCGCCGCCGTCCGGGATCGTCGCCACACTCGTCGACCTCGTCACGAGTGGCCAGCTGGCCGGCCACGCCTGGTCGAGCCTGAAGCGCGCCGCCTCCGGCTTCGTCATCGGCTCGACGCTCGGCGTCCTCGCCGGCCTCGTCACCGGCCGCATGGCGATGGCGCAGAACCTCACCGACCCGGTGCTGCACAGTCTGCGCTCGATCCCGGCGATCGCCTTCGTGCCCCTCGCCATCGTCTGGTTCGGTCTCGGCGAGACGCCGAAGGTGGCGCTGATCTCGTGGGGCACCTTCTTCCCCGTCTGGATCAACACCTTCATCGGCGTGCGCGACGTGCCACGGCTCTACGTGCAGTCGGCCGCGAGCCTCGGCGCCGGGCGGACCGCGATCCTCTTCCAGGTGGTGCTGCCGGCGGCGCTGCCGTTCATCTTCGCAGGCCTGCGCCATGCCACCGCGGTCGCCTTCGTCATCGTCGTCGCCGCCGAGCTCGTCGGTGCCTCGAGCGGGCTCGGCTACCTGATCTCGTTCTCCCACCTCGTCTTCCGCATCGACATGATGTTCGTCGGGCTGATGGCGCTGGGCGCCCTCGGCTTCCTCGCCGACGCCCTGTTCGCCTGGACGCTGCACCGGCTGTTTCCCTGGTACGGGGCGGATTCCAGATGAGCGCGCGCACGCTTCTGACCGGCGGGCGCATTCTCACGATGGGCGCCCGCCATGGTGACGCCGACAGCCTCGTCGTCGAGGGCGAGCGCGTGCTCGCCGTCGGCAGCATGACCGACGTCGCCGATGCCGCCGCCGGCGCCCGCCGCATCGACCTCGACGGCGCCACCGTCGTTCCCGGCCTGATCGACGCCCATGCCCACATGGAGCGGGAAGGCCTCAAGCACACGCGCCTCGCTTTGAAGGACGCGCGCTCGATCGCCGACGTGCTGGCGACGATCGCCGCTGCCGCAGCCGTGACGCCGAAGGGCGAGTGGATCGTCACCCTGCCGGTCGGCACGCCGCCTTATTATTTCGATGGCCCGCAGGCGCTCGCCGAGGGCCGCATGCCGGACCGCTTCGAGCTCGACCGGGTGGCCCCGGACCACCCCGTCTACATCATGGGCGCCTTCGGCACCTGGAGCCGGGTGCCGACGGTCGCGGCCGTCAACAGCCTGGCGCTCGCCCGCTCCGGCCTGCTCGACGGCGGCGAGGGCCGGTGCGGCGGCGTCGTCTTCGAGCGTGGTTCGGATGGCCAGCCGACCGGCGTCATCTACGAGGAGAACGAGCGGCCGACCCTCGAGTTCGATCTCCTGAAGGACGTGCCGCGCTTCACCTGGGACACCCGGCTCGATGCGCTCCGCCGCTCGATGGCGCTCTACAACGCCGTCGGCACCACGTCGATCTACGAGGGCCACGGCTCCTATTCGCTCTCCGTCGGCCTCTATCAGCGGCTGTGGGAGCAGGGCGAACTGACGGTCCGCACGTCGCTCACCGTCTCGCCGTCCTGGTCGGGCGTCGAGGAGGCCGGCCGCATCATGCGCGACTGGCTGGGCTTCGCCCGCGGTCGCGGCCTGGGCGACCGATGGCTCAGGGTTTCCGGCGTCTTCATCGGCTATGGCGGCAAGGCCTGCACTGCCGCCCTGACGCGCGAGGCCCTGCCCGACACCGGCTGGGCCGGCTTCGTCGAGTGGCACAACGACCTCGAGGCCTATCGCGGCCTCGTGACGCTCGCCGCCCAGAACGACCTGCGCGTGCACACCGTCATCCTGGAAAACCTCGGCACCGTGCTGCCGATCTTCGAGGATTTGGCGACGCGCTACCCCATCGCCTCCCGGCGCTGGGTGATGGAGCACGTCGGCCACCTCTCGCCGGAAGACCATGCGCGGGTGAAGCGCCTCGGCATCGTCGTCACCACCATCCCGGTCTACGCCTTGTGGAAGAACGGCGACGACTATGACGGCGCCCCCGATGACGGAAACCACGTCGTCCCCCACCGCACCCTCATCGACGCCGGCGTGCCGGTGGCGATGGGCACCGACAACATCCCGATCAGCCTGTTCAGGTGCATGGCCGTCTGCCGCACCCGCACCGAGCGGGTCACGGGGCGCGTCATCGGTCCGAAGCAGCGGATCTCCGGGCTGGAGGCGCTCAGGATGTGCACGGTGAATGCCGCCCACCTCTCCTTCGAGGAGCACGAGAAGGGCCGGCTCGAGCCCGGCTACCTCGCCGATCTCGCCGTGCTCTCGGACGACCCGACGACGATGCCGGCCGAGGACCTCGAGGGCATCGGCGTGCGCGCGACGATGGTCGGCGGCCGCTTCGTGCATGAGGCGTGGTGAGAGCTGTCGGCGCCGGCGGGCCCGATGGGCGGGATCCTCGACGCGGGGTGCGGACGGCCTGACGGCGCGTCGATCGCCGGCCAGGTACGGGAAGGAAAGTGACGGATGGCCAGGAGCTTCAGCGCATTGCGGATCCACGTCGAGGACGGGGCCCGCCGCATCGCGCTCGACACGCTGACCGATGCCGACCTGCCGCCGGGCGACGTCACCGTCCGCGTCGAGCATTCCAGCATCAACTACAAGGACGCGCTGATCCTCTCCGGCAAGGGCGGCGCCGTCGCCGGCTATCCGCACGTGCCGGGCATCGACCTCGCCGGCGTCGTCGAGGCGTCGACGGATTCCCGCTTTCCCGTCGGCACGCGGGTTGTCGGCACCGGCAAGGGGCTCGGGGAGACGGTCTGGGGTGGTTACACCGAGCGGACACGGCTGCCGGCCGACCGGCTGCTGCCGCTGCCGGACCGGCTCGACACCCGCACGGCGATGATCTTCGGCACGGCCGGCCTGACGGCGGCGCTGTGCCTTCTCGAATTCGGGGAGAGTGATGGCGACGGGCGCGCGGCCCTGGTCACCGGCGCCGGTGGCGGCATCGGCAGCCTCGCCGTCGCGCTGCTTGCGGCCCGCGGCTTCACGGTCACCGCCGTGGAGAAGCGCGCGGACGACGGCGATTTCCTGCGCTCGCTCGGGGCCCGGACGGTGCTTGAGCCCGAGGCCTTCGCCGCGGTGGCGCCGGCGCCCCTTGGCGAAGCCCGCTTTTCCGTGGTGGTCGACACCGTCGGCGGCGCGGTCCATGCGCAGGCGCTGCGCACGACGACCTACGGCGCGACGATCGCCGCTTGCGGCATGGTCGCCGGCTTCGACGTGCCGATGACGCTGCACCCGTTCTTCGCCCGCGCCATCCGGCTGGTCGGCATCGATTCGGTGACCTGCAGCGATTCCCTGCGGACGCGGGCGTGGACCCTTTTGGCCGAGGCGGCGCCGCAGCTGCCGCTCGC
>CAZDCR010000088.1:0-9668 GCA_964503995.1 uncultured Segnochrobactrum sp.
GTCGACTTTTCCGCGCTGACGCGCGCCGCCCGCTCCGCCGGTGCGGCGGCACACGGGCCGATCGGGCAGGGGGCGTTCCTGTCGGCGCTCGGCCTCGCGCAACGCGCGGCCCGGCTCTCCCGCGATGCCGATGCGGCGACCCGCGCCGCCATCGCCGCGGCGGCCGCGCGGCTCTCCGAGCCCGAGCAGATGGGCACGCTGTTCAAGGTGCTGGCCGTGGCGCCGCGGGGCGCCGAGCCGCCGCCGCCCTTCGCGGTTTGACAGCGCCGCCGGCCGCACCCACCTTCGACGAACCCGCCGAATCCCTCGGCCCGCTTTCCCCGACAGCTTCCCGGACGCCGATGATCCGTGCCCCCGCCCTCGACGCTATGCCTGCCGTCCGCCACGCCTTCTTCACCCGCGAGGGCGGCGTCTCCGGTGGCGTCTATGCGAGCCTGAATGTCGGGCTCGGCTCGTCGGACCGGCCGGAGAACGTCCACGAGAACCGCGCCCGCGTCGCCCGGGCACTGGGTGTCGAGCCGCCGGCGCTGGCGCTGCCTTACCAGGTGCACTCGCCCGACGCGGCCGTGGTGAAGGCGCCGTGGGGCGAGGGCGAGCGGCCGCGGGTCGACGCCGTCGTCACCGACGTGCCGGGCCTCGCCATGGCGGTGACGACGGCCGACTGCACGCCGGTGCTGTTCGCCGACCCGGTCGCCGGCGTCGTCGGCGCCGCCCACGCCGGCTGGCGTGGTGCGCTCCGCGGCGTGCTCGAATCGACGGTCGCGGCGATGGAAGGGCTCGGTGCCGGCCGCGCGCGCATCGTCGCCGTCATCGGCCCGACGATCTCCGCCGACGCCTACGAGGTCGGCCCGGAGTTCGTCGCCCGCTTCCTCGAGGAGGATGCGGACAGCGCCCCGTTCTTCGTGCGCGCCGAGCGGGCCGGCCATTCGATGTTCGACCTGCCCGGCTACGTGGCGATGCGGCTCGGCAAGGCCGGCCTCAGCAGCGTCGACGACCTCGGCCTCTGCACCTATCACGACGAGGCGCGGTTCTTCTCCTACCGCCGCATGACCCACCGCGGCGAGCCGGACTACGGCCGGCTGGTGGCCGGTATCGCGCTCGCCGGCTGAGGTCGTCGCCCACGCCGTCCACATCGACGTGAATCGCGTTCGCAATTCTGTCACAATCGGCACATCGAGTGCGTCGACGCGCGTCGGGGGTCGCGGCGCTCCGCGAGACCCTGCCGATGAATGCAAGACTGATGCACCGAGCCCCCGCCTTTCCCCTCGACGCCCTGACGCGCCGCCGTCTCGCGGCCCTGCTGGCGGCGATCGTCGGGGTGGTCGCCGTCTGCCTGGCGGTCATCGCCATGGGCGACCGGGACCTTGCCGCGATCAGCGCCGAGAACGGACCGGTGGAGTGGCTGCAGGTCGCCTTCTACAGCGCGGCGGCGCTCTGCTTCTTCGCCGCGGCGACGATGGCGGACGAACGGCTGCACGCGCTGACGTTCGCCGGCTACGGGCTGTTCATCGTCGTGCTGGCGCTCCGGGAGCTCGACTTCACGAAATCTGGCACGCCCACGCTGGCCCTCATCTTCAACAGCCGCGGCACCATGGCCGTGATGGCCCTGGCATGGCTCGGCCTCGCCGCGGTGTCATGGCGGGATCCTCTCGGCCTCTTCGCCTCCGGCCTGCGCTGGCTGGCGGGACGGGGCGGGCGACCGCTGCTCGCGGCGGCGGTGGTGCTCCTCTGCGCCTGGGTGTTCGACCAGCACCTCCTTCCGTTCGGGCGAGCCGTCGATCTCGTCGGCGAGGAGGCGCTCGAACTCGTCGCGGCGTCGCTGGTGCTGCTGTCGGGGCTGGCGGCGGTGCAGGTCTCCCGCGCTCCACCGACGATCACCCCGCGACACTCCTGATTCCCGACGAGGGCTGCTGCCGCGCGTGACGGCGGTCTGCCGCTGGCCGGGCGCGCTCGCGGCCATCAGCCGCTCGCCGTTGCCGACCCAGACCCGATCGCCTAGGGTCCGGCCGCCTGCCGGGAGATCGTCCCAGGAGACCGCCGTGAGCCTGATCATCGAGGAGGCGCCGCGACCCGGCGTCGTCCTGCTCCGCCTCAACCGCCCCGATGCCCTCAACGCCCTCAACATGGAGATCCGGCGCGAGCTCGCCGGGATACTGGCGCGCCTCGTCGACGACCCCGCCGTCCGCGTCGTCGTCGTCACCGGCGACGACAAGGCCTTCGCCGCCGGGGCGGACATCAAGGCGATGGCCGAGGCGTCGCCGACCGAAATGCACCGGCGCGGCCTGCACCGGCTGTGGGCGGCGGTGGCCGAGTTCCGCAAGCCGATGATCGCCGCCGTCCGCGGCTTCGCGCTGGGCGGCGGCTGCGAGCTCGCCCTGCACGCCGACATCATCGTCGCCGGCCGGGGTGCGAAATTTGGGCTGCCGGAGGTGCGCGTCGGCATCATGCCGGGGGCCGGCGGCACCCAGCGGCTGGTGCGCGCCGTCGGCAAGTTCAAGGCGATGCGGATGCTGATGACCGGCGAGCAGATCGACGGCGAGACCGCCGAGCGCTGGGGGCTCGCGAGCGAGGTCGTCGACGACGACGCCGTGCTCGACCGGGCGCTGGAGCTTGCCGAGCGCATCGCGGCCGGACCGGCGGTGGCGCTGGAGCACATCAAGGAGACGGTGCTGCTGGGGGCCGACCTGCCGCTGCAATCGGCGCTGGCGCTGGAACGTCGGTCGTTCCAGCTGCTTTTCGACACAGGCGACCAGCGCGAGGGCATGGCGGCGTTCATCGAGCGGCGCAAGCCGGCGTTCAAGGGCGAGTGACGCAGAGATGAGTGACGCAAGCGTGAGCACGATGAGCGACAGCGGCCCAGCGGTGATCGGCGTTGTCGGGGCCGGCGCGATGGGCGCGGGCATCGTGCAGTGGGCGGCCGAGGCCGGCCACACGGTGATTGCCTTCGATGCCCGTCCCGGCGCCGTGGTGGCGGCGAAGGAGAAGCTCGCCGACCTGTTCGACCGCATCGTCGCCAAGGGGCGGATGACGGCGGAGGCCGCCGCGGCGGCGCTCGCCCGCATCACGCCGGCCGAAACGCTCGCCGACTTCGCCCGCGCCGACGTGGTGATCGAGGCGATCGTCGAGGATCTCGAGGCGAAGCGCGGCCTGTTCCGCGACCTCGAGGAGATCGTGCGGCCGGACGCGGTGCTCGCCACCAACACCTCGTCCCTCTCGGTGACGGCGGTGGCCGCCGCCGCCCGGCGGCCGGAGCGCGTCGCCGGCCTGCACTTCTTCAACCCCGTGCCGCTGATGAAGGTGGTCGAGGTGATCCCCGGCCTGCGCACCGCGCCGGCGGTGACGGACGGGCTCGCCGCCCTCGTCGCCGCCACCGGCCACCGGGCGGTCACCTGCCGCGATACGCCGGGCTTCCTCGTCAACCACGCCGGCCGCGCCTTCTCCACCGAGGGGCTGAAGATCGTCCAGGACGGCGTCGGCGAACCGGCCGACGTCGACCGCGTGATGACCGCGGCGGCCGGCTTCCGCATGGGGCCGTTCGAGCTCTTCGACCTGACCGGCCTCGACGTCTCGAACCGCGTCATGGACGAGATCTACGGCCAGTTCTACCAGGAGCCGCGCTACCGGCCGTCGCCGATCGCCGGCCGCCGCGTCGCCGGCGGGCTCTACGGCCGCAAGAGCGGCGAGGGCTTCTACGTCTACGAGGACGGCCGCAAGGCGGTCCGCGCCGAGGTTGAGCCGCCCGAGGGTCCGGCGCCGACGGTCTGGCTCGGCGCGGTCGCCGCGGATGTCCGCGACGCTCTCGCCGCGGCGCTCGTCGAGGGCGGTGCGACGGTCTCGGCCGAGACGGCCGCACCGGCGGACGCCGTGCTGATCGTCACGCCGCTCGGCCTCGACACTACCCACGCCGCGCTTGCGGCCGGGCTCGATCCGCGGCGGACGGTGGCGCTCGATCCGCTGTTTCCGACCGCCTTCGCGAGCGGCGGGCGGGTGACGATGATGACGAGCCCGGCGACCGACCCCGCCGTCGCCGACGGTGTCCACCGCGCCCTCCTCGCCGCCGGCCGCAAGGTCACCCGCATCGCCGACAGCCCGGGCTTCATCGCCCAGCGGATGCTGGCGATGGTGGCGGCGACGGCCTGCGAGATCGCCCAGCAGAAGATCGCGACGCCCGGCGACATCGACGCAGCCGTCCGGCTCGGCCTCGGCTATCCCCAGGGGCCGCTCGCCCTCGGCGACGCCGTAGGCCCGGCGCGGGTCCTCAAGATCCTGTCGGGCATGCACGCGCTGACCGGCGACCCGCGCTATCGCCCGCCCTTGTGGCTGCGGCGGCGGGCCGCGCTCGGTCTGTCGCTCTCGACGCCCGATCGCTGACGGGGCCGGTTCTCCGGCGGCTGCGGTTGAAAGCGGGCCGGCGGTTGACCAATGTCAAGGACAAGGCGGTGCCCTGCCCGGAAGGATCGGCGCCACCGGCCGCCTCGGCCCGCTCCCGGCACCACGGCCCCGGCGACCCTCGCCCCGGCCATCCTGTGCCCAACGACAGGGATCACCCGCGCAATGTCAGAGCTGAAGAAAATCCGCCTCAATCTCGCCCGCACGCGCGAGTTCCCGAACGGCTCCAACCGGCACGGCTATGAGTTCGCCGCCCCGCTCGATGCTGACGGCCACATCGACGTCGAGGGCTGGAAGCGGCTGCGCGCCAACTGCCGCGTCCGCCGCTTCTGGGCCGACGAGGAAGAAGACCTCGGCCACCTCGTGCATCGACCGGGCGGCAGCTGGGCCTTCCGCTACGACATCGCCGGAGACGAGGACGACGAAGCCGGCTACCGCCTCGGCGACCATGCCTTCGTGCCGGGCGAGTACGTCTCGATCCGCGACGAGGACGGCGATCTCCATACCTTCCAGGTCGTCACCGTCACCGAGCCCTGAGGCCTGTCGTTAGCCGGCATTCCTGTGGAATAGCCGGCTAACGATCTGCACTCAGCCTAGGAAAGCCGCGGTCTCCGAGGCGCTCAGTGCGCCATCAGCACCGGCACCGTCATCATCTCCAGCATGTCGCGCGTCGTGCCGCCGAGCACGAACTGGCGGAAGCGGGAGTGGCCGTAGGCGCCCATCACCAGCATGTCGAAGCCCTCGTCGCTGACGACGTTGAGCATCGCGGCCGCGACGTCGCGATCGACGGGGGGGACGCGCAGGATCGTCACCGACAGGCCATGGCGAGCGAGGAAGAGGGCGAGGTCGGCCCCGGGCTCTCCGACGAAGCGGCTGCCGTCATCGACGACGATCACCGAGACACTCTCGGCCGCCTTCAGGAACGGCATCGCCCCCCGCACCGAGCGGCCGGCCGGCCGGCCACCGTCCCAGGCGACGGCGATCTTTGCGCCGCGATGCTGCCCGCTGGCGATGTAGGGCACCACCAGCGTCGGCGCCCCGGCCGAGAACAGCAGCGTCTCGATGACGGCGCGGCGATCGCCTTCCGGGCGCTCCGGGTCTTCCTGGCCGACGATCGCGACGTCGCAGAGACGCGCACGGGCGGCGAGCTCCTCGAATTCGCCCTCGCCACCGTCGAAGCGGGCCGCCTCGAAGGCGATGCCGGAGGCGGATGCCATGGCCTCGAACGCCTTCATCGCCTCCCGCGCCGGTTGCTCGGCGCTGGCGCGGATGTCGGCCAGCACGCTCGCCGGGATGCCGCCGCCGATCACGGAGGGCGTCAGATAGTCGAACACCGGCACGAGGCCGGTGAGGTGGGCGCCCGTCTGGGCGGCGAGGTCGATCGCATGCGCCGCGGCGGGGCGCCGGCCGGCGAGGTCGACCACCGTCAGCACGTCCCGGATCTCTGCTGGCTTGCCGTGTGTCATGGCTGCCGTCCTTCCCATTGTGCGCGGGCTCGCGCCCGTGTGCCGGCGGCTCGCGGCCGCCCGTCACGGGCAGCAGAACACGGGCGCCGTCGAAGGCGCCTTGCGCCACGTCAACTCGGGCGGACGGCCGTGTCGTTGGAAGGCACTCGTCGAGCGGGGTGCCGGTCCGCGGCTCAGGCGGTGGCCTCGGCCGGCACGGTGGTGGCGAACCGCACGGCGACGGTGCCGGCGCGGCCCCGGACCGGCACCGCGGACGGTGGCCCGAAACCGGCGGCGCCGGCCGGGTACCGCTCCGGCGGCAGCGCGGCGAACACCGTCTCGGCCGCTGCCACCTGCGCCCGGTTCGCCTTGGCGATCTCGAGCAGCCGGCTTGCGACATTGACGGTGTCGCCGGTGGCGGTGATGTGCTGGTGGGCGGCGGCCCCGAGGCGGGAGACGACGACCGGGCCGTAGTGCAGGCCGAAGCGCACCGTCATCGCCGCCCCCGGCGCCGCCGCGGCGATGAAGGTCGCAAGCGCTGCCGCGAGCTCGCGGACACTCGCGAGCGCCCGCTCCGCCTCGTCGCCGCGCCGCTCCGGGAAGCCGTAGACGATCATCGCGCCGTCGCCCATGAAGGCGACGATGAGGCCGTCATGGGCGGTGGCGACGCGGCCGACCGCCTCGTGGAAGCCCTTCAGGAAGGCGCGCGTTTCCGCCGGGCCGAGGCGCTCGCTGAGCCCCGTGAAGCCCGACAGGTCGAGGAACAGCACGGCGGCCTCGCAGGCCGACGGCTCGGCGAGGAAGTCCGGGTCGTCGAGACGGTCGGCGAGGAGCGGCGACTGCATGCGTGCGAGCGCCGCCCGCGTCTCGCCGAGGCGGGCGTTGAGGCGGTGCTCGAACAGGTAGCGGGCGATGCCGTAGGCGACGGCCGTCGGCACGGCGGCGGCGAGCGGCAGGGCGACGCTGAGCCAGAAGCCGGCGTCGAAGGCGACGACCACGGCGGCGAGCCAGGCCGCCGCGAGAACGCCGGCGAGCACCAGCCCGAGCGCCGGGCTCGCCACCGCCATCAGCCCGACGATCACCGCGGGCAGCGCGATGGTGGTGGCGGCGTCGATGCGGCGCACGCCCTCGTCGCGCACGAGGCCGGTCCCGGTGATCAGGTTGCCGATCGCCGTCGCCAGCACTTCGACGCCCGGCACATCGGCGTCGAAGGGGGTGGCGAAGCGGTCGCCGCTGCCGAGCGCGGTGGTGCCGAGCACGACGGTTCGACCCGCCAGCGCCGCCAGCGCCTCCGGGTCGCCCGCCAGCACACGCTCGGCGCTGATCGTCGCGATCATGCCCTCCGGCCCGTAGTAGGTCAGCGGCAGGTGGTGGCCGAGGTCGAGCGGCTGCCGGACGCTGCCGAGCGTGAGGCTGTCGGTTCCGAAGCGTGGCTCCGCACCGAGCGCCGCGGCCGCGACGACCAGCACGAAACCGGGGGCGACACCGTCATCGACCGCCACCAGCAAAGGCACGTGGCGCGGCGTGCCACCGGCATCGACGGAGACGTTGACGAGGCCCGGGCGGGTGCGGCTGAGGAAGATCCCCGCCGGCCACGTCACCGTCGTTGCCCGGGGGATCGGACCGATGCCGAGGTCCACCGCTGTCTCCGCGGCTGCTTCCGGCGGCGGTGCCTCGTCGCCGCTGGCGAACACGGCGGCGGCTCCGATCACCGCGGTCGCCTCCGCCAGCGCGTCGGCGAGTGCCCGGTCGGCGCCGGAACGGCTGTCCTCGAGGAACAGGAAGTCGAGGGCGAGGACGCGCGGCCTCGCTGCCGAGACCCGCGTGACAATGTCGGCGAGGACGCCACGCGACAGCGGATAGCTGCCGACGGCGCGGATCGTCGCCTCGTCGATGGCGACGATGACGACGTCGTCGGGGGCCGTCCGCGGACCGGCGACCATGAAGCGCAGGTCGAGCGCCAGGGCCTCGATGCGGTCAAGCGACGAGGCGGCGCCCGTCAGTTGCAGGCGGGCGAGCCAGGCGCCCCACAGGGCGCCGGCGATCGCGAAGGCGAGCGTCAGGACGAGGAGGGTGCGGCGGCCGGCCGCCCGTCTCATCGCCCGAAGCGCGCGAGGAGGGCGGCCGCCCTGGCCGCGCCCCAGCGGATCGCCCGCTGCGGGCCCGGGCCGCGGACGTCGACGCCCTCGCCCGCCTGCAGCACGACGCCGCTGCCGCCGCCGCGCGGCGCCACGGCGACGCGGCCGGAGACGACGAAGACGGAGGTCATGTCGGAGGCCGCATCGACGGCCCATTCGGTGCCGCGCACGGAGGCGACGGCGCGTGGAGTCAGGATCTGGAAGCCGCGGCCGGCGCCGGGGTCGACCTTGACGAGGGCGGCGCCGCTGTCGAGGCGCAGCGCCTCGGGCCGGCCGTCACCGTCACCGTCGACGACGGCATAGGCGGCCGAGCGCTCGACGGTGATCCTCAGGCCGTGGCCGCAGTCGAGCGTGATCGCAGGTCCTGTCGCGGCGGGGTCGGGCCTGCAGCCCGCGTTGGACTGGGCAGCGGCGGGGGACGCCAGAGTGGCGGCCATCGCCGTGGCCGTGAGGACACCGAGTGCGGCGTGCCGGGAGGAGCGGATCATGGTGTCGACCTCGTCTTGCTGGGCAGCCGGGCGCGCGAAGTCTACTCTCGCACGCCAGGCAGCGTCACCGCCAACATCGGCGGAGGCGGCCGGATGAAGCAGGGGTCGTGTGGCCGGTCGGGGGACCGGCCGTCTGCTGATGCGGCCGGCCCGGATGACCGGCCGGTGTGAGAGACGGGAGCCGTGCGATGCCGACCGTGGACACCGCCGATATCGCTGCGCAGCTCGGCCGCGCCAGCCTGTTCACCGGCTTGTCGGAGGCGCAGCTGATGCGCGTCGCGGCGATCGCGCGCACGGTCCGCCTGTCGGCCGGCGCGTCGCTTTTCACCGTCGGCGATCCGGCCGACGGGCTGTACTGCGTGTCGGCCGGCGTCGTCCGCATCTTCCTCGACAACGCCGACGGGCGCGAATTGACGATCACGCTCTGCGAGGAGGGCGAGGTGATCGGCGAGGTGGCGCTGCTCGACGGCTTGAGCCGCTCGGCCAATGCCGCGGCGCTCACCGACGTCGAGCTCTTGTTCGTCGGCCGGCGCGTCTTTCTCGAGCTCTTCGACGAGGAACCGGGGCTGTCGAAGGCGATCGTGCTCGCCCTCTGCGAGCGCCTCCGGCTCGCCACCGACAAGATCAACCGCGCCGCCTTTCTCGATCTGCGCGACCGGCTGCTGGTGCTGTTGCGCGAGCTCGCCATCGTCCACGGCCATATCGAGCCGGATGCGGCGGTGGTCGATCTCGACCTCACCCAGGGCATGCTCGCCCAGATGCTCGGTGCGACCCGCGAGGCGGTCAACAAGCAGCTCCGTCTGTTGCAGAAGGAGGGGCGGATCAAGATGGAGGGTGGACGGATCGCGGTCGCCCGCCTCCGCCCGCCCCCGTCTTGAGATCCGTCATGGCCGGCGGCGCAGCCGGTTCTCGGCGATGCGATCGGCGAGGCCGTTGATGTCGGTGCGCTCGAGGCCGATGTCCTCGAGGATGCGGTCGTCGAGCTCACCGAGGATCTGGCGGGTCCGCGCCGCGGCGAACCGCGCCAGGAGGAAGTTCGCAGCCTGCCGGCAGGCGCCGAGCGCCCGGCGGGCGGCGAGGCCGCCGGCCCGACCGGCGGAAAGGGTGATGTGCATGTCGAGTGCTCCGAACGGGGAGCCCGCCGGTCACGGACGGGCTTCCAGGATCATGTTGAAGGGCGTCTCCGCCGCACGGCGGACGCGCGAGAA